>NZ_JAVHUX010000002.1:0-2160 GCF_030954545.1 Serratia sp. MF1(2023) | reverse complement strand
GCCTCTGACTGCCTAGGCATCCACCGTGTACGCTTAGTCACTTAACCTCACAACCCGAAGATGTTTCCACCGTTCAAGTTGCAAACATTTGAGAGACTCTATGACAGGTTACTCTTCATTCCGGTACTTCTACGGAGGAATGAATTTCAGCCGTCATGTTTCAATTTTCAGCTTGTTCCAGATTGTTAAAGAGCAAAATACTTCGCAGCATACTGTTGCCAATATACTCTGAAGTAGTGAAATACCGGACTATATGGTGGAGCTAAGCGGGATCGAACCGCTGACCTCCTGCGTGCAAGGCAGGCGCTCTCCCAGCTGAGCTATAGCCCCATACAGTCACGCGCAGTACCTTTTCCACTTCCGAGAAGTGGTAGGCCTGAGTGGACTTGAACCACCGACCTCACCCTTATCAGGGGTGCGCTCTAACCACCTGAGCTACAAGCCTATAAAGGTATTTCTGCTCGTTACTTTCTATCAGACAATCTGTGTGAGCACGCCACTCGAACTAATATCTTTAGGTAAGGAGGTGATCCAACCGCAGGTTCCCCTACGGTTACCTTGTTACGACTTCACCCCAGTCATGAATCACAAAGTGGTAAGCGCCCTCCCGAAGGTTAAGCTACCTACTTCTTTTGCAACCCACTCCCATGGTGTGACGGGCGGTGTGTACAAGGCCCGGGAACGTATTCACCGTAGCATTCTGATCTACGATTACTAGCGATTCCGACTTCATGGAGTCGAGTTGCAGACTCCAATCCGGACTACGACGTACTTTATGAGGTCCGCTTGCTCTCGCGAGGTCGCTTCTCTTTGTATACGCCATTGTAGCACGTGTGTAGCCCTACTCGTAAGGGCCATGATGACTTGACGTCATCCCCACCTTCCTCCAGTTTATCACTGGCAGTCTCCTTTGAGTTCCCGGCCGAACCGCTGGCAACAAAGGATAAGGGTTGCGCTCGTTGCGGGACTTAACCCAACATTTCACAACACGAGCTGACGACAGCCATGCAGCACCTGTCTCAGAGTTCCCGAAGGCACCAAAGCATCTCTGCTAAGTT
This sequence comes from Serratia sp. MF1(2023), assembly GCF_030954545.1. Classification (NCBI taxonomy): domain Bacteria; kingdom Pseudomonadati; phylum Pseudomonadota; class Gammaproteobacteria; order Enterobacterales; family Yersiniaceae; genus Serratia; species Serratia sp. MF1(2023). The sequence goes on along the minus strand of NZ_JAVHUX010000002.1, from coordinate 1,102 downwards.
CTCTGGATGTCAAGAGTAGGTAAGGTTCTTCGCGTTGCATCGAATTAAACCACATGCTCCACCGCTTGTGCGGGCCCCCGTCAATTCATTTGAGTTTTAACCTTGCGGCCGTACTCCCCAGGCGGTCGATTTAACGCGTTAGCTCCGGAAGCCACGCCTCAAGGGCACAACCTCCAAATCGACATCGTTTACAGCGTGGACTACCAGGGTATCTAATCCTGTTTGCTCCCCACGCTTTCGCACCTGAGCGTCAGTCTTCGTCCAGGGGGCCGCCTTCGCCACCGGTATTCCTCCAGATCTCTACGCATTTCACCGCTACACCTGGAATTCTACCCCCCTCTACGAGACTCTAGCTTGCCAGTTTCAAATGCAGTTCCCAGGTTGAGCCCGGGGATTTCACATCTGACTTAACAAACCGCCTGCGTGCGCTTTACGCCCAGTAATTCCGATTAACGCTTGCACCCTCCGTATTACCGCGGCTGCTGGCACGGAGTTAGCCGGTGCTTCTTCTGCGAGTAACGTCAATTGATGAACGTATTAAGTTCACCACCTTCCTCCTCGCTGAAAGTGCTTTACAACCCGAAGGCCTTCTTCACACACGCGGCATGGCTGCATCAGGCTTGCGCCCATTGTGCAATATTCCCCACTGCTGCCTCCCGTAGGAGTCTGGACCGTGTCTCAGTTCCAGTGTGGCTGGTCATCCTCTCAGACCAGCTAGGGATCGTCGCCTAGGTGAGCCATTACCCCACCTACTAGCTAATCCCATCTGGGCACATCTGATGGCAAGAGGCCCGAAGGTCCCCCTCTTTGGTCTTGCGACGTTATGCGGTATTAGCTACCGTTTCCAGTAGTTATCCCCCTCCATCAGGCAGTTTCCCAGACATTACTCACCCGTCCGCCGCTCGTCACCCGGGGAGCAAGCTCCCCTGTGCTACCGCTCGACTTGCATGTGTTAAGCCTGCCGCCAGCGTTCAATCTGAGCCATGATCAAACTCTTCAATTAAAAGCTTGATGTGCTTCCACTCGAGAAGCGATGCTCAAAGATTTACTGCATGAATTTTACTTCAGTTAGTCACTCTTCAAGACTTGATATTTTTTTGCA
>NZ_JAVHUX010000040.1:0-30663 GCF_030954545.1 Serratia sp. MF1(2023) | reverse complement strand
CGTCTTGTGGAGTGCCCACACAGATTGTCTGATAAATTGTTAAAGAGCAGTGAGTTAGGCGCTTTCGCTTGCTAACTCGAGGTGGCGTATATTACGCTTTCCTCTTTCAGAGTCAACCCTAATTTTCAGGATTTTTTCTCTGCGACCCCCGGATACTCTGTGAAGTTGTTCACATGTTCCGTGTCGATGGAGGCGCATTATAGGGAGTTCCTCGCAGGCCGCAACAGGTATTTTCCGCAAAAACGATCGTTCGCTGCATTCCACAGCAAAACCCCGCCTTATACCCACTTGCACACAGTGTTATCCACAGATGCGATTTGCACGGAAAATTTACGAGCGCCACGCAAACGTTTTCGCTACAATTCCCCGCGACGAAACGATCCCCTTTTTATGGGGGCGCTACCTGAATATGCGCCTGCCCCTCCCTTTATAAGGCAAAAAACCCTTCCTTATAGAGAGAACGAGGTGGACATTCACGTAACGCTCTTTAATTGCGACTCAAAGCCAAGGGATAAAACCATGCAACAACCTCGTCCAATCCGCCGGGCCCTGCTCAGCGTGTCTGACAAAGCCGGTATCGTTGAATTCGCCGAAGCGCTTTCCCAGCGCGGCGTTGAACTGCTCTCCACCGGCGGCACCGCTCGCCTGCTGGCAGACGCCGGTCTGCCCGTTACCGAAGTTTCCGACTACACCGGCTTCCCGGAGATGATGGACGGACGAGTAAAGACCCTGCACCCAAAAGTTCACGGCGGTATTCTCGGCCGCCGCGGGCAGGACGACGCCGTCATGACTCAGCATGACATCCAGCCTATCGACATGGTGGTCGTCAATCTGTACCCGTTCGCCCAAACCGTGGCGCGCCCGGATTGCTCGCTGGAAGACGCGGTCGAGAATATCGATATCGGCGGCCCGACCATGGTGCGCTCCGCCGCCAAGAACCATAAAGACGTCGCCATCGTGGTGAAGAGCAGCGACTACGCCGCCATTATTACCGAGATGGACAACAACGACGGTTCGCTGCGCTATGCCACCCGCTTCGATCTCGCCATCAAGGCCTTCGAGCACACCGCCGCCTACGACAGCATGATCGCCAACTACTTCGGCGCGCTGGTGCCGGCGTACCACGGCGAGACCGAGCAGCCGTCCGGCCGCTTCCCGCGCACCCTGAACCTCAACTACATCAAGAAGCAGGATATGCGCTACGGTGAGAACAGCCACCAGCAGGCCGCCTTCTATATAGAAGAAGAGGTAAAGGAAGCGTCCGTCGCGACCGCCGAGCAGCTGCAGGGCAAGGCGCTGTCTTATAACAACATCGCCGATACCGACGCCGCGCTGGAATGCGTGAAAGAGTTCGCCGAACCGGCCTGCGTGATCGTCAAACACGCCAACCCTTGCGGCGTGGCGATCGGTGACGACATCCTGGCCGCCTACGAGCGCGCTTACCAAACCGACCCGACCTCCGCCTTTGGCGGCATCATCGCCTTTAACCGCGAGCTGGATGCCGCCACCGCGCAGGCGATCATCAGCCGCCAGTTCGTGGAAGTGATCATCGCGCCAAACGTCACCCAGGAAGCGCGCTCCCTGCTGGCCGCCAAGCAGAACGTGCGCGTGCTGGCCTGCGGCCAGTGGCAGCAACGTGTGGCGGAGCTGGACTTCAAGCGCGTCAACGGCGGCCTGCTGGTGCAGGATCGCGATCTGGGCATGGTAACCGCCGCCGATCTGCGTGTGGTATCCGAGCGTCAGCCGACCGAACAGGAACTGCGCGACGCGCTGTTCTGCTGGAAAGTGGCCAAGTTCGTGAAATCCAACGCCATCGTTTATGCACGTGACAACATGACCATCGGCATAGGCGCCGGCCAGATGAGCCGCGTTTACTCCGCCAAGATCGCCGGCATCAAAGCGGGCGACGAAGGGCTGGAAGTGAAAGGATCCGCCATGGCCTCCGACGCCTTCTTCCCGTTCCGCGACGGCATCGATGCCGCGGCGGCGGTCGGCATCACCTGCGTGATCCAGCCGGGCGGCTCTATCCGCGACGACGAAGTGATCGCCGCCGCCAACGAACACGGCATCGCCATGATCTTTACCGACATGCGTCACTTCCGCCATTAATTCCTTTTGCCGCGTGCGCTCCGGCGCACGCCATTCGTGGAGCCCCTGATGAACATTTTGATTATCGGCAACGGCGGGCGCGAGCACGCGCTGGCCTGGAAAGCCGCCCAGTCTCCGCTGGCGGACAAAGTCTACGTTGCGCCGGGCAATGCCGGCACCGCGCTGGAAGCCAATCTGGAAAACGTGGCGATCGCCGCCACCGACATCCCTGCCCTGGTCGCTTTCGCCCAGAGCCATGACATCGGTCTGACAATCGTCGGGCCGGAAGCGCCGCTGGTGATCGGCGTGGTCGACGCCTTCCAGGCCGCCGGTTTGAAAATCTTCGGCCCGTCGCAGGCCGCCGCGCAGCTCGAAGGCTCCAAAGCCTTCACCAAAGATTTCCTGGCGCGCCACCGCATCCCGACCGCCGAATATGAAAACTTTACCGAGGTGGAGCCAGCGCTGGCCTATGTGCGCCGCAAAGGCGCACCGATCGTCATCAAGGCCGATGGCCTGGCGGCCGGTAAAGGCGTGATCGTCGCGATGACGCTGCAGGAAGCGGAAGAGGCGGTGCGAGACATGCTGGCCGGCAACGCCTTCGGCGATGCCGGTCATCGCATCGTGGTGGAAGAGTTCCTCGACGGCGAAGAAGCCAGCTTCATCGTGATGGTCGACGGCGAGAACGTGGTGCCAATGGCCACCAGCCAGGACCACAAACGCGTCGGCGACGGCGACACCGGCCCGAACACCGGCGGCATGGGGGCTTACTCCCCGGCGCCGGTCGTGACCGACGAAATCCACCGGCGCGCCATGGACCAGGTGATCTGGCCGACGGTGCGCGGCATGGCGGCGGAAGGCAACACCTACGTCGGCTTCCTGTACGCCGGCCTGATGATCGCCGCCGATGGCCAGCCGAAGGTGATCGAATTCAACTGTCGTTTTGGCGATCCCGAAACCCAGCCGATCATGCTGCGCCTGCGCTCCGATCTGGTGGAGTTGTGCCTGGCGGGTGCCGAAGGCCGCCTGAACGAGAAAAGCTCCGACTGGGACGAACGCCCTGCGCTCGGCGTGGTGCTGGCGGCCGGCGGTTATCCGGGGGACTATCGCAACGGCGAAGTGATCCAGGGGTTGCCGCAGCAGGAAAGCGCCGACGGCAAGGTCTTCCACGCCGGTACACGCCTGCAGGGCGATGATGTCGTCACCAGCGGCGGCCGCGTGCTGTGCGTAACGGCGCTGGGCGACACCGTGGCGCAGGCGCAGCAACGCGCCTACCAGCTGGCGGAAGGCATTCAGTGGCCGGGCAGCTTCTGCCGCAAAGACATCGGTTATCGCGCGATTGCGCGCGGCAAGTGATTTGGCCGTCTAAGGTCATGATGGGAGGCTCCGCAGCGCGGGGCCTTTTTTACAGCTGGTCTTCTTTCGGTTCCCAGCTGCAGAAGTCGTCGTTCGCCACCAGCAGCAGTTCGCTGCCTTCGGGCGCTTCCAGCCAGGCGACGCTCACCGGCCGGCTACTGCTGCGGGCGCGTTTCTCGATCCAAACGATGGAGGCGGCATCCAGCCCCGGTTTCATGCGCTGGCCGTCGCAGGTTTGCACCTCGCCCTGCATCCAGTGCCCCTGCAGCAATTTCACCTTGCCGGCGCGCAGCGCATTGCTCACTTCAAGGATCCGCCGCGCCTGATATTGGTACAGAGCGATTTCATCGCTGGTCAGCGGTTCGCGGCGTGTCGCCAGCTGGCGCTGCATAAAGCTCACCGTGCCGTCGTCGGCAAAGCGCAGCTGAATGGAATCTCGATCGCCGTCGGCGTCGTTGCGTTTGATTTGGCGCAGCACGTCGCCCTGATAGGTGTACAGCGTGGTGATGGTACCCGGACCACGGTAAGGGCTGTAGACGCTGACCAACACCTGCGGACGATGTTGCTCATCGTCTTTACGCCACAGGCGTATCACACCCTGATCGGCCACGAAGCCGCTGGCGGTAAAGCTGGGGATATCGGAATGGAAACTGCAGGCACTCAGGCCGACGGCGATGCCAACGGCCATGAGCGCCCGACGAGCAAACAAAAGGGGCGCCATCGCCCCCCTGTTTATTCTTTTCACCGAGGCGCGGTCTTATTTAACAGCGTCTTTCAGTGCTTTGCCAGAAACGAACGCAGGCACGTTGGCTGCTGCGATTTTGATTTCTTTGCCAGTCTGTGGGTTGCGGCCAGTGCGCTCGCTACGATGGTTTACTTTGAAAGTACCGAAGCCAACCAATTGTACTGCATCACCTTCTTTCAGAGACTCAGTAATAGCAGCCAGGGTGGATTCCAGAGCCAGTTTAGCTTGTGCTTTGGAAAGGTCAGCCTTGTCCGCGATTACATCAATCAGTTGAGTCTTGTTCATAAGTTATCCTTACAGTGTGTTTATCGTTTGCAAAGCATCGAGTGCGACGGATATGCCGATTGACAGCACTCTCCTGCATACACGCACCGATAGCCACTTTTTTTACGCCCCCCAAATGTAGACCAGACAGGGTGCGGATGTGAAGCCTTAAGGCATGACAAATCAGGCGTTAAATCACGTTTTGTTGCCTTATTGCGCTAAATTTATCCCGATGTTGCTGACACCGGCCTCTCGCAGGTCGGATCGCAGCCCCTTGATCAGGTCTATATCGCGCTCTTCACAGGCGTCCAACAGGCGGAAAATTTCCCATTGAATGTCCCATTCTTCCTCTACCGCAGGCAAACTTTCCAACTCTTCGTCGGTCATTTCCTTACCGGCTTGGGTCATTTCCAACATCGCCACGGTGCGAATCGATGTTTCGCTGATGGCAATGGCGTGCTCCAGCGTCTCCCCGCCGAGCCGCGAATGGATCAGTTCCCCTAATGCGATACAGGCATCAATTGCCGGGTAAACGCCGTAAAGATCGTAATCTTCCGCCGACGGAATCGCCTCTTCCAACTTCTCGAGCTGGCTGTCGAAGTTGACCTTGGCGTCCTTCACCACCAGCGTTTCCCACACCAAATCCAGAATGCGGCGATAAACCGCCGGATCGCCGAACTCGGTCTGTTTGCAGAACATCTGGTAATTCGGGTACATACGCTCGCACAAACTGGCCATAAAGGTCAAATGTTGCCAGGCCTCGAGCCGTTCCAGACGTAAATGAATCGGGTTACGTAGCATGCTTTACTCTCTTACGCGTTATCTGCGGCGCAGTGTACCCGAAATCGCTCATGGCGACACCTCCGGATGCTGCTGCAACCAACGCTGAAACGCCGGACGGCGCGACGCGATGGCGTCGGCCCAGCGGGTCGGCTCCGGTAATCGGTAGCCCGCCATGCAGCGTTGCACCCACGCCAGCGCGCTGTCGGCGCTCACGCGATGGCCGGTAGAGATGAACAGCGGGTTGCAACGCGCCTTGCTGCGCCACACCCAGCCCAGCGGTTCACCCTTATCTTCCAGCGGCGCCAGCGCGCCGACGGCGGCGTCCAGCGGCGCAAATTTGCCGCACAGGCGCTTCTTGGCCACGCCGATGGTCGGCACATCGACCAGCAGGCCGAAATGGCTGGCGACGCCGAGACGCCGCGGATGCGAAATGCCATGCCCATCGACGAAGATCAGCCCCGGCTTCTGCCGCAGCTGCCCCCAGGCGGCCAACAGCGCCGGGTATTCGCGAAACGACAGGAAGCCCGGGATGTAGGGCATGACGGTGGCGATGCGCGCCACCTGATACTCCACCAGTTCCAGCGACGGATAGCGCAGGATGGCGATGGCGGCGCGCGTCACCGCCCCTTCTTGCTCGAAGCCCACGTCGGCGCCGGCGATGAAGGCCGGCGGTTCGGCCGGCAGATCGTCGTAGCGAATGACTTCAGCCGCGCGCCGCAGCTGTTCGGCGCGCAGGGCCGCCATATCGGTCACATCGAATCCTTAACGGTGGTATTTCGCCGAGTGCGCGTGCACCGCCTCGACGAAGGCGCCGGCGTGCTCCGGCGGCACATCCTGATGGATGCCGTGGCCCAGATTGAACACATGGCCGTTGCCGTGGCCGAAACCGGCCAGAATGGTCTCCACTTCTTCCGCGATGCGCGCCGGAGAGGCATACAGCATCGACGGATCCATATTGCCCTGCAGCGCCACTTTGTCGCCGACGCGCCGACGCGCGTCGGCGATGTCGGTGGTCCAATCCAGCCCCAGCGCATCGCAGCCGGTGGCGGCCATCGCCTCCAGCCACTGCCCGCCGCCTTTGGTGAACAGCGTCACCGGCACGCGGCGGCCGTCGTTTTCACGCAGCAGCCCGTCGACGATCTTGTGCATGTAGTGCAAAGAGAACTCGCGGTAGTCGCGCCCGGTCAGCACGCCGCCCCAGGTGTCGAACACCATCACCGACTGCGCGCCGGCTTTGATCTGGGCATTGAGGTACAGGATCACGCTGTCCGCCAGCTTGTCCAGCAACAGATGCAGCGTGGCCGGTTCGGCATACATCATCTTCTTCAGCTTGGTGAAGGCTTTGCTGCTGCCGCCTTCGACCATATAAGTCGCCAGCGTCCACGGGCTGCCGGAGAAGCCGATCAGCGGCACTTCGCCCTTCAGCTCGCGGCGAATGGTGCGCACCGCGTTCATCACATAGCCGAGCTCCACTTCCGGATCGAACACCGGCAGCTTGTCGACGTCGGCGCGGCAGGTAACGGGAGAGCTGAAACGCGGGCCTTCGCCGGCTTCAAAGTACAGGCCGAGCCCCATGGCGTCGGGAATGGTGAGAATGTCGGAGAACAGGATGGCGGCGTCCAGCGCATAGCGGCGCAGCGGCTGCAGCGTGACCTCGCAGGCCAGCTCCGCGTTCTTGCACAGCGACATGAAATCACCGGCCTGGGCGCGGGTCGCCTTGTACTCCGGTAAATAACGACCGGCCTGGCGCATCATCCATACGGGGGTCACATCCACCGGCTGGCGCAACAGCGCGCGCAGGTAGCGATCGTTCTTCAACTCAGTCATTTATGGGGCTCCCTTAATAATCTGCCGGCCATTGTACATTATTCTGCCCGGCACAGCGCCACGGTGTCCTCAATCAACCGGCGCGCCACGGTGCCGGGCGGCGGCAACAGCGGCAGTTGGTCGTAGCGATACCAGCCGGCGTTGAGCAGCTCCTTGGGATCGTGACGAATTTCCCCCTGATGGTAATCGGCCATAAAGGCCATCATCAGCGAGTGCGGGAACGGCCAGGGTTGTGAAGTGACGTAGCGCAGGTTCTTGATTTCGATATTGCTCTCTTCCATCACTTCGCGCGCTACCGCCTGCTCCAGCGTTTCGCCCACTTCGACGAAGCCGGCCAGCACCGTGTGGATACCGCCGCGATGGCGCACGTGTTGCGCCAGCAGGATCTGATCCTCGCGCCGAATGGCGACGATCACGCAGGGTGCAATCTGCGGATAGTAGCGCTCTTTGCAGTGGCCACACAGGCAGGCGCTCTCGCTGCGGCTGAGGTGCATCTCATGGCCGCAGTAGCCGCAATAGCGATGTGAACGGTAGAAATCCGCCAGCTGCACGCCGCGTCCGGCAAGCTGAAACAGACCGCGATCCTGATCCAACAGCTGACGCACCGAGCCCATCTCCCGCGGCATCGCCTGGCGCACCAGCCAAACCGGCGCCCCCGCCCACTCACCGATGGTGCGCGCCATACGGCCCTGCAGCCCGAGGGTGGCGGCCGTCCCCGACGGCAATTCACCGTTCGGTAACCAAAGTTTGCTTTCATGGCTGACGATCCACCAGCCGTTTTCATTGCCCGTTAATGCAAGTTCCATATCGTTGTTGCACAACCTCAGCTTCACTGGCACTCTACGAATCGGCTTTGTTACATTTTAATAACTTACCGGTTACTTTTATTACTTACACGGAGTCAAACATGCTCAACCGTTTGGAAAGGCTGACTCAGCGCGTTGGCGGTAGTAATGAATTAGTTGATCAATGGCTTCAGGCCCGCAAGCAGTTGCTGGTCGCCTACTGCACGCTGGTAGGCCTCAAACCGAATAAAGAAAAGCATACGCCGCTGAATGAAAAAGCGCTGGAGAACTTTTGCCACAACCTGGTGGATTACCTCTCCGCAGGGCATTTTCATATCTATGACAGAATTATCAAACAAGTGGAAGGCGCAGCCAGTCCGAAAATGTCGCTGGCGGTGAACATCTACCCCAAGCTGTGGGCCAATACCGAACAGATCATGGCGTTCCACGATCGCTATACCGAAGTGGATATCGATCAGGAGGTTTGTCTGGAATTCCACCAGGCCTTGTCGGATATCGGCGAAACGCTGGCGGCGCGCTTTGCGCTGGAAGATAAGCTGATCCTGCTGGAGGCGGAAGCCGCGCAGCAACCGCAGCCGGATCCGGCGCGTTAAAATTTTATAGTTTTTTTTCTTATCCCTCCTATACTGGGGGGCATCTTGTCGGAGTGCCTAGCGCCTGATTTGTTCATCGAATCAGCCAGGCTGAGACCGTTAATTCGGGATCCGCGGAACCTGATCGGGTTAATACCCGCGAAGGGAACAAGAGTAATCTATCGCCACAGGCACGGCCTTCCCCTTGCGGGCGCCCTGCCTTATCGGCCACCATCATTACTCCCTCCGAGCTCCAGACAAGCAACTTTCCCAACCCAACACACTGGTAGGAACTTGCTATGTCTAACGTTAATCCACCGCGCGCCCGTAAAGCGCAACGCGAAGCCGCCCAGCAGTTTATCGACACCCTGCAAGGCATGGCTTTCCCGAACTCACGCCGTATCTATCTGCAAGGCTCGCGCAGCGATATCCAGGTGCCGATGCGCGAAATTCAGCTCAGCCCGACCCTGCTCGGCGGCAGCAAAGACAACCCCCAGTATGAACCCAACGAGGCGATCCCGGTGTATGACACCGCCGGCCCCTACGGCGATCCGCAGGCCAAGCTCGACGTGCACGCCGGTCTCGCCAAACTGCGCGCCGGCTGGATCGACGCGCGCGGCGATACCGCCACCCTCAGCGGCGCCAGCTCCGGCTTCACCCAACAGCGGCTGGCGGACGAGGGGCTGGATCATCTGCGCTTCGAACATCTGCCGCTGCCGCGCAAGGCGCTGCCGGGCAGGCGCGTGACCCAACTGCACTATGCCCGCGCCGGTATCGTCACCCCGGAGATGGAGTTCATCGCCATCCGTGAAAACATGGGGCGCGAGCGCATTCGCGGCGAGGTGCTGCGCCACCAGCACCCGGGTCAAAGCTGGGGCGCCAATCTGCCGGACAACATCACGCCGGAGTTCGTGCGCCAGGAAGTGGCCGCCGGCCGCGCCATCATTCCCGCCAACATCAATCACCCGGAGGCGGAGCCGATGATCATCGGCCGCAATTTCCTGGTGAAGGTGAACGCCAATATCGGCAACTCGGCGGTCACGTCGTCGATCGAAGAAGAGGTGGAGAAGCTGGTGTGGTCCACCCGCTGGGGCGCGGACACCGTGATGGATCTCTCTACCGGCCGCTATATTCACGAAACCCGCGAGTGGATCCTGCGCAACAGCCCGGTGCCCATCGGCACCGTGCCGATCTACCAGGCGCTGGAGAAGGTCAACGGCGTGGCGGAAAACCTCACCTGGGAGATGTTCCGCGATACGCTGCTGGAACAGGCGGAGCAAGGGGTCGACTACTTCACCATCCACGCCGGCGTGCTGCTGCGCTACGTGCCGATGACCGCCAAACGCCTGACCGGCATCGTGTCGCGCGGCGGCTCGATCATGGCCAAATGGTGTCTGTCGCACCATCAGGAAAACTTCCTCTATCAGCATTTCCGTGAAATCTGTGAGATCTGCGCCGCCTACGACGTTTCGCTGTCGCTCGGCGACGGCCTGCGCCCCGGCTCGATTCAGGACGCCAACGACGAAGCCCAGTTCGCCGAGCTGCATACGCTGGGCGAGCTGACCAAAATCGCCTGGGAATACGACGTGCAGGTGATGATCGAAGGCCCGGGCCACGTGCCGATGCAGATGATCCGCCGCAACATGACCGAAGAGCTGGAACACTGCCACGAAGCGCCGTTCTACACCCTCGGCCCGCTGACCACCGATATCGCCCCGGGCTATGACCATTTCACCTCCGGCATCGGCGCGGCAATGATCGGCTGGTTCGGCTGCGCCATGTTGTGTTACGTCACGCCGAAAGAACACCTCGGCCTGCCGAACAAAGAGGACGTCAAGCAGGGCCTGATCACCTACAAGATCGCCGCTCACGCCGCCGATCTGGCCAAAGGCCATCCGGGTGCGCAGATCCGCGATAACGCCATGTCCAAGGCGCGTTTCGAATTCCGCTGGGAAGATCAGTTCAATCTGGCGCTCGATCCGGCCACCGCCCGCGCCTATCACGACGAAACCCTGCCGCAGGAGTCCGGCAAGGTCGCCCACTTCTGCTCGATGTGCGGGCCGAAATTCTGCTCGATGAAAATTTCGCAGGAGGTGCGCGACTACGCCGCCGCCCAGGAGGCCGCCAAGCCGATCGAAGTGCAGCTGACCGGCATGGAGAAAATGTCCGCCGAGTTCCGCGCCCGCGGCAGCGAGCTGTATCACAGCGCCGGCACCCTGCAAGAGGAGACAAGCAATGACTGATATCACGACCCCCTTCCCGGCTACGCCCCACAAACTGGGGCTTTACCCGGTCGTCGACAGCGTGGAATGGATCGCTCGCCTGCTGGAGGCCGGCGTCACCACCATCCAGCTGCGCATCAAGGACCTGCCTGACGAGCAGGTCGAAGCGGATATCGCCGCCGCCATCGCGCTAGGCCAGCGTTATCAGGCGCGGCTGTTCATCAACGACTACTGGCGGCTGGCGATCAAGCACGGCGCTTACGGCGTGCATCTGGGCCAGGAGGATCTCGATACTACCGATCTGGCGGCCATTCACCGCGCCGGGCTGCGGCTGGGCGTGTCCACCCATGACGACGCCGAGTTGGCACGCGCGCTGGCGGTGAAACCTTCCTACATCGCGCTGGGGCACATCTTCCCCACCCAAACCAAAGACATGCCTTCGGCGCCGCAGGGGCTGGCGGAGTTGAAACGCCACATCGCCGGCCTGGCGGATTACCCGACGGTGGCGATCGGCGGGATCAGCATCGATCGCGTACCGGCAGTGCTGGCGTGCGGCGTCGGCAGCGTGGCGGTGGTCAGCGCCATCACCCAGGCGCCGGACTGGCGCGCGGCGACGGCCGAGCTATTGCGGCTGATCGAAGGCGAGGATCCGAACGATGCTTAACGATCAGGAATTCCTGCGCTACAGCCGCCAGCTGCTGCTGGAGGACGTCGGCCCGGAAGGCCAGGAGAGGCTCAAGCGCGCCACGGTGCTGATCGTCGGTTTGGGCGGGCTCGGTTCCCCGGCTTCGCTGTATCTGGCCGCCGCCGGCGTCGGCACGCTGCTGCTGGCCGACGACGACCAGCTGCATGTCACCAACCTGCAGCGGCAAATCCTCTACCGCAGCGCCGATACCGCCACCTGCAAGGCGGCGCTGGCGCAACGCCACCTGCAGGCGCTGAACCCGTTGGTGGAATCCATCCCGCTGGCGCAGCGGCTGCAGGGGCAAGCGCTGCGCGACGCAGTCGCCCGCGCCGATCTGGTGCTGGACTGCTGCGACAATATGGCGACCCGTCATGAGGTCAATGCCGCCTGCATCGCCGCCGCCAAGCCGCTGATCAGCGGCAGCGCGGTCGGCTTCAGCGGCCAGCTGCTGGTGCTCGAGCCGCCCTATGCGCACGGCTGCTACGCCTGCCTGTACCCGGAGCAGGAAGAGCCGCAGCGCAACTGCCGCACCGCCGGGGTGCTCGGCCCGGTGGTGGGCGTGATCGGCACTCTGCAAGCGCTGGAAGCCATCAAGATGCTGGCCGGTATGCCTTCCTCCCTCAACGGCAAGCTGCGGCTGTTCGACGGCAAGCAGCAGAGCTGGAGCACGCTGCAACTGAGCCAGGCCCGCGCCTGCCCGGTATGCGGAGGCGCAGCATGAAGATCCGTCTGAACGACCAACCGCTGGAGCTGGCGCAGCCGCTCAGCGTCGCCGCCCTGCTGACCCAGCTGGAACGCCACCAGCCGGGCACTGCGCTGGCGATCAACCAAACCATCATCCCGCGCGCCGACTGGGCCGACCATCAGGTGCAGGACGGTGACGACATTTTGCTGTTTCAAGCGATCGCCGGAGGCTGACATGCTGAAAATCGCCGATACCACTTTTACCTCGCGCCTGTTCACCGGCACCGGCAAGTTCGCCACTCCGGCGTTGATGCTGGAGGCGCTGGCAGCCTCCGGCTCACAGCTGGTGACCATGGCCATGAAGCGCGTCGATCTGCGCGGCGGCAACGACGCCATTTTGGCGCCGCTGCAGCAGCTGGGCGTAAGGCTATTGCCCAACACCTCCGGCGCCAAAACCGCCGCCGAAGCGGTGTTCGCCGCCCGGCTGGCGCGCGAAGCGCTCGGCACCCACTGGGTGAAGCTGGAGATCCATCCCGATGTGAAATACCTGCTGCCGGATCCGATAGAAACGTTGAAGGCGGCGGAAACGCTGGTGAAAGACGGTTTTGTGGTGCTGCCCTACTGCGGCGCCGATCCGGTGCTGTGCAAACGGCTGGAAGAGGTGGGTTGCTCGGCGGTGATGCCGCTCGGCGCCCCTATCGGCTCCAACCGCGGTCTGCGCACCCGTGACTTCCTCGAGATCATCATCGAGCAGGCCAAGGTGCCGGTGGTGGTCGACGCCGGCATCGGCGCGCCGAGCCACGCGCTGGAAGCGATGGAGCTGGGCGCCGACGCGGTGCTGGTGAATACCGCCATCGCCGTGGCGCGCGACCCGGTGCAAATGGCACGGGCGTTTCGCCTGGCGCTGGAGGCCGGCGAGCTGGCGCGCAGCGCCGGATTGGGTGCCAGCCAGCGCGGTGCGGCCGCCTCCAGCCCGCTGACCGCCTTCCTCAGCCAACCAGAGGAGACTCAGTGATGGCCGACGATTTCAGTAGCCGCTGGCAACAGCTGGATTGGGACGACATTACGCTGCGCATCAACGGCAAAACCGCACGCGACGTGGAACGCGCGTTGACCGCCGACAAGCTGACGCGCGACGACTTTATGGCGCTGATCTCCCCCGCCGCCGCGCCGTATCTGGAACCGCTGGCGCAGCGCGCGCAGCAGCTGACCCGTCAGCGCTTCGGCAACGTCGTCAGCTTCTATGTGCCGCTGTACCTTTCTAACCTGTGCGCCAACGACTGCACCTACTGCGGCTTTTCGATGAGCAACCGCATCAAGCGCAAAACGCTGGACGCGGCGGAGATCGCACGCGAGTGCGAAGCCATCAAGGCGCTGGGGTTCGAGCACCTGTTGCTGGTCACCGGCGAACATCAGAGTAAGGTTGGCATGGACTATTTCCGTCAGCACATTCCGGCGATCCGCCGCCACTTCAGCTCGCTGATGATGGAAGTGCAGCCGCTGGCGCAGGACGAGTACGCCGAACTGAAAGCGCTGGGCCTGGACGGCGTGCTGGTGTATCAGGAAACCTACCATCCGGCCACCTATCTGCAGCACCATCTGCGCGGGCAGAAGCAGGATTTTCATTGGCGCCTGGCCACGCCGGATCGCCTGGGGCGCGCCGGGATCGACAAGATCGGCCTCGGTGCGCTGATCGGCCTGTCCAACAGCTGGCGCACCGACTGCTACCTGCTGGCGGAACATCTGTTCTACCTGCAGCAAACCTACTGGCAGAGCCGCTACTCGATCTCGTTCCCGCGTCTGCGCCCCTGCGCCGGCGGCATTGAGCCGGCGTCGATCATGAGCGAGCCTCAGTTGGTGCAGCTGATCTGCGCCTTCCGGCTGTTCGCACCGGACGTTGAGCTGTCGCTGTCTACGCGTGAATCGCCGTACTTCCGCGATCACATGATCCCGGTGGCGATCAACAGCGTCAGCGCCGGATCCAAGACGCAGCCCGGCGGCTATGCCGACGACGTGCCGCCGGAGTTGGAACAGTTCGAGCCGCACGACGGCCGCACGCCACAGCAGGTCGCCGAGGCCATCAGCAACGCCGGGCTGCAGCCGGTGTGGAAAGACTGGGACGGTTATCTGGGACGCAGCACGCAATAAGCGGCAACGTTTACCGCCGCATGAAGAAAACGCGGGAGCGGCCGCGCAATGCCGAACGCCGGCGCTGGCGCCGGTAACCTCCCCGGCTATAGTGACCTTGCCGACCGCCAAACCCGGCGTCGGCCGGGGCCGTCACCATCTCGATGGCCCCGCCTTATCCCATCCCGGATCGCGCCGGAGCTTCTCTTGCGCGACGCCGGGCCCTCGTCCGCGGCAACGCGCATATGGCGTATCGCGGCCGGTAAGGGCGTACGGGCAGATTGCCTTGTCGGCTAATGGGCAGTCAGAAAGATGGCATAACGATGTGCGGCACTCACTCAGGAGTGATACTCATAGAGCGCTGTGGCGGCAGAAAAGTGGGAACGAGGATAAGAAGGTACAGCGACGAAGAGAGATTCGAGTGGTCATCCCCGGTGCTGCCATTGGCCCTGGTGTTGGCCGCGGATCTTTTTGCCGCCTGCTCCCTGCTTACGGACAAGAGCAGGCGGTTTATTTTGTGAGACTGGCACCCCCCCAGGACGCGAATCACACAGTATGTGCGCTAATTAACCATACAAACGATTAAATGTGAATGTCTTTTGAGTGTTTTTTTATTTAGCATCGAGTGTATTTTGAGTTTGACAAGCAAAATCAAACTGATATCGCTGCAACCCCCAGTCATCATCTATAATCCAGCACGGGTCCTCGCGCAGGTTTTTCAGCGCTCGCGGTCAACATCAAAAAAAGCCAAGGTTGTCATGAAGAAAACGCCAAATTACATCGATGCAATCAGCGCGTTGCTCACTCTGAAAGGAGTTGGCGACAGAAAGCATGCCTCCACGATGGCCAACATACTGAACCTTCAGTACAACAGCGCCAAACAGAAGCTGGATGGCAAAAGAGGCATCACCCTCGATGAAGTCAAAAAGGTATTTCAGTACTTCAACGAGCCGTTTGCCGGCCAAAGGACGCATAACGCCGTCTTTATCATGAACAGCATTCACAAGCGCTGCAATATTGAGGTTGACGAGCGCCCGGTCACGCAAGCGGACAACGACGAAACCTACGCCTGCAAAAAAGACGATCTTTTCATCATCAACACCAATCGGGAACATGCCGCCGAGGCTCCGCTGTACAAAGTCAACAAGATAGACTTTCTGCCGGCCCCGCGTATCGCTATCCTGGACAATGATGGGGATATTCTCGAACTGTTGAAGAAGATCGCCAGCCGATACGGCATCGAGACTGAGACCTTTCAGACGGCGGACGCCATGCTGGCCGCGCTGGAACAGCAGTCCTTTGAGGCGTTTATTCTGGACTGGCTGTTGGATTTCGGCGAGACCTCCGAACGCGTTGTGAAGAAAATTAAAGACGCCCTCGATCCGCACGCCCGCATCATCATTCTGACCGGCCAGCTGAATCACTACGAGAAAAACATCGGCGATATGATCCTGCACTATGACGTACATCTGGTGGAAAAACCGACCAAGCCGCTGATTATCTCCTCGCTGCTGCTGTCGAACCTATTCTTTAATTAGTTTGACCGGGATGCGGATCAAAAACGATGAGCCCACTCCTTCGACGGATTTGGCTTTAATGGTACCTTTCATCGTCGTGACGTAATTTTTGATAATGGTCAGCCCCAGCCCCAACCCCTGCCGCGTTTCCCTTTCCACCCCCTGATTGAACGCCTTATACAACCGATCCAGATTTTTAACGTTAAACCCGATGCCGGTGTCTTTTACTCGCAAATACAGATTGCCGTGACATACCTTCACGTTAAGGGTTATCGCGCCGCGGTGGGTAAATTTGTCCGCGTTGCTGAGCAGGTTGGCCAATATTCGGTAGAGCTTGTATTTATCAGAACCAATCAGGCCGGCATAAGACGAACGGTGAATCACGAGGCGATTGCCGCGCCCGGCGCCGATGCCGGTTACGGCATCGTCCACCACCTCATTCAGCCGGAAGGTGGAAATATTGATTTTGACTTCCCCCATCTCAAGCCGCGAATAATCCATCACCTCGCGCGTTTGTTCGGCGATCTTATTGCCGTGATAGGAGATCAGGCGGGCTTCTTTTTTCAACTCTTCCTGCGCCAGCTCGTGCTCCATGATATCCGCGGCAATGACGATAGCCTGAGTCGAGCCGGCGATCTCGTGGTAGATGGAAGAGATAAAGATGTTCTTGTTCTTGATGATCTCTTTTAACGAGAAGGCATTTCTCAGCACCAGGAACATCATCAGAAACACCAAAATCAACGAAAAGAGGGCGAACATCTCGGCTTTACTCGAATTCTCCTGGATGATGCCTTTCACTTCGGTAAAGTTTTTAATCTGTATCCGATAAATAATTTCCTGGATATCGACCAGCGTGCCCTCGATATCATCCATATAAGAGAGAATGTCCGCCTTGTTTTTCTGCCCCACCAGCAAGCCGGCGGAGAGATCGTCCAACGTGCGGTACTGCTGCTTCAGCAGCGCAACATTCTTGATGAACTCGTCGTCGTAATAAAAAGAGTCGCTGAAGGTCGAACGGCTCTCCAGGATCTGAATCTTCGAGTAGAAGATTTTCTTTTTGATCTGGAAGGCGTCGTAGTCGTTGTTTTCACTGAGCAGCAGCGCGGTTTTGGTTCTTTCAAACGCCAGAAAGAGGATCTCGGCCACCGAGTAGTTGTCCAGATTGGGCTCGATCTGCTTATAGCGTTCTTTTACGCCGCCGAAGTTAATGGCAATCAACAAAATCAATAAGGAGAAGATGGCAACCAACGCGATAAGAGTACCGATCAGTTTTTTGCTCATCTTATTTCAGCTCCAACCGTTTAACTTGCCAGACGGTTTTCGCGTTCACATCCAGGTTATTCAGCTCGGCGTAGCTATCGCGCGGATAAATAATGGCGAACGGCCCCAGTTCCCCAACGTCGATCGGCTTGCCGCCGCGCTGATAGGCGACGATCACGCGGTATTTAGTCATCTCGTCAATCGGCATCGAATAGGAGTAATCATCCCAGGCGAAAGCGCGCACCGACTGGCCTTTCAGATGATAGGCTTTCACCAGCTCCGCAAGCTCAACGCCGGTGAACGTATCTTCCGGGGTGAAATTGGTCGAGGTTTTAATCGTGTGCGACGGCATCGCCTCCAGCATCTGCCGGGTTATCTTGATCTTCTCGCCGTCGAGCGGCTTCAGGTAAAAATAGTCAACGGCCGCATACAGCGGCGCGCTGAACAGCGAAAGCAGCAGTAACGTCATCAATCCGTTGATTTTCATCAGTCACCCTCTTTGCGTTTCACCAGTTCGACCTGGCCGAATTCATCCTGCCCGACCACGGCCCAGCCGTGATGTTGATAAAAGCCTTCGGCTTTGGAGCCGGGATCGGTGGTTAAGTGGATCGCTTCGGCACCGTGTTCAAACATCCAGTGAGTGATCCGTGCCAGCAAGGCGGAGCCGATCCCCTTCGACTGGTATTCCGGCTTCACGAACAGGCCGCCGATCAGCGGTTCAGGGATGAATAGCCCGAAGCCAACGCCGGCATAGTCGTCGCCATGCTTGCAGATCCAGCCGCCGCCCTGGTTGATGTCCTCCAGCGCCTGTTTGCGCTGCAGATACTGGATCTGATGCGGATGCAGCAGGTTTTCCTCAACGGAAAAGCGGATCTCATACAGGTAAGGCAGGTGTTGCGCCGTCAATTTTTCGAAGGTAATGAGGCTGTCCATGTTCGCACTGTCCTTGGTTGTCAGGTAAAAAGCGCCGGTCAATTTCTGCTGTAACCATAGTAGCAAAGTTTGCTCTGCCCCGGCATGAGGCGAAAAAAAACCGCCCCCGAGGGAGCGGTTTATCTGGCAATGGGCCCGGCATGCCGGGCCCGCGGCGCGGATGACGATTACTCGTCGTCGCTGCCGCCCAGGCCTGCGTTGAGCAGCTCGGCCAGGTTAGCCGTCGCTTCTTCCGCGCTGACTTGCGGAACAACCGGCGCTTCACCCTGAGCGCGACGACGCATGCGATCCTGATGATAAGCGTAACCGGTACCGGCTGGGATCAGACGGCCCACGATGACGTTCTCTTTCAGGCCACGCAGTTCATCACGCTTGCCGGCTACGGCAGCTTCGGTCAGAACGCGCGTCGTTTCCTGGAACGATGCGGCGGAGATGAAGGACTCGGTCGCCAAGGAAGCCTTGGTGATACCCAGCAGATCGCGCGAGAAGGTTGCCGGGATCTTACCTTCAGCTTCCAGCTGACGGTTGGCAATCTTGACGCGAGACACTTCAGCCTGCTCGCCTTCCAGGAACTCGGAGCCACCAGCGCTAACGATAGTGCCTTTACGCAGCATCTGACGAACGATAACTTCGATGTGCTTATCGTTAATCTTAACGCCTTGCAGACGGTAAACTTCCTGCACTTCGTTGGTGATGTAGCGGGTAACCGCATGCACGCCACGCAGACGCAGAATGTCGTGCGGAGACTCTGGGCCGTCGGATACGACGTCGCCACGTTCCACCACTTCGCCTTCGAACACGTTAAGCTGACGCCATTTCGGAATCATCTCTTCGTAAGCGTCGCTGCCGTCCAGCGGAGAGATCACCAGGCGACGTTTGCCTTTGGTCTCTTTACCGAACGAGATAATCCCGCTGATTTCAGCCAGGATTGCCGGCTCTTTCGGACGACGTGCTTCGAACAGGTCGGCAACGCGCGGCAGACCACCGGTAATATCCTTGGTACCGCCGGATTCCTGAGGAATACGCGCCAGGGTATCACCCGCACCGATCTGAATGCCGTCTTCCAGCTGAACGATCGCTTTGCCCGGCAGGAAGTATTGAGCAGGCATATCAGTACCTGGGATCAATACATCTTCGCCCTGAGCGTCAACGATTTTCAGTGCCGGACGCAGGTCTTTACCGCTACCGGTACGCTCTGCGCTGTCCAGAACTACCAGAGAAGACAAACCGGTCAGTTCGTCGGTCTGGCGAGTAATGGTCTGGCCGTCGACCATGTCCGCGAAGCGAATGAAGCCGCTGACTTCACTGATGACCGGCATGGTGTGCGGATCCCAGTTAGCAACGGTTTCGCCGCCGTTAACTTCTTCACCGTCGCCTTTGCCCATCACGGCACCGTAAGGCACCTTGTAGCTTTCTTTGGTACGGCCGAATTCGTCGATCAGTTTCAGTTCGGTGTTACGCGAGGTGATCACCAGCTTGCCCGCAGCGTTCATAACGAACTTCGCGTTGCTCAGCTTGATGCTACCCTTGTTTTTCACCTGGATGCTGGATTCAGCAGCCGCACGAGATGCCGCACCACCGATGTGGAACGTACGCATCGTCAGCTGTGTACCCGGCTCACCGATGGACTGTGCCGCGATAACGCCGATGGCTTCACCTTTGTTGATGATGTGGCCACGTGCCAGGTCGCGACCATAGCAGTTTGCGCACACACCAAAGTCGGTTTCACAGCTCACCACGGAACGGACTTTAACGCTGTCGACAGAGTTCTCTTCCAACAGGTCACACGCCTTCTCGTTCAGCAGGGTGTTGCGTGGCACCAGAATGTCCGCCGTACCCGGCTTGAGGACGTCTTCTGCCGTCACACGGCCCAGAACGCGTTCACGCAGCGGCTCTTTCACGTCGCCACCTTCGATAACCGGAGTCATCAGGATGCCGTCGTGGGTGCCACAGTCGTCTTCGGTCACAACCAGATCCTGCGCCACGTCAACCAGACGACGGGTCAGATAACCGGAGTTCGCGGTTTTCAGTGCGGTATCCGCCAGACCTTTACGAGCACCGTGGGTGGAGATGAAGTACTGGAGTACGTTCAGACCTTCACGGAAGTTCGCGGTGATTGGCGTTTCGATGATGGAGCCGTCCGGCTTCGCCATCAGACCACGCATACCGGCCAGCTGACGAATCTGAGCGGCGGAACCACGCGCACCGGAGTCGGCCATCATAAAGATGCTGTTGAAGGAAACTTGCTGTTCCACTTCGCCGTCACGGTTAACCACGTCTTCTACCGACAGGTTTTCCATCATCGCTTTCGCAACGCGTTCGTTCGCTGCAGCCCAGATATCGATCACTTTGTTGTAGCGTTCGCCGGCGGTAACCAGACCAGACTGGAACTGCTCCTGGATCTCGGCAACTTCGGTTTCCGCTTCTTCGATGATCTCCGCTTTCTTGGCCGGGATAACCATGTCGTCGATACCTACGGAAGCGCCGGAACGGGCTGCGTAAGCAAAACCGGTGTACATGATCTGGTCAGCAAAGATAACGGTCGGCTTCAGGCCCAGGATGCGGTAACAGGTGTTCAGCATCTTGGAGATCGCTTTCTTGCCCAAAGGCTGGTTAACGATCGCGTACGGCAGACCTTTCGGTACGATCATCCACAGGATGGCGCGGCCGATGGTGGTGTCGATGATGCTGGTCTGAGAAGTCCATTCGCCTTCGGCGTTTTTGACGTCTTCGGTGATACGCACTTTAACGCGCGCATGCAGAGACGCTAGGCCGGCGCGGTAAACACGCTCAGCTTCTTTGGAACCGTTCAGCACCATGCCTTCGCCCTTGGCGTTAACACAGTCGCGGGTCATGTAGTACAGACCCAGTACAACGTCCTGAGAAGGAACGATGATTGGCTCGCCGTTCGCAGGGGACAGGATGTTGTTGGTGGACATCATCAGCGCACGCGCTTCCAGCTGGGCTTCCAGCGTCAGCGGTACGTGAACGGCCATCTGGTCACCATCGAAGTCGGCGTTATAGGCCGCACAAACCAGCGGGTGCAGCTGGATCGCTTTACCTTCGATCAGAACCGGTTCAAACGCCTGGATACCCAAACGGTGCAGGGTTGGTGCACGGTTCAGCAGTACCGGGTGTTCGCGGATCACTTCGTCCAGGATATCCCAAACGACGGCTTCTTCACGCTCAACCATTTTCTTGGCAGCTTTGATGGTGGTGGCCAGGCCACGCAGCTCCAACTTGCCGTAGATGAACGGTTTGAACAGCTCCAGCGCCATCTTTTTAGGCAGACCGCACTGATGCAGACGCAGGTATGGACCTACGGTGATTACGGAACGGCCGGAGTAGTCAACGCGTTTACCGAGCAGGTTCTGACGGAAACGACCCTGCTTACCTTTGATCATGTCGGCCAAAGATTTCAGAGGACGCTTGTTGGAACCGGTGATGGCACGACCGCGACGGCCGTTATCCAGCAGGGCGTCTACCGCTTCTTGCAGCATACGCTTTTCGTTGCGCACGATGATGTCCGGCGCAGCCAGATCCAGCAGGCGTTTCAGACGGTTGTTACGGTTGATCACGCGGCGATACAGATCGTTCAGATCCGAGGTCGCGAAACGACCGCCATCCAGCGGAACCAGAGGACGCAGATCCGGCGGCAGTACCGGCAGCACGGTCAGGATCATCCACTCCGGTTTGTTACCGGACTGCACGAACGCTTCCAGCAGCTTGATACGCTTGGTCAGCTTCTTGCGCTTGGTTTCGGAGTTGGTTTCGTTCAGCTCTTCACGCAGCTGCTCGCACTCGGCTTCCAGATCCATGTTTTTCAACAGGGCCTGAATAGCTTCCGCACCCATCTTGGCGTCGAATTCGTCACCGAACTCTTCCAGCGCGTCCAGATACTGCTCTTCGGTCAGGATCTGACGACGCTCGAGGTTGGTCATACCGCCTTCGACCACCACATAGGATTCGAAGTACAGTACGCGTTCGATGTCACGCAGCGGCATATCCAGCAGCAAACCGATGCGGGATGGCAGCGATTTCAGGAACCAGATGTGCGCGGTCGGCGAAGCCAGCTCGATGTGGCCCATGCGCTCACGACGCACTTTGGTCTGGGTCACTTCAACGCCGCACTTCTCACAGATCACGCCGCGGTGTTTCAAGCGCTTGTACTTACCGCACAGGCACTCGTAATCTTTTACCGGCCCGAAGATACGGGCGCAGAAAAGGCCGTCACGCTCTGGTTTGAACGTACGGTAGTTAATGGTTTCCGGCTTCTTAACTTCACCGAACGACCACGAACGGATCATGTCTGGCGAGGCCAGAGCAATCTTGATCGCATCAAACTCTTCGGTCTTAGTTTGCGCTTTCAGAAACTTCAATAAGTCTTTCACGGATTGGCTCCTGTCGGAGTTAAACCTGTTGGGTACCCACAACCGCAGTAGGTACCCGTGTGACCTGAACAACCACCCTCAGGCTCCCTTAGGCGGGGAGCCTGAGCCGGTATGACGATTACTCGTCTTCCAGTTCGATGTTGATGCCGAGCGAGCGGATTTCTTTCAACAGTACGTTGAAGGATTCCGGCATGCCTGGCTCCATCCGGTGGTCGCCATCCACGATGTTTTTGTACATCTTGGTACGGCCGTTAACGTCATCCGACTTAACGGTGAGCATTTCCTGCAGGGTATAAGCCGCGCCATATGCTTCCAGTGCCCATACTTCCATCTCACCGAAGCGTTGACCACCGAACTGCGCTTTACCACCCAGAGGTTGCTGAGTCACCAAGCTGTAAGAACCGGTTGAACGGGCGTGCATTTTATCGTCAACCAAGTGGTTCAGTTTCAGCATGTACATATAGCCGACAGTAACCTGGCGCTCGAATTGCTCACCGGTACGGCCATCGAACAGCGTGATCTGACCGGAGGTCGGGATACCGCCCATTTCCAGCAGTTGCTTGATTTCAGTCTCTTTCGCACCGTCAAACACCGGCGTTGCGATCGGCATACCTTTTTTCAGGTTCTCTGCCAGACGCAGCACTTCGTCGTCGCTGAAGGTGTTCAGGTCAACTTTCTGGCAAACGTCGTCGCCCAGATCGTAGGCCTTCTGGATGAACTCACGCAGCTTGGCCACTTCCTGCTGCTGCTTCAGCATCTGGTTGATCTTCTCACCGATGCCTTTCGCAGCCATACCCAGGTGGGTTTCCAGGATCTGACCGATGTTCATACGTGATGGTACGCCCAGCGGGTTCAGTACGATGTCTACCGGCGTGCCGTTTTCATCGTAAGGCATATCTTCGATCGGGTTGATCTTGGAGATAACACCCTTGTTACCGTGGCGGCCCGCCATCTTGTCACCCGGTTGGATCTGACGTTTAACGGCCAGATAAACCTTGACGATTTTCAGCACGCCCGGCGCCAGATCGTCGCCCTGAGTGATCTTACGACGCTTGGCTTCCAGCTTCTTCTCGAAGTCAGATTTCAGTTCGTCGTACTGCTCAGCCAGCTGCTCCAGCTGGTTTTGCTTCTCTTCGTCGGTCAGGCCCAGTTCCAGCCAGCGATCGCGCGGCAGCTTGCTCAGCTTGTCGGCTTCGATGCCACCGGCAACCAGCACCGCGTGGATACGCGCAAACAGGCCGGCTTCCAGGATCTGCAGTTCTTCAGTCAGGTCTTTCTTCGCCTGCTTCAGCTGCATCTCTTCGATTTCCAACGCGCGCTTGTCTTTTTCCACGCCATCGCGGGTGAAGACCTGCACGTCGATAACCGTACCGGAAACGCCGTTCGGTACACGCAGAGAAGAGTCTTTAACGTCAGACGCTTTCTCACCGAAGATCGCACGCAGCAGTTTCTCTTCCGGCGTCAGCTGGGTTTCGCCTTTAGGCGTTACCTTACCGACCAGAATGTCACCGCCGGTCACTTCAGCACCGATATACACGATACCGGATTCATCCAGCTTGGAGAGCGCAGCTTCACCCACGTTAGGGATGTCGGCAGTGATCTCTTCAGGCCCCAGCTTGGTGTCGCGAGACACGCACGCCAGTTCCTGGATGTGGATGGTGGTGAAGCGATCTTCCTGCACCACGCGCTCGGAGACCAAGATGGAGTCTTCGAAGTTGTAGCCGTTCCAAGGCATGAACGCTACGCGCATGTTCTGGCCCAGTGCCAGTTCGCCCAGGTCTGTCGATGGGCCATCCGCCAGCACGTCGCCGCGCTCGATTGGCTCACCCAGATTCACACACGGCATCTGGTTGATGCAGGTGTTCTGGTTAGAACGGGTGTACTTGGTCAGGTTGTAAATATCGATACCTGCTTCGCCCGGGTACATCTCGTCTTCGTTAACTTTGATAACGATACGGGAAGCATCCACGTACTGGATCACACCGCCGCGTTTGGCAACGGCGGTTACGCCGGAGTCAACCGCTACGGCGCGTTCCATACCGGTACCAACCAGCGGCTTGTCAGCGCGCAGGGTAGGTACGGCTTGACGTTGCATGTTCGCACCCATCAATGCACGGTTGGCGTCATCGTGTTCCAGGAATGGAATCAGTGAAGCACCAACGGAAACAACCTGCTGGGTGGATACGTCCATGTAGTCAACCTGGTCGCGGCTGAACAGGCTTGATTCGCCTTTGCTGCGGCAGGTGACCAGGTCTTCTACGAAGCGGCCTTCTTCATCCAGGTTGGAGTTCGCCTGGGCGATAACGAAGTTGCCTTCTTCAATAGCAGACAGGTAGTTGATTTCATCGGTCACCACGCCGTCACGCACGCGGCGGTACGGGGTTTCCAGGAAGCCATACTCGTTAGTCTGTGCGTACACGGACAGGGAGTTGATCAGACCGATGTTTGGACCTTCCGGCGTTTCGATTGGGCACACGCGGCCGTAGTGGGTCGGGTGTACATCTCGAACTTCAAAGCCGGCGCGCTCACGGGTCAGACCGCCCGGGCCCAGTGCGGAGATACGACGCTTGTGCGTGATCTCGGACAGCGGGTTGTTCTGGTCCATGAACTGGGACAGCTGGCTGGAGCCGAAGAACTCTTTCACCGCCGCCGAAATCGGCTTGGCGTTGATCATGTCCTGAGGCATCAGGGTATCCAGATCGCCCAGAGACAGACGCTCTTTCACCGCACGCTCAACACGCACCAGACCTACGCGGAACTGGTTCTCGGCCATCTCGCCGACGGAACGGATACGACGGTTGCCCAAGTGGTCGATATCGTCCACTTCGCCCTTGCCGTTACGGATATCGATGAGCTTCTTCATCACTTCGATGATGTCGTCTTTGCTCAGGATGCCCGAACCTTCGATCTCGTCGCGCAGCAGAGAACGGTTGAACTTCATACGGCCAACCGCGGACAGATCGTAGCGGTCTTCGGAGAAGAACAGGTTCTCGAACAGGCTTTCGGCAGCTTCGCGCGTTGGCGGCTCACCAGGGCGCATCATGCGGTAGATTTCTACCAACGAGCTCAGACGATCGGTGGTCGGATCGACGCGCAGCGTTTCAGAGATATACGCGCCGTGATCCAGATCGTTGGTGAACAGCGTTTCGATGCGCTTGTGGCCGGACTGGCTCAGCTTGGCCAGCAGATCCAGCGACAGCTCCATGTTGGCTGCGCAGATCAGTTCGCCGGTATTGGTATCGATATAGTCTTTCGCGACCACTTTGCCCGCGATGTACTCTACCGGTACTTCAATGCTCTGAATGTCGTCTTTTTCCAGCTGACGGATATGACGAGCGGTGATGCGACGGCCTTTCTCTACGTAGATCTTGCCGTTGGCTTCGATGTCGAACGAAGCGGTCTCACCACGCAGGCGCTCTGGCACCAGCTCCATCTGCAG
Organism: Serratia sp. MF1(2023); assembly: GCF_030954545.1. NCBI lineage: Bacteria > Pseudomonadati > Pseudomonadota > Gammaproteobacteria > Enterobacterales > Yersiniaceae > Serratia > Serratia sp. MF1(2023). The sequence continues at coordinate 4,967 of NZ_JAVHUX010000040.1, read as the reverse complement.
CTTGTTGTCACGGATTTCGAAGACGATCTTGTCAAAGAACAGGTCGAGGATCTGTTCAGTGGTGTAGTTCAGCGCGCGCAGAATGATGGTCGCAGGCAGTTTGCGGCGACGGTCAATACGCACGAACAGGTTGTCCTTCGGATCGAACTCGAAGTCCAACCATGAACCGCGGTAAGGGATGATGCGTGCGTTGTACAGCACTTTACCCGAGGAGTGGGTTTTACCCTTATCGCTGTCGAAGAATACGCCAGGACTACGGTGCAACTGAGATACGATAACCCTCTCAGTACCGTTGATCACAAAGGTGCCGTTTTCGGTCATGAGCGGAATTTCGCCCATGTAGACTTCTTGTTCCTTGATGTCTTTGACCGTACCTTCAGGCGCTTCGCGCTCATAGATAACCAGGCGCAGTTTTACGCGCAGCGGTGCAGAGAACGTCACACCACGGATCTGGCACTCTTTGACGTCGAAGACCGGCTCACCAAGACGGTAGCTAACGTATTGCAGCTCCGAATTGCCACTGTAGCTCTGGATAGGGAAAACAGAACGGAATGCGGCTTCAAGGCCGTACTGCCCTTCTGGATCTTGCTCGATAAACTTCTGGAACGAGTCAAGCTGGATAGAAAGGAGATATGGTATGTCCAGCACTTGTGGACGTTTACCAAAATCCTTACGAATACGTTTTTTCTCGGTATAGGAGTAAACCATAGGGTTCCTCAGCTCGCTGATCAGTGACCCAATCTGTCCGTCCGATTAGGGACAGTTCATGCAACACCGTTTTGTCGACCGGAAAGCGGGAACACTTTCCGCAATGTCTCTTGCTATCACGCTTAAACCATTTCATCGCGTCTTCCCCCAGAACTCCTGGTAGTGCAAAGACCGCGGTATATTAAGTCGTCAATAGAAACAAACATTGGGAGGCGAAACCAGCAGCCAAACAGTGTGAAACGCTACTGGCGCCCTACAGCGCAAAAAGGCTGGTGACTAAAAAGTCACCAGCCATCAGCCTAAAAGACTAGGCTGCAACCGGAAAGGTTGGCTTATTTAACTTCAACTTCAGCGCCAGCTTCTTCCAGAGATTTTTTCAGAGCTTCTGCGTCATCTTTGCTCACGCCTTCTTTCAGAGCGGCTGGAGCAGATTCAACCAGGTCTTTAGCTTCTTTCAGACCCAGGCCGGTAGCGCCACGTACTGCTTTGATAACAGCAACTTTGTTAGCGCCAGCAGCTTTCAGGATAACGTCGAATTCAGTTTTCTCTTCAGCAGCTTCAGCCGGGCCAGCAGCTACAGCTACAGCAGCAGCAGCAGAAACGCCGAATTTTTCTTCCATAGCGGAAACCAGTTCAACAACGTCCATTACGGACATAGCGGCAACTGCTTCCAGGATTTGGTCTTTAGTGATAGACATAACAATTGTTCCTAAAATTCAGAAATAGTTTAAATACGTTAGCAAAGGCTAAGAAAGAATGGCTTACGCCGCTTCTTTCTGATCGCGTACTGCAGCCAGAGTGCGAACCAGTTTGCCGGCAGCGGCTTCTTTCATGGTTGCCATCAGGCGTGCGATCGCTTCTTCGTAAGTTGGCAGCGTCGCCAGGCGGTCGATTTGCGCCGCTGGGATCAGCTCACCTTCAAAGGCCGCAGCTTTAACCTCGAATTTTGCATTCGCTTTCGCGAACTCTTTGAACAGACGAGCAGCAGCGCCCGGGTGTTCGTGAGAGAATGCAATCAAGGTTGGACCGACAAACGTGTCTTTCAGGCATTCGAATGGAGTGCCTTCAACTACGCGACGCATCAGGGTGTTGCGAACAACACGCATGTAAACGCCAGCTTCACGACCTGCTTTACGCAGTTCAGTCATTTTATCTACGGTAACGCCGCGGGAATCCGCAACAACCGCAGACAGCGCGCCTTTGGCTACTTCGCTGACTTCAGCAACAATCGCTTGTTTGTCTTGAAGATTTAATGCCATTAGCTTTTTGCTCCTGGATTAGCCGGGGAAAATCCCCCGGAACTCACTTCACTCGGCGCTTTGTAAAACGCCACGCCGAGCGGCTTAACACGGTGAGCAGAATCCAGCAAAGACATTCTTTTATAAAAAAGAAAAATTTTCTTAGGCTCTGTCACCGTCTACGCAGGAAGGATTAAGTATCTTGCGATACACCTGCGGTCTTGGACGGAGGCCTGGATAGGCCAGGCTCCAACCGAAAAATCTTTGTTTTGCCTACGGCATAGCCAATAGCAAAACCTTGGGGCATAAGATTCTAGACAAATCTTGGCCCCAAGTCAAAGCGATAATCGCAAATGCGATTAGTTCGCTGCAGCAGACAGACCGCTCTGATCGATAGCAACGCCAGCACCCATGGTGGTGGAGAGGCTAACTTTCTTGATGTACATGCCTTTCGCCTGAGAAGGTTTTGCTTTTTTCAGCGCAACCAGCAGGGCTTCCAGGTTTTCTTTCAGTTTGTCTGCGTCGAAATCAACCTTACCGATAGTGGTATGGATGATGCCGTTTTTGTCGTTACGGTAGCGAACCTGACCTGCTTTAGCGTTTTTCACTGCTTCAGCAACGTTCGGAGTAACGGTACCCACTTTCGGGTTTGGCATCAGGCCGCGTGGACCCAGGATCTGGCCCAGTTGACCTACAACGCGCATTGCATCCGGGGAAGCAATAACAACGTCGAAGTTCATTTCGCCTTTCTTGATCTGGTCAGCCAGATCGTCCATACCTACCAGCTCTGCGCCAGCAGCTTTTGCTGCTTCAGCGTTAGCGCCTTGGGCAAATACGGCAACGCGAACGGAACGACCGGTGCCGTGTGGCAGAACGGTAGCGCCACGAACGTTTTGGTCAGATTTACGAGCGTCGATGCCGAGGTTAACGGCAACGTCAACGCTTTCTACGAATTTAGCGGTGGCCAGCTCTTTCAGCAGAGCAACAGCTTCAGCGATGTCATACTGTTTAGTAGCATCAACTTTGTCACGGATCACGCGCATGCGCTTGGTCAGCTTAGCCATCTCTTAATCCTCCACTACCAGGCCCATGGAACGAGCGGTACCTTCGATGGAGCGAGTCATCGCTTCAACGTCAGAACCAGTCATGTCCGCAGCTTTGGTTTCTGCGATTTCACGTACCTGAGCACGAGTCACTTTACCTACTTTGTCTTTGTTCGGCTTACCGGAACCAGACTTGATACCAGCCGCTTTTTTCAGCAGAACTGCTGCTGGCGGGGTTTTGGTAACGAAAGTGAAGGAGCGATCAGAATAAACGGTGATAACAACCGGAATCGGCAGACCTTTTTCAACGCTGTCAGTCTTAGCGTTGAATGCCTTACAGAATTCCATGATGTTAACGCCCTGCTGACCCAGAGCTGGACCCACTGGTGGGCTCGGGTTCGCCATACCAGCTGCAACTTGCAGCTTGACGTAGGCTTGTACTTTCTTAGCCATTTAAATTTCCTCGGTTTGGGTAGTATCGCCTCGCAAGAGGCTCCCCGTGTTTCACCCCGCCCAACATGCATCAGGCAAGGCATCTAAAAACAAAAGGCGCGAAATTGTAGTTCAATTTCGCGCCTTTGACAAGCGGCAACGGGCCACTCGTTGCTGATTATTCGATCAGCCTTTCTCAACCTGGCTGAAGTCCAGTTCCACCGGCGTTGCACGGCCAAAGATGGAAACGGAAACTTTCAGGCGGCTCTTCTCGTAATCGACTTCCTCGACCACGCCGTTGAAATCGGCAAACGGGCCGTCGTTGACGCGCACCAGCTCGCCCGGTTCGAACAGCGTTTTCGGACGCGGCTTGTCACCAACCTGCTGCAGGCGGTTCATGATCGCATCAACTTCTTTATCGCTGATCGGCGCAGGACGGTCAGACGTACCGCCGATGAACCCCATGACGCGCGGTACGCTGCGCACCAGGTGCCAGCTGGCATCATTCATCACCATCTGCACCAGCACGTAGCCAGGGAAGAATTTACGCTCGCTCTTGCGACGTTGGCCGCCACGGATTTCAACCACTTCTTCCGTAGGCACCATCACTTCGCCGAACAACTCTTCCATATCGTGCAGTTTGATGTGTTCACGCAGCGATTGTGCTACGCGACCTTCAAAACCGGAAAACGCCTGAACGACGTACCAACGTTTTTTTGGAGCTTCAGACATTTTAGAACCTCAGGCCAGTAATAAACGACACCAGACGGACCAGAATACCATCCAGCCCCCACAGAATCAGTGACATCACGGCGGTTACCGCGGCAACGATCAACGTGGTGTGTAGCGTTTCCTGACGAGTTGGCCAAATCACTTTACGTACTTCGGTACGCGCTTCGCGGGCAAACGCAACGGTGGCTTTGCCTTTGGTGGTCATCAGAGCCACTGCACCTGCAACGGCGATGATCAGCACAACTGCCAGCGCGCGCAATGGCAGGCTTAAATCACGGTAGTAATAGTTACCGACAATAGCCACAACCAACAGAACGGCGACGATCAGCCACTTTGCCGCTTCCAGGCCGCGTCCGCTCCCTTGAGCCTCGGTATTCGCACTCATAAACCAACCTGTCACAATGATGATTCAGAACAAACAACTTTGCCTCGCATTGCGAGGCAAACCAAACCGATCGGATACCGCTTCAGCGCTATCCCGGTGTTTTACGCCATGACGTATTTCTGTCAATACGGTTTAAGAGCCCATCTCACCAATGATTATGACTGCAAAATCGCTGATGAGATAGGTTCTAGTTCACAGCGTAGAAAAAGGGCATCAAATGATGCCCTTTTACCGCGTGTCGCGTCAAACTTTATCAGCGATTAAGCGATAACTTTAGCAACAACACCTGCGCCAACGGTACGGCCGCCTTCACGGATTGCGAAACGCAGACCGTCGTCCATCGCGATTGGGTGAATCAGGGTTACAACCATGTTCACGTTGTCGCCTGGCATTACCATCTCTACGCCTTCTGGCAGTTCGATGGTACCG
>NZ_JAVHUX010000047.1:0-37943 GCF_030954545.1 Serratia sp. MF1(2023) | reverse complement strand
CGAGCACGCTCGGGTGTGGTGAAATTGATAATGCCAAGAGCCTGGGAAAGTTCCATTTTAAGGGTCCATGATGATGCCATGGACCCTTTTTACAGCAACTACCGGATCGGTCAATTGATCCTTAAACGATCGGCATTAGGCGACTTGCCGGCTTTTTTATTCCCAAGGCAGCGCCAGCTGCCGCTCCAGCTGCGGATCGAGCAGCGTCACATGCAGCCCCACCAGCCGCACGCCGCGCCCTTCGCGCCGCTCGCGCCACGCCTGCCGCGCCACCTCCAGCAAATCCTGCCGGTTCAGCACCGGGAACACGTGCTCCTGGGTGGTTTGCTGAAAATCCTGAAACTTCAGCTTCACGCCCTGCCGGGCGATGTGCAGATCCGGCTTCACCTTGCGCAGCCGCATCTCCAGCTCGGGATAGAGTTTGTCGATAATCAGCGTTTCGCAATCTTCCCAGTCGTGAATGTCTTCCGCCAGCGTGCGCTCCACCCCCACCGATTTGCGCAGCCGCTCAGGAGAGATTTCGCGCCGATCGATGCCCTGACACCGCTCCCACAGCACCCGGCCGAACTTGCCGAAGCGCTTGAGCAGCTGCGCCAAATCGTATTGCTGCACGTCGGCGCAGGTGATAAGCCCCACCTCTTCCAGGCGCTTGGCGGTCACCTTGCCGACGCCGGGGATCTTGCTGAGCGGCAGCTGCTGCAAAAAAGCCGGCACCTGCGCCGGCGTGATCACGTACTGCCCGTTCGGCTTGTTCATCTCGGAGGCGATTTTGGCGAGAAACTTGATAGGCGCGACGCCGGCCGACGCGGTGAGGTTCAGCTCGTCGGCGATCGCCTGGCGGATATCCTGGGCGATCAGCGTCGCCGAACCGTTGCATTGCGGGCTGTCGGTCACGTCGAGGTAGGCCTCGTCGAGCGACAGCGGCTCGATCAGCGGGGTATAGCGGGCGAAGATTTCACGGATATGCAGCGAGGCCTCTTTGTAAGCCGCTATGCGCCCCGGCAGCAGGGTGAGGTGCGGGCACAGCTTGAGCGCCATCGCCGTGGACATGGCGCTGTGCACGCCGTAGCGCCGCGCCGGGTAGTTGGCGGTGCTGATCACCCCGCGCCGATCGGCGCTGCCGCCAATCGCCAGCGGGATATCGCGCAGGCTGGGATCGTCGCGCATTTCCACCGCCGCGAAGAAACAGTCCATATCGACATGAATGATTTTACGCATCGCACCCTCCATTAACACTGTATAAGTATACAGTCAGATACCGAAAGCTCAAGGCCGCAGGGTTCGACGAAAGCGCCGTTTCCGCCAGATATTTCCGCGTTGTTAAAAAAGCTTAATTTTTCAATAGTATGATTTCCGCCATCCCGTGCGGCTCACCACAACGACAACGAAAAGGTACCCTACATGATCAGATTTTCTCATTTGCTGCTGGCTTCCGCGCTGTCGCTGAGCGCGCTGGCGGCCAGCGCCGCCGCCGGTCACGCGCCGGCGATCGTCGCCCACCGCGGCGGCACCGCCGATGCGCCGGAAAACACCCGCATCGCCATCGAAACCGCGTTGAAAAACGGCGCCGACGCCATCTGGATCACCCTGCAAGAATCCAAAGACGGCGTCATCGTGCTGTATCGCCCTTCGGATCTGAAAACGTTGACCAACCGACAGGGCCCGGTCTCTGCCTATACCGCCGCGCAGCTGGCCGAGATCGACGCCGGCTGGGCTTTCGCCAAGGGGGATGCGCACCCGTTCCGCGGCCAGGGCATCGGCATTCCGCGGCTGGATGAGGTGTTGAAGGCCTTCCCGCGCGTGACTTTCTATCTGGACATCAAATCCCCGGACGCCGATCCGGCGCAGTTTGGCCAGGCACTGCTGGCGACGCTGGAAAGCACCGACAGCCTGAACCGCATCCGCGTCTACTCCACCGACGCCAAATACCTGCAGGCGCTGCCGCCGGCCATCCCGCGCTTCGAAAGCCGCGACGAGACCCGCACGCTGCTGGCCAACGTCACCATGGCGCACCAGTGCGACGTCAAACCGGACAACCGCCAGCCGCGCTGGTACGGGCTGGAGCTGAAGCGCGAGGTGGAAGTGGTGGAGAAATATACCCTCGGCGAAGGGCGTTCGAAGGCGTTTCTGACCTGGGATAAAGAGTCGATGGACTGTTTCCGCTCGCAGGGCCCGGCGCACATCATCCTGTTCGGCGTCAACTCGCCGCAGGATTATCAGCAGGCGCTGGCGTTGGGCGCCGACGGCGTGATGGTCAACTCACCGGCCGAGGCAAAAAGCTTCCGCAAGGCGAAATAACAATAGAACACCGGAGAAAATCTGAGGGAATGAGATACTCAACGCTCTCCTAATGAAGGGAATTTCTCCGGAATTTCACGATCAATCAATATTAATATTTTATTTATTATCAATTAAATATATTAAAAATAAAACGTATACCCGCATAATATTCGGTGCATAAATATCCTCTTCTCATAATGCGATAAACGTCTACTTTTCGAACAAAAAATCACCATTAGTGACGACAATACTCTAGGATCTGGCCATCTTTGGAAACACGCCAACGATCTGTCTTTCTTAGACTTTTCTAAATAGCACCTCCAGTCATCTAAATAGCTCTACGGGTATCAACATATGCTATGGCATCAGAGGGCTAGAGAATAATGGAATGATTTAAAAGGAATTATATGTCGATAACTTTTAACAAACTTTGGGAAAAACATCCTCAAATCAATGGGGATGAGTATCCATGCCGCACTGTCCATGGTGATAAAGCCTTTGATGATCAGTGTGCTATACGCATCGGTGCAGCGTTGGTTCATTGTGGGTATGATGTCAGTAAATTATCAGGCGTGAACTTTTGTTGGTTACACAAGAAAAGTGAGGGCCATATTTTGCGTGCTGAAGAACTGGCAAATGCCTTAGCACGAACACCGATACCGGGGCTAGGACGCATGGTAAAAGTCACACCCAACCAGTTTGAACGGGTGCTGAAAGGCAAAACCGGCATTATCTTTTTTAAAGATTACTGGCAGCGAGGGAATGAAAATTTTCGCAATCGCTCGGGAGATCATATAGATCTGTGGAACGGTTCTCGTTTAACCACACTATCGAGCTATTTTCGTATTCAATGGGGGCTTTCTTGGGATGGGCGTTTTAGCGATTTCTTTAAATCAAAAGAAGTCTGGTTCTGGCAGGTGATATGAAACGGATAGCAGCAATTATTGCCGGTGCGATAATAGGTATCGGCCTCATGCTCCTGGCTTTTCCCTTTCTCTCAGACTGGATTATTGGCCACGTTGAGGGCGAGGATCAGATGTCGGCTAACTTCGAGTTGCTGGCGATTGGCTTAGTGTTGTGCTGTTTCGTGGGTGGTATACTCGGCAACCTGGCCTATTCAAAATCAAATACCTCCCCCAAATAAAAAACCCGGCCAAGGCCGGGTTTTCGCTACAGCTACAGAATGCGGTGCTTGTCCAGCTGCTCGCGCCGCTGTGCCGCTTTGGCTTCGCGCTTTTTGCGCGCATCGCAAGGCTCCGGGCAGTCGCAGACTTTCTCCATCCCCAATGCGGTGATGCCGCCGCAGCTGCCCTGCAGGCTTTTGCGTTTGAACACGTAACCCAACGACATCCCGCCGACGATCAGCAGGAACAACACAAAGGTGGCGGCGAATACCGTCAACATAGCAACCTCACGAACGCTTTTTCATATAGGGTTTGAACGCGTCGGAATAGCGCTCCTCAAACCCGTCGGCGGTTTTCACGATCATGAACACCGGAATGCCGAGCAGATTGGCCAACGCCATGCCGCGCTCCGGCCCCATCACGTTCAGGCCGGTGGACAGGCCGTCGGCGGTCATGCAGGCCGGGCTCAGCACGGTGATCGACACCAAACGGTGGTTGATCGGCCGGCCGGTGATCGGATCGATGGTGTGCGAATAGCGCACCCCGTCCTGCTCGAAGTAGTTGCGATAGTCACCCGAGGTGGCGATCGACATCTCCCCTGGCTGGATCACCAACTGCGCCTGCTGCTGCGCACCGGCGGTCGGGCGCTCGATGGCGATGCGCCACGGCTTTTGCTCGCCGTTGCGCCCGCGAGTGCGGACTTCACCGCCGATATCCACCATGTAGTTTTGCACGTGTTGCGATTGCAGATACTCCGCCACCACGTCCACGCCGTATCCTTTGGCGATCGACGACAGGTCGACATACAGCTCGGGGATGCTTTTCACCAGCGCGCTGCCCTGCACCGACAGTTTGTCGGCGCCGGTCCAGGCGCGGCGATGCGCCAGCTCCGCCTCGCTCGGCACTTTATCCGGCCGCCCTTCCGGGCCGAAGCCCCACAGATTGACCAGCGGCCCGACGGTCACGTCCAGCGCGCCATCGGTCACGCGGTTGATGCGCAGCGCTTCGCGCACCACCTCGGCGGTCGCCGGCGAAACCGGGAACGGCCGGTCAATGTCGCGGCTGGCGTTGAAGCGGCTCAGCTCGGAGTCCGGCCGGTAGGTGGACATCTGGTCGTTCACCTGCTCCAGCCGTTTATCGATCTCCGCCTGCATCTCACGCGCCGACGGCGTATCGTCGCCGGTCACATAACGGATCGAATACGAGGTGCCCATGGTTTTACCCGTCAGGTCCACCTGTTCCGGCCCGCAGCCGGTCAGCAGCAGGGTGGCGCTCAGCGCCACGCCCGTCAGCCAGTTCTTCATCGCCAATGCGCGCATTTAGCCACCAAAGTCATCCAGCATGATGTTTTCGTCTTCGACGCCCAGATCTTTCAGCATCTTGATCACCGCGGCGTTCATCATCGGCGGCCCGCACATGTAAAACTCGCAGTCCTCCGGCGCCGGGTGATTCCTCAGGTAGTTCTCCAGCAGAACATTATGGATAAAGCCGGTGTAGCCGGTCCAGTTATCTTCCGGCTGCGGATCCGACAGCGCTACGTGCCAGGTGAAGTTGTCGTTCTCCGCCTGCAGCTGGTTGAAGTCGTCTTCATAGAACATCTCGCGCAGCGAACGCGCGCCGTACCAGAAGGTGATCTTGCGCTTCGAGTTCAGGCGCTTGAGCTGATCGAAGATGTGCGAACGCATCGGCGCCATGCCCGCGCCGCCGCCGATGAAGATCATTTCGGCGTCGGTCTCCTTGGCGAAGAACTCGCCGAACGGCCCGGAGATCGTCACCTTGTCACCCGCCTTCAGCGACCAGATATAGGAAGACATGATGCCCGGCGGCACGTCCGGGTTGTTCGGCGGCGGCGTGGCGATACGCACGTTGAGCATGATGATGCCCTTCTCTTCCGGGTAGTTGGCCATCGAGTAGGCGCGCACCGTGGTGTCGTTCACCGTCGAGCGGTAGCGGAACAGGTTGAACTTGTCCCAGTCGCCGCGATACTCCTGCGGCACGTCGAAGTCGGCGTAGCTGATGTCGTGCGCCGGGGCTTCGATCTGGATGAAACCGCCCGCGCGGAACGGCACGTCTTCGCCATCGGGGATCTTCAGCTTCAGCTCTTTGATAAAGGTGGCTTTGTTATCGTTGGAGATAACCTCGCACTCCCATTTTTTCACGCCGAAGATCTCTTCCGGCAGCTCGATCTTCAGGTTCTGCTTCACGTTCACCTGGCACGCCAGGCGGCAACCCTCTTTTGCTTCGCGCTTGTTGATGTGCGAGAGCTCGGTCGGCAGGATATCGCCGCCGCCCTCTTTGATCACCACCCGGCACTGGCCGCAGGAACCGCCGCCGCCGCAGGCCGAGGAGACGAAAATTCCCTGGCTGGAGAGCACGTTGAGCAGCTTGTCGCCCGCCGGCGCATGGAAGCTCTTATCCAGATCGCCGTTGATCTCCACCGCGATGTCGCCGGTGTTCACCAGCTTCGATTTGGCGAACAGGATCAGCAACACCAGCACCATCACGATGGTGGTGAACATTGCTACGCCTAAAATAATTTCCATAAATTCTTCCCGCCTTTACAACTGAACACCGGAGAAGGACATGAAGCCCAGCGCCATCAGTCCGGTGGTGATAAAGGTAATGCCCAGGCCGCGCAGCCCTGCCGGCACGTTGGCATACTTGAGTTTTTCGCGGATCCCCGCCATGGCGACGATCGCCAGCATCCAGCCGGTGCCGGAGCCGAAGCCGTACACCACCGATTCGGCGAAGTCGTAATCGCGCTGCACCATGAAGGACACGCCGCCGAAGATGGCGCAGTTCACGGTGATGAGCGGCAGGAAGATGCCGAGCGCGTTATACAGCGACGGGAAGAAGCGATCGAGGATCATCTCCAAAATCTGCACCAGCGCCGCGATCACGCCGATAAAGGTGATGAAGTTGAGGAAGCTCAGATCGACGCCTTCCACCAGCGCGCCGTCGCGCAGGATCAGGTTGTAGACCAGGTTGTTCACCGGCACCGAAATGCCGAGCACGATGGTCACCGCGATGCCCAGGCCAAAGGCGGTCGAGACCTTCTTCGAGACCGCCAGGAAGGTACACATCCCGAGGAAGAACGCCAGCGCCATGTTCTCGACGAACACCGCGCGCACAAACAGGCTGATATAGTGTTCCATCGGCCTTTACTCCTTTTCGATCTGCGCCGGCTTCAGGGTGCGCAGCACCCAGATCAGCAGGCCGATGATGAAGAACGCGCTCGGCGCCAGCAGGAACAGGCCGTTCGGCTGGAACCAGCCGCCGTTCTGCACCGTTTCCAGCACCGGGACGCCGAACAGCTTGCCGGAACCAATCAGCTCGCGCAGGAAACCGACCAGCACCAGGATCACCCCGTAGCCCAGCCCGTTGCCGATGCCGTCCATAAAGCTCTCGATCGGCGGCGACTTCATGGCGTAAGCCTCGGCGCGCCCCATCACGATACAGTTGGTGATGATAAGGCCGACGAACACCGACAGCTGCTTGGAGATCTCGAACGCGTAGGCGCGCAGCAGCTGATCGACCACGATCACCAGCGAGGCGATGATCGCCATCTGCACGATAATGCGCACGCTGTTGGGAATATGGTGACGGATCAGCGAGATGAAGAAGCTGGAGAACGCCGTGACCAGCGTCACCGCAATGGTCATCACCACCGCCGTCTCCAGCTTGGTGGTCACCGCCAACGCAGAACAGACGCCCAGCACCTGCAGGGCGATCGGGTTATTGTCGAATAGCGGCCCCAGCAGGACCCGCTTTATCTCTTTGGAATCAGCCATTTTTCAGCGCTCCTTCACGAACTTTTTTCAGGAACGGGCCGAAGCCGTGCTCGCCCAACCAGAAATCAAACGTATGCTGCACGCCGTTGGAGGTCAGCGTGGCGCCGGACAGGCCGTCCACCCCATGCACATCCCCCTGACGCGCGCCGCCTTTCACCACGCGGATCGCCGGCTGACCGTTGTCGTCGAACAGCTGTTTGCCGACCCACTGCTGGCGCCAGGACGGGTTCTCGACCTCGCCGCCCAGCCCCGGGGTTTCCCCCTGGTCGTAGTAGGTGATGCCCTTGACCGTGTTGCCGTCGTTATCCAACGCCACGAAGGCGTACATCATCGACCACAGACCGGTGCCGTATACCGGCAGCACAATCTTGTTCACCTGACCACTTTCGTCGCGCACCAGGTAGATTTCCGCCTGGTTGCTGCGGCGCTTGATGCCGGCCGGATCGTCGCCCGCCGCCAGCGCCACGCTTTTGGCGTCGTCGCGCAGCGCGGCGCCCAGATCGAACGCCGCCGCCTTGCCGGCGACAAACTCGCCGCTGTTCAGATCCACCAGGCGCGGTTCGATGCGCTCGCTGTACAGGCGCTTGACCTGCTCGCTCTCCATTTTCGGCTGCAACAGGCCGGCTACGTCGAGAATATTGCGCTGCTTGTCGAGCAGCTTTTGCTCCTGCTGTTTGGACTTCAGGCCGACGGCGGAGCCCGCCACCACCACTGAACACACCAGACACAGCAGCAGCACTACCAGCAGCGTTTTACCGATGCCGTCGTTTTTCGCTTCATTCGCCACGGGCTTTTCTCCGCTTGATGTTGGCCTGCACCACCAGATAATCGAACAGCGGTGCGAACAGGTTGGCGAACAGGATCGCCAGCATCATGCCTTCCGGATAGGCGGGGTTGACCACCCGGATCAGCACGCACATCACGCCGATCAGAATGCCGTACCACCATTTCCCCTTGTTGGTGAAGGAGGCGGAAACCGGGTCGGTCGCCATAAAGATCATGCCAAAGGCGAAACCGCCCAGCACCAGATGCCAGTACCACGGCATGGCGAACATCGGGTTGGTATCGGAACCGATGGCGTTGAACAACAGGGCGGAAGCCACCATGCCGAGCATCACGCCGGCGACGATGCGCCAGGAGGCCACGCGGCCGAACAGGATAATCGCCCCGCCGATCAGGATCATCAGCGTGGAGACTTCACCGACGGAGCCAGGGATGTTGCCGAGGAAGGCGTCCATCCAGCTGATGGACTGGCCGGTAGCCACGTTGCTCAGGCTGTGCGCCCCGCCTGCGCTCCACTGCGCCAGCGGCGTCGCGCCGGAGAAACCGTCCGCGGAAGTCCACACCAGATCGCCGGAGATCTGCGCCGGATAGGCGAAGAACAGGAAGGCGCGGCCGGCCAACGCCGGGTTGAGGAAATTGCGCCCGGTGCCGCCGAAGATCTCTTTGGCCACCACCACGCCGAAGGTGATACCCAGCGCGGCCTGCCACAGCGGCAGGGTCGGCGGCACGATCAGCGCGAACAGGATAGAGGTGACGAAGAAGCCTTCGTTGACCTCATGCTTGCGGATAATGGCGAACAGCACTTCCCAGAAGCCGCCGACGACGAACACCACGGCGTAGATCGGCAGGAAGTAACAGGCGCCCAGCACCATCTTGCTGACCCAGCCGGCGTCGGCGGCCAGCGAGGCGCCGAGCCACTGCGCCAGGCGATAATGCCAGTCGCCCGCCAGCACCTGTTGCAGCTCGTCGCCGCTGTACAGATGGTGCAGCGCCGGGATCGCCTGTTGGCCGACGTTGTACATGCCCCAGAACATCGCCGGGAACACCGCCAGCCACACCAGGATCATCATGCGTTTCAAATCGATGGCGTCGCGCACGTGCGAAGCGCCGCGCGTCACCGTGCCGGGGGTGTAAAACACCGTGGTAGTCGCTTCATACAGCGGGTACCACTTTTCCAGTTTGCCGCCCGGCGTGAAGTGATGCTCTATCTTCTCAAAATAATTCTTCAGGCCCATCGGTTATCCTTCCTGCTCAATCTTGGTCAGCACCTCGCGCAGCACCGGCGCGTACTCATACTTGCCGGGGCAAACGAAGGTGCACAGCGCCAGATCTTCCTCGTCCAGCTCCAGACAGCCCAGCGCCTGCGCGCTGTCGCTGTCGCCCGCCAGCAGATCGCGCAGCAGCAGCGTCGGCAAAATATCCAGCGGCATCACCCGCTCGTAGTTGCCGATCGGCACCATGGCGCGTTCGCCGCCGTTAGTGGTGGTCGAGAAGGCGAACAGTTTGTTCTTCAGGAAGTGGCCCAGCGTGGTGCGGGTAATGGAGAACTTGTTCGGCGAAGGCACGATCCAACCGAACAGCTCTTTGTCGCGCCCTTCTTCCAGCACCGACACCTGCGAGTGGAAGCGGCCGAGCCAGGCGTTCGGCCCGGTGGCGTGCATGCCGTTCAGCACCGAACCTGAGATCACCCGATTCTCGCCGTTTTTCAGGCGGCCGGCGGTCAGTTCCTCGAGGCTGGCCCCCAGGCGCGTGCGCAGCAGCGCCGGCTGCGCCACCTGCGGCCCGGCCAGCGCCACGACCCGGCGGGTATCGAGCTGACCGGTGGTGAACAGCGTGCCGATGGCGATGACGTCCTGATAGCCGATGTGCCAAACGGTTTTCTTCAGGCTGACCGGTTCGAGGAAGTGAATGTGGGTGCCCACCAGCCCGGCGGGATGCGGGCCGGTGAATTCGCTGTAGGCGATCTGCGGGCCGCTCTGCTGGCCAACGGAGGCGCCGGCGGCGTGGCATACGTGCACCTTGCCCGCCGTCAGGCGCGCCAACACCACCAGCCCGGCGTTGAACGCCGTCTGCTGTTCGGCGATGATCACCTGCGGATCGGCGGCCAACGGCCGGGTATCCATCGCGGTGACGAAAATGGCGCGCGGTTCGCTGCCGGGGCTCGGCGTTTTGCTGAACGGACGGGTGCGCAGCGCGGTCCACAGGCCGCTGGCGATCAGTTCGCTCTCGACCTGTTCGCGCGGCAACTGGGCCAGTTCACCCAGCGGGTAATGCGCAAACTCGAGCTGGTCATCGCCGCCGTTTTCCAGCGCAATCACCACCGATTGCAATACGCGCCGCTCGCCGCGGTTAATCGCGGCGATGCGGCCGCTGGCGGGAGCCGTGAAGAAAACCCCGGGGTTTTTCTTATCTTCGAACAACGCCTGGCCTTTCTTAACGGTATCGCCTTCCTGCACCAGCATGGAGGGACGCATTCCGACATACTCTTCCCCAAGCAGGGCAACATGCTGAATGTTCGGGCCGTCTTGGATCGCCTGAACCGGGGCTCCGGCTATCGGCAGATCTAACCCTTTTCTGATCTTAATCATAGGATTTATACGATGTAGTTTGGTTTACACGTCTGCCCGGCCCCAGAGGCGGGTGCTGACGATGCCAGGATTGCCGGGCAGTGCGCATGGCGGCACGCCCAACATGAACTTTCTCGCAGTGAAAAACTGGGGTAACGCGCATTCCCTTGATTCCCCCTTTCCGTTGTTAGCGCGACGGTCGATATGTTAACGGCCTGTAGCCAAATAACCATCAAAATGGCCGGGTTATATGCCATAACTCCTGCCGCTTCAATCGCCACAGCGCGTTAAATTGAAGGGGGAATATTAACATTGTTCGCAACATTGTTCTGCGTTCCGTCGTGACTTGGGTCAAGCAAACGCAATTAAATTTCGCCTGTTTTTCACTACTTATCGTTAAAATCTGCCGGTCATTTCACTTTTATCGAGCTTTGTCGTTTTTTTATACATATCACGTATTGCTAAAAATAAACGCGCTGGTAATCTGGCGGTGTTTTGCAGCAGTAAAAACAATATCAGTGGCATGCCGACCAACGTCATTGCGCCGGCAAATAAATATAAGCAGGAATAATAATGAGCAAAATCGCGCTGTTGTTTGCGATGCTTGTTTCTATGCCGATGATCACGGCCTGCAGCGCCAGCGAGCAGGTACCCGAAGCGCCGGTAGTTAAACAGCAATTATTGGGTTCGCCGGTCTATATTCAGATCTTCAAAGAGGAACGCAAGCTGGAATTGTATGCCAAAATGGGCAATGAATTCCGCCTGGTCAACACGTTCCCGATCTGTAATTTCTCCGGCGGGCTAGGTCCTAAACGCCGTGAAGGCGACTTTAAAAGTCCGGAAGGCTTTTATAGCGTTGACGCGCGCCATCTGAAACCCGACAGCAAGTATTATCGGGCGATCAATATCGGTTTCCCTAATGATTACGATAAGTCGCAGGGCTATTCCGGCGCTTATCTGATGATCCACGGCGAATGTAAATCGATTGGCTGTTACGCGATGACCAACACCTATATGGACGAGATCTATCGCTACGTCGAAGCCGCCTTCGCCTATGGCCAAAGCCGCGTCAACATCAGCATTTACCCGTTCCGCATGACCGAGCAAAACCTCAAGCGCCATGCGTCATCCAGCTATATCGCCTTCTGGCGCCAGCTGAAGCCGGGCTACGATTACTTCGCGAAGAACCACCAGCCGCCGACAATGGGCGTGGTCAATGGCCAGTACGTCTTGGGTCAACCGCTGATGAGCAGCGGCGGCATGATGACGCAATACGCGTCAGCCAGCCCGACGCCCAACACCAATCCCTTCGCTCAGAACAAGCCGCTCACCGAAGTGAAATAACGCGAACTCGCCTGGCTCAATCTTGTGCCAGGTTTCGTTGGCGGTCAGCGGTTGGGTGGCGATCACCGTGACCACATCGTTCGGTGTGGTCTGCTGCTGAAAATCGATTTCCACGTCCTGATCGAGCAGCGTCGCCTTGCCGAACGGCGCGCGGCGCGTGATCCAATACAGGTTGGTGGAACAATAGGCCATCACGAAGCGCCCGTCCGACAACAGCATGTTGAACACCCCCTTCTTGCGCAGCTGATTCGCCAACAGGCCGATATAGCGGAAAACCGCCGGCCATTGGCTCGGGGTGCGCGGGTATTTCAGCGCCAGCTGATGCAGCAGCCAGCAGAACGCGTATTCGCTGTCGGTCTGGCCGACCGGGCGAAACGTGCCGGTATCCAGCTGACGATAGCCTTTCAATTGGCCGTTGTGCGCGTAGGTCCAGTTGCGGCCCCACAGTTCGCGGGTGAACGGGTGGGTGTTTTCCAGCGCCACTTCGCCGCGATTGGCCTGGCGAATATGGGACACCACCGCGCAGGACTTGATCGGATAGTCCTGCACCAGGCGGGCGATCGGCGAGTTGAAGCTCGGCTGCGGATCCTTGAATGTGCGGCAGCCGTTCCCTTCATAGAAGGTAATGCCCCAGCCATCCTTATGCGGCCCGGTGCGGCCGCCGCGCTGTACCAAGCCGGTAAAGCTGAAGCAGATATCGGTCGGTACGTTTGCGCTCATCCCGAGCAGTTCACACATCGCCAGCACTCCTTAACCACACTGACACAGGCTGTGCGGGCGCAGCATGCGGCGCCCGCCGTCTTATTCATGGGGAGCCGCAGCTCCCCGCAGGCTATCAAGCCTTAACCATCTCTTTTTCGATCAGCTGAATCAAGATGTGAATCGCTTTAATGTGGATTTCCTGAATGCGGTCGGCGTAGCCGAAGTGCGGCACGCGAATTTCCACATCGGCGGAACCCGCCATCTTGCCGCCGTCCTTGCCGGTCAGGGTGATCACTTTCATCCCCTTGGCGCGCGCCGCGTCGATGGCTTTGATGATGTTGCCGGAATTGCCGGAGGTGGAAATGCCCAGCAGCACATCGCCTTCGCGGCCTACCGCTTCCACATAGCGAGAGAACACGTACTCATAGCCGAAGTCGTTGCTGACGCAGGACAGGTGGCTCACGTCCGAGATGGCAATCGCCGGGTAGCCCGGGCGGTTTTCACGGTAGCGGCCGGTCAGCTCTTCGGCGAAGTGCATCGCGTCGCAATGGGAACCGCCGTTGCCGCAGGAAATCACTTTACCGCCGGCTTTGAAGGAATCCGCCAGCAGCACCGCGGCGCGTTGGATGGCGTCGATGTTGGCGTCGTCATTGATAAATTTCGCCAGGGTATCAGCCGCTTCGTTCAGTTCACTGCGAATAAGGTCGTGGTACATGAGGAACCTCTTGTTATCGTCAAATCTTCCGCTCCGCAGTGTACCGGATCGCGGAAACAGCGAGAAGCATTCTCAGCCAAACAGCGCGCCGGTTAAGGAAGCGGAGAGGTTTTTGATGATTGGTGCTGTCAGTTTGTGACCTGAGTTGTAATTAAACTGTAAACGCATTGATAAAAATTCTGCCTTGTACTAAAACCTATTACATACACACAACAGGTCAGACCTCTTACTACTTCGGAGCTTCTTATGATGGTTCTTAGTATCGTCGTTTTCCTGGCTCTCCTCGGCGTGGTGTTCTACCACCGAGTGAACCTTACCCTCAGCAGCCTGATCCTGGTGGCGTACACCGCCGCCATGGGTGCGATCGGCCTGTGGAGCTTCTGGCTGTTGCTGCCGCTGGCTATCGTGCTGCTGCCGCTGAACCTTTCCTCTGTGCGCCGTTCCCTGCTCTCCGCGCCGGCGCTGCGCGCCTTCCGCAAGGTGATGCCGCCGATGTCCACCACCGAGAAGGAAGCGATCGACGCCGGCACCACCTGGTGGGAAGGCGATCTGTTCCGCGGCGCGCCGGACTGGAACAAGCTGCACAGCTACCCGAAACCGCGCCTGACGGAAGAAGAGCAGGCGTTTATCGACGGCCCTGTGGAAGAAGCCTGCCGCATGGCCAACGACTTCCAGATCACCCACGAACTGGCCGATCTGCCGCCTGAACTCTGGGCATACCTGAAAGAACACCGTTTCTTCGCGATGATCATCAAGAAAGAGTACGGCGGCCTGGAATTCTCTCCTTATGCTCAGGCGATGGTGCTGCAAAAACTGGCCGGCGTTTCCGGCATCCTGGCGATCACCGTCGGCGTGCCGAACTCCCTCGGCCCGGGCGAACTGCTGCAGCACTACGGTACCGAAGAACAGAAAAACCACTATCTGCCGGGCCTGGCGCGCGGCGACGAGATCCCTTGCTTCGCGCTGACCAGCCCGGAAGCGGGTTCCGATGCCGGCGCCATTCCGGACGTGGGCACCGTGTGCATGGGCGACTGGCAAGGCAAGCAGGTGCTGGGCATGCGCCTGACCTGGAACAAGCGCTACATCACGCTGGCGCCGGTCGCCACCGTACTGGGCCTGGCGTTCAAACTGCATGACCCGAACCGCCTGCTGAGCGACAACGAATCCCCGGGCATCACCTGCGCGCTGATCCCGACCAGCACGCCGGGCGTGGAAATCGGCAACCGCCACTTCCCGCTGAACGTGCC
Source organism: Serratia sp. MF1(2023) (assembly GCF_030954545.1). Lineage (NCBI taxonomy): Bacteria > Pseudomonadati > Pseudomonadota > Gammaproteobacteria > Enterobacterales > Yersiniaceae > Serratia > Serratia sp. MF1(2023). The sequence goes on along the minus strand of NZ_JAVHUX010000047.1, from coordinate 23,390 downwards.
GTTCCAGAACGGCCCGACCCGCGGCACCGACGTGTTCGTCCCGATCGATTACATTATCGGCGGCCCGAAAATGGCCGGCCAGGGCTGGCGCATGCTGGTTGAGTGTCTGTCGGTCGGTCGCGGCATCACCCTGCCGTCCAACTCTACCGGCAGCCTGAAATCCATCGCCCTGGCGACCGGCGCCTACGCGCACATTCGCCGTCAGTTCAAGATCTCCATCGGCAAGATGGAAGGCATCGAAGAGCCGTTGGCGCGCATCGCCGGCAACACCTATGTGATGGACGCCGCCGCTTCGCTGATCACCTATGCGCTGGTGCAGGGCGAGAAGCCGGCCGTGCTGTCGGCCATCGTCAAATACCACTGTACGCACCGCGGCCAGCAGTCGATCGTTGACGCCATGGACATCGCCGGCGGTAAAGGCATCATGCTGGGCGAATCCAACTTCCTGGCTCGCGCCTATCAGGGCGCACCGATCGCCATCACGGTGGAAGGCGCGAACATCCTGACCCGCACCATGATGATCTTCGGCCAGGGCGCGATCCGCTGCCATCCTTATGTGCTGGATGAAATGGCGGCGGCGCAGAACAACGATCTGAACGCCTTCGATAAATCGCTGTTCGGCCATCTGGGCCACGTCGGCAGCAACAAGGTACGCAGCTTCTGGCTGGGCCTGACCAACGGCCGCACCAGCGCCACGCCGACCAAGGACGCGACCCGTCGTTACTATCAGCAGTTGAACCGCCTGAGCGCCAACCTGGCGTTGCTGTCGGACGTTTCCATGGGCGTGCTGGGCGGCAGCCTGAAGCGCCGCGAGCGCATCTCCGCTCGCCTGGGGGACATCCTCAGCCAGATGTATTTGGCTTCCGCCGTGCTGAAACGCTTTGACGACGAAGGCCGTCAGAAAGAAGATCTGCCGCTGGTGCATTGGGGCGTGCAAGACAGCCTGCATAAAGCCGAACAGGCGCTGGATGACCTGCTGCGCAACTTCCCGAACCGCTTTATCGCCGGCGCGCTGCGCTTCGTGGTCTTCCCGTTTGGCCGCGTGCATACCGCACCGTCCGACCGTCTGGATCACCAGTTGGCCAAGATCCTGCAGGTGCCTTCCGCCACCCGCAGCCGTCTGGGGCGCGGTCAGTACCTGACGCCGAGCGAGCATAACCCAATCGGCCTGCTGGAAGCGGCGCTGGCCGACGTAATGGCCGCCGAGCCGATTCACGAGCGTCTGTGCAAGGCGGCCGGCAAAAACCTGCCGTTCACCCGTCTGGATCGTTTGGCGGAACGCGCGCTGGAAGAAGGCAAGATCAGCGCCGATGAAGCGAAGATCCTGGTGAAAGCCGAAGAGAGCCGCCTGCGCTCCATCAACGTGGACGACTTTGCGCCGGATGCGCTGGCGGCCGCCAAGCCGGAAAAGCCGGCGGCGCAGTCTAAGCGCCAACAGCAGACCGAAGCGGCTTAGCGCCAATTCGAACTTCACGCATCCAAGGGGCGATCATCATCGCCCCTTTTTCTTTTGCTTTCATGACAAACTGCGCACCGCGCCGCAGGTTGGCGCAGCGGCGGATTTCACGGGAAGGAAGTTCGAGTAGACTGCGCAGCGGGTGCTCTGGATCTTTCTGTCCGGAGCCTTGGCAAAGGAGAGAAAGAGAAAGGCCCCGAGTCGATATTATCAACCCGAGGCCACTCTGATGCCCAACAACATCAGGTTAGCCTCTTACCCGCCGCAAGGCAAGGATAGGGAGGTCAAAAATGCAGCAAAAACGGGTCGTACTTAAACTGGTGATCGTCTGTATGACGCTGATCGCGTTCATCTGGCTAACCCGCGGTTCGCTGTGCGAACTGCGCATCAGGCTGGGAGACTCGGAGGTTGCGGCCACTTTGGCTTACGAATCCGAACGGTAAGGCAACCCAACGGCGGGGTTCGCCCCGCCCGTTGGCTGATGGTGTCAGGCAAGATCCACGAGCATCCGCCTTTTTAGCCCTGCTGACGAATGCGCGCCAACAGGGCGTCAATATGCTCGATCTGCGGCGCATTGACGATCAGCGTGCGCCCCAATCCCAGCGCATGGCGCTGACAGTCGAGGCGCATATCAGCGTCGGCGATGCTGTCCAGATCGGCGACGTGCGCCAGGCCGATGGTGCGCCGAATCAGTTCGGTGCCGCAGTACCCGACCGCATCGGTCCAGACCTGTAGCAGGAACAGCTCGGCGTAACCCGGCGTCGCCAGCGCCGCATCCCGGCTTTGCTGATGGCACAAAGCCAAAAAGCGATCGGCGAAGATCAGCCATAGCTCGCGCACATCCTGCAGGCGCTGCTCGCGCCCGGCGGCGGCGTCGCGCGGCCCGAACAGCCCCGGCAGCCCGCAATAGTTGAGCAGCAGGTTGCCTAACGCAGTACCGATATCGAAACCGATCGGGCCGTAGAAGCCGAATTCGGCGTCGATTGCTTTCAACCGGCCTTCCGCCACGAAGATCGAACCGCTGTGAATATCGCCGTGCAACAGCGCCTCCGCCTTGCTGAGGAAGCGATGTTTCAGGCCGGCGACCGCCAACTTCAGCGACGCATCCTCGCGCAGCGCCTGCACCTGCGGCAACAGCGCCACCTCGAACTGATTGCGCTCATGGTCGATATAGGGATCGGTAAAGAACAGGTCTTCGGTGATCTGGCACAGTTCGGGGTTAGTGAAACGTCTGACTTCCGCCTTCTTCTGCTGCGCCGACTGATAAAAATCGGAGGTGTGGAACAGCGTCTGCGCCAGGTATTCCGCCAACTGCCCGGCCGCCAGCGGGTGATAGTTGCCCTGTACCAGCTCACTGCGCCAGATGCGATGATCGGAGAGATCTTCCTGCACCATCACCGCCAATTCGGGATCGTGATGCAAGACTTTTACCGTATGCCGCGGGCAGAAACCGCCGTGAACCCGCAGCGTTTCCGCTTCGATGCGCGCCCGATCCAGCGTCAGCGGCCAGGATTCGCCCACGCAGCGCACGTAGGGCAGCGCCTGTTTGACGATCACCCGGCTCACGCCTTCGCGATCGCGGATCTTGAACACCAGGTTCAGGTTGCCGTCACCGATCTCGTCGGCGCTCACCAGCGCCTGCGGATCGGCCACCTGCCCGTATTGGCGGGCATATTCAACGGCATCGGCAGCCGTAAACGTACGATAAAGCGACATTCCCCAACCCCTCTGTTCTCTCTCACTGACCCCAGCGATTCTGTTTATTTAGACGTAAAAGCATTTGGACGTCTATACATCTGGAAGTCATGTTGGCAGAATAGCGTTTCAGATGCAATAACCACGCAACAAGGAATTAACCGCCGATGCAAGCGCTTAACACCACCAGCTTGACCCTGCAGGACAACCGCCTTTGGATCCTCGATCAGCAAGCCCTGCCGCAGGAAAAGCGGTGGCGCGCCTGCGACAGCGTGGAGGAACTGGTCGGGCACATTCACAGCCTGCGGGTGCGCGGCGCGCCGCTGATCGGGCTGTCCGCCAGCCTGCTGTTGGCGCTGCTGGCGGAACGCGGTCTGCCGCGCGCCGAGCTGGAACAGGCGCTGCACACGCTGCGCGCCGCCCGCCCGACGGCGGTCAACCTGATGAATAATCTGGATCGCATGAAGCTGGCGCTGGCGGAGCCTGACTGGGCGCCGGCGATGGTGAACGAAGCGCTGCGGTTGGTGGAAGAAGATCGCCGATTGTGCGATCGCATCGCCGATCACGGCGCTGGGCTGGTCAAGCCCGGCAGCCGCCTGCTGACCCACTGCAATACCGGCGGATTGGCCACCGCCGGCGTCGGCACCGCCATCGGCGTGCTGCTGCACGCCCACCGGCAGGGCAAAGTGCAACAGGTATGGGTCGATGAAACCCGGCCGCTGCTGCAGGGCGGCCGTCTGACCGCCTGGGAATTGGGCGAGCTGGGCATTCCCTATCGCCTGATCTGCGATTCGATGGCCGCCAGCCTGATGGCGCAGGGCCAGGTCGATGCGGTATGGGTCGGCGCGGATCGCATCGCCGCCAACGGCGACGTTGCCAACAAGATTGGCACCTACAGCCTGGCGGTGCTGGCGCACTATCACGGCATCCCGTTCTACGTGGCCGCCCCGCACACCACTCACGATCCGCACTGCCCGGACGGCGCAGCCATCCCGATCGAGCAGCGCGCGGCGGCCGAAGTCACCGGCGTTTCAGGTAGCTTCGGCGCCTGCCAGTGGGCGCCGAACGATGCGCCGGTCTACAATCCGGCGTTCGACGTCACGCCGGCGAAGCTCATCAGCGGATGGATATTCGACAGCGGCGTGATTACGCCGCAGCAGGTTGAAGCGGGGATTTTCCAGCGGGCGTTGGGTTAACGCCCGCCCATCGGCACTCAGTCCAAACGCGGATAAGCATCGGCGATCTTGTCGCCGGTGAAATGCGCCACCCAGCCTTCCGGGTTGTCGAACACCCGGATCGCGGTGAAATGCGGCGCCGATCCCATATCGAACCAATGGCGGGTGTTGGCCGGCACCGAGATCAGATCGTTCTTTTCACACAGGATCTGAAAGATCTTGCCGTCCAGATGCAGGCAAAACAGCCCTGCGCCCTCGACGAAAAAGCGCACTTCATCTTCGCCGTGCGTATGTTCGGACAGGAATTTTTCACGCAGCGCCTGGCGCTGCTCATGGTCCGGCCGCATGCTGATCACGTCCCAGCTCTGGTAACCCTTTTCCGCCACCAGCCGGTCGATCTCATGCTGGTAGGCCGCGATCACCGCCTCCGGCTGCGGATTGTCGCCCAGCTCGCGATCCGCCTGCCAGCGCTCAAAGCGCACGCCGATCTGCGCCAACTGCCGCTGGATCTCCTGCGCATCACGGCTCTGCCACAGCGGTTGCTGCGGCGCTGTATCGCTGAAAATGGTCAATCCACTCATGAGACGAACTCCCCTAAATCGATGCGATCAAAACGGTTAACCTGCGGATGCCGGCTCTGCGCGTCCGCCTCATCGCGGATCAGCTGGCAGGTATGCCAGCCGGCGGCCTGCGCCGCATCCAGCTCCTGGCGGATGTCGGACAAAAACAGCAGCTCGTCGGGCGCGATGCCGATAGCCTGCGCGATGTTGCGGTACGACGCGGTTTCACGCTTGGCGCCGACGTGCGTATCGAAATAGCCACTGAACAGCGGCTGCAGATCGCCCGCGTCGCTGTGGCCGAACAGCAGCTTCTGCGCCTCCACCGAACCGGAGGAATAGACGTAGAGCTTCACCCCTTGCCGCTGCCAGGCGGCCAACTGCCCGGCGACTTCCGGATACAGATGCCCGCGGAAATCACCCTCGCGGTAGCCGCTGCGCCAGATGATGCCCTGCAGCGCTTTGAGTGCGGTGGATTTGCGGTCTTCATCCATAAAGCGGTACAGCGCGGCGATCAGCACGTCGAGATCGGCCTGCGGTTGGCCAATTTCAGCGCGCAGCGCCGCCAGCGGTGCGGCGACTTCGCTCTCAGCGGCATGGCGGCGCACAAAATCCGCCAGCCGTTCGCGGGCGTAAGGAAACAGTACCTGATGCACGAAGCGAATATCGCTGGTGGTGCCTTCAATATCAGTCACGATGGCGCGGATCATTTCGCCTCCAGTAAACGGCGTTGCAGTTCACACTGGAACAAGAATTCCAGCCCTTCAAGATGGCGGCGAGCTTCCGCCACCTGGCTTCCCCAGCAATACAGACCGTGGCCGCGCACCAGAAAGCCGTATTGCAGCGGCGTGGCCTCGGCATAGGCCGCCACGCGCGCCGCCAGCCGAGGGATATCCTGATCGTTGTCGAATATGGGGATCGCCACGCGGTCCAGGTGGCTGCGCTGGCCGGCCAGCGACTTCTGCATTTCGTACCCCTGCAGCACCAGCGCATCGCCGCGTTCCACCCGCGACAGGACGGTAGCGTTGACGGAATGGGTATGCAGCACCGCGCCGATATGTGCAGACAGGCGATAGAGCAGCGTATGCAGCCCGGTCTCCGCCGACGGCGTGCGGCCGCTCGGCACATGATTGTCGGCAATATCCACCCGCAGAAAATCGGCGGCGCTCAGGCTGCCCTTGTCTTTGCCGGACTCGGTGACCAGGCACTGACGTTCGTCCAGGCGCAGCGACATGTTGCCGCCGGTCGCCGGGCACCAGCCTTTGTCGCCAATCCAGTGGCAGGCCGCCAGCAATGCGGTAAGTTGCGGATTCTCCGTCATTATTATCGTTTCCCGTTCGGTAAGGCGGCCGGCAGATGAGGCTTGGCCTGCCGCGTGGCGGGCTAAGCACTTTTTCGCATTTAGCCATCTAAGCGTCTTGATTGCCAAATACTAGCATCGTGTTATATTGACGGCAATATAAGCGCCAGGAGTATTCACCCGCTATGAGCACTTTCGCATTGATTCCCGAAAGCAAACTGCCCTCGCTGGGCACCACCATCTTTACCCAGATGAGCGCGCTGGCGCAGCAGCACCAGGCGATCAACCTGTCGCAGGGCTTCCCCGATTTCGACGGCCCGGACTACCTGAAAGAACGCTTGGCCTGGCACGTCGCCCAGGGCGCCAACCAATATGCGCCGATGACCGGCGTGGCGCCGCTGCGCGAAGCCATCGCCGACAAAACCGCCGAGCTGTATGGCTGGCAGCCGGACGCCGGCAGCGAAGTGACCGTCACCGCCGGCGCCACCGAAGCGCTGTTCGCCGCCATCAGCGCGCTGGTGCGCCCCGGCGACGAGGTGGTCTGTTTCGATCCCAGCTACGACAGCTATGCGCCGGCGGTGACGTTGGCCGGCGGCATACTCAAACGCATCGCCCTGCAGCCGCCCGCGTTTGCCGTGGATTGGCCAGCGTTCGCCGCCGCGCTGTCGCCGCGCACCCGCCTGGTGATCGTCAACACGCCGCACAACCCGTCCGCCACCGCCTGGCAGGCGGAAGACATGCAGCAGCTGTGGCACGCTATCGCCGAACGCGAAATCTACGTGCTCAGCGACGAGGTTTACGAACACATCTGCTTCGCCAAAGGCGGGCACGCCAGCGTGCTGGCCCACCCGCAGCTGCGCCAGCGCGCGATCGCGGTGTCCTCTTTCGGTAAAACCTTCCACATGACCGGTTGGAAAGTGGGCTATTGCGTGGCACCCGCCGCGCTGAGCGCCGAGGTGCGCAAAGTGCATCAATACCTGACCTTTTCGGTCAATACCCCGGCCCAGCTGGCGCTGGCGGATAGCCTGCGCGCCGAGCCGGAGCACTGGCGACAGCTGCCGGCGTTCTATCGCGCCAAACGCGACCGCTTTGTGCAGGCGCTGGCGAGCAGCCGACTGGAAATTTTACCCTGCGCGGGTACATACTTCTTGCTGGCGGACTACGGCGCCATCTCCGATCTGGACGATGTGGCGTTCTGCCATTGGTTAACCGAGCACGTGGGCGTGGCGGCCATTCCGCTGTCGGTCTTCTGTGCCGATCCTTTCCCCCATAAATTGATCCGGCTGTGCTTCGCTAAACAGGACGCCACGCTGGATGCAGCTGCGGAGCGGTTATGTCGACTTTAAAAATTACCCTGTTGCAGCAACCTTTGGTCTGGCGCGACGGCCTCGCCAATCTGGCCGCCTTCGACGCGTTGCTGGCGCCGATCGCCGGCCGCGATCTCATCGTCTTGCCGGAGATGTTCACCACTGGCTTCGCCATGGATGCCGGCGAGAGCGCCCTGCCCGAACAGCAGGTGATCGACTGGCTGCACGGTTGGGCGGTGAAAAGCCACGCGTTAATCGGCGGCAGCGTGGCGCTGAAAACCGACGAGGGCGCGGTCAACCGTTTCCTGCTGGTGGAGCCGGGTGGCCAGGTACACGCCTATGACAAACGCCACCTGTTCCGCATGGCCGGCGAACACCTGCACTACCGGGCCGGCAACCGGCGTGAAATCTTCGAATGGCGCGGCTGGCGCATCCTGCCGCAGATCTGCTACGACCTGCGTTTCCCGGTTTGGGCGCGCTATCAGCAGGATTACGATCTGGCGCTATACGTCGCCAACTGGCCGGCGCCGCGCAGTCACCATTGGCAAACGCTGCTGGCGGCGCGGGCGATTGAAAACCAGGTGTATGTGGCGGGCTGCAACCGGGTGGGCGACGATCCCAACGGCCTGAGCTACAGCGGCGACAGCCTGATCATCAGCCCTCAGGGCGAGATCCTGGCGGATGCGGAGCCAGGCGCGGCCACGCGGCTGGACGCCGAGCTGTCGCTGGAAACCCTGCAGAGTTACCGCAGCGCCTTCCCGGCCTGGCGCGACGCCGACAGCTTTCTGCGTTTAGACTGACTCCCCCTTTTCCCAGCTGGCGATCGTCAGGCAATAGGCCTGGATCGCCAGCGCCACGTCCGCCTGCCGCACCGCTTCGGCCGGATGATGGCTGACGCCGCCGGCGCAACGCACGAACAGCATGCCGACCGGCCAGTGCGCCGCCACGGCGATGGCGTCGTGCCCGGCGCCGCTCGGCAGCGCCAGGCTCCTCCCCTGTACCTGCTCGACGGCCGCCTGCCAGCATTGCTGCAGCTCGCTATCGCAGGCAGTGGCGTCAATGCGGTAAAACTCTTCACTGGCGAAGCGCACGCCGCGGCGTACGCAGATCGCCTGCGCCTGCGCCAGCAACGCCGTCAACAGCGCCGCCAGTTGCGCATCCTGCGGGCCGCGGACGTCGAGCGTCAATCGCACTTCGCCGGGGATCACGTTGACCGCGCCCGGCAGGCATTCAATACACCCCACGGTGGCCACCAAATGCGGATCGGCGGCGCGGGTCAGCGTTTCGACCGCCGTTATCCATTCCGCCGCGGCCGCCAACGCGTCTTTGCGCTGCACCATAGGCACCGTGCCGGCGTGGCCCGCTTCACCGCTGAAAGTGCAGGTAAGCCGGCGCGCGCCATTGATCGCCGTCACCACGCCCAGCGCCAAATCGGCCGCCTCCAGGCACGGGCCTTGTTCGATATGCAATTCGAGATAGGCGCGAATTTCGTTTGGCGCGCGACGCGCCTGTGCGATCGCCGCCGGATCCAGCCCAAAATCGCGCATGGCCTGCGCGATGCTCACCCCGTCGGCATCCGTCTGCGCCAGCCACTCCTGCGGCCATTGGCCGGTCAGCCCGCGGCTGCCGAGCAGCGTGACGCCAAAGCGCGCGCCCTCTTCGTCGGCAAAACCGATCACCTCCAGCGCCAGCGGCAATCGACGCCCCTGGCGGTGATAGTGCGCCACCGTCTCCAGCACCGTGAGCACGCCGAGCATGCCGTCATAACGCCCGGCGTTACGCACCGTGTCCAGATGCGAACCGAGCAGCAGCGCAGGGGCAGCGGGCGTGAGCCCTTCATAACGGCCGCAGATATTACCGACGCTGTCCTGCCAAACCTGCATGCCACTCTCGCGCATCCATTCACCCACCAGAGCGTTGGCGCGCCGATGTTCCGCAGACAGATAAAGACGCGTCAATTTACCGGGCTCCGCGCTGATCGCCGCCAGCTCGTCACAGCGTGCCATCACCCGTGCGGCAGCCTGCTGCGCCTCCAGCGGCGTCATTCAAGCCGTCCTGCATCGTACAGGTCCCAGGCCGCCTGGAGGGCCTCCCCCTGTTGTGTGGCGAAGCCCAACCGGTTCAACACCGCCTCCAGTGCCGCCAGCGTTTGCAGCACGCAATCCTTGCGCGCGTTGTAGCCCATGGTGCCGATGCGCCAGATCTTGCCCTGCAGCGGGCCGAACGAGGTGCCGATTTCGATGGCGAAGTCGTTCAACATCATCTGCCGCACCTGTTCGCCGTGCACCTGCGGCGGGATCATCACGCCGAGCACGTTATTCATGCGGTGTTCGAGATCGCCGAACACCGCCAGCCCCATGCCCCGGATGCCCGCCAGCATCGCCGCGCCATGCAGCCGGTGGCGGGCGATGGCCTGATCCAGCCCTTCTTCAAGGATCACCCGCGCACATTCGCGCGCTGCGAACAACATGCTGGTGGCTTCGGTATGGTGATTCAGGCGTTCCGGTCCCCAATAATCCATGATCATGCCGATGTCGAAATAGTTGGAGTAAATCATCTCGTCGTCGCCGTCGGCATGCTCGGCGGTGCGGATCCCCGCCTCCACGCATTTACGGCGGCGCACAATCTCTTCAAACTGCGGGCTGAGAGTGACCGGCGAGCTGCCGGAGGGGCCGCCCAGGCACTTCTGCAGCCCGGCGGAGACCGCATCCAGCCCCCAGGCATCGGTCTCCAGCGGATTGCCGCCGAAGGAAGCCGTCGCGTCGGTGTAGAACAACACGCCGTGGCGGCGGCAGATATCGCCCAGCTCATGCAGCGGCTGCAGCATGGTGGTGGAGGTATCGCCCTGCACCGTCAGCAGCAGGCGCGGGCGCACTCGCTTAATCGCGTCTTCGATGCGATCGGCGCTGAACACCTCGCCCCACGGCGCCTCAATCGTGTGCACCTCGGCGCGGCAGCGGCGGGCAATCTCGCACAGCAGATGCCCGAAACGGCCGAAGACCGGCACCAGCACCTTATCGCCCGGCCGAATGGCGGAAACCAGCAGCGCCTCGATACCGGCGCGCGAGGTGCCGTCCACCAGCATCGTCCAGCGGTTTTCGGTGCGGAACAGCGCACGATACAGCGCCATAACCTGATTCATGTAACCGGTCATCGCCGGATCGTACTGGCCGATCAGCTGGCTCGACATGGCGCGCAGCACGCGCGGATCGGCGTTGATCGGCCCCGGCCCCATCAGCAGGCGTGCCGGCGGGTTAATCTGATCGAATTGCGAGATATCCAACATGTTCATTCCCTGTCAGCTTAGTAAGTTATTGAGTTATGCCGTCAGCGTCGACATGACGTTTGTTTGCTGCCCAACAGCCTACTCCCGATAGGGATTCAGTTGAAACAAAAGATTCTTATGATCAATTAATGAAACCAAAGTAACGCAATGAGGTGACCGATCCGCCTTAAACGGCGGAGGGTGAAGGAAGGGAAATGACCTGCCGCGCTTAACGCAGCTCCAGTTCGTCCAGCGCCTGGAACAGTTCGGCGACGTGATGAATGCGCTGCCGCCCCTGCGCCAGCCGCTCATGCAGCAACGCATTGCTGAGCAGGCTGGCCAGGCTCATGGCGGCGGCATAGCTGTCGAACGCCGACACGCTGTCGAGCGGCACGGTCAAGTGCCAGTTGACCAGTGGGAACAACGCCTGCGCCTGCGGTTCGCAGATCAGCAGCGTCGGCACCCCGCGGCTTTGCAACAGCGCCAGCAGCGCCTTTATCTGGCGCGGCCGGCGACGGAACGCCACCACCACCGCCATGTCCTGCGGCGTCAGCCCCGCCAGATCTTCCGCCAGCGTCTGCCCCGGCTGCGGCGCCAGCAGCACCTGCTCCCGCACCTGCATCAGCTGCTGGCGCAGGTGCATCGCCACCGGATAGCTGTTGCGCAGCCCCAGCAGCATCACGCTTCGCGCCTGCGCCAGTGCGACGATCGCCGCGCTGAACTGTACCGCATCGATCTGCTTTACCCAGCGGGTGAGGTTGGCCATTTCCTGCTTACAGTGCCGCGCCAACAGCGTATCGCCCTGCACCGCATCGCGGCTGTCGGTCAGCGGCATGCCGCTTTGGCGCAGGGTACGCAGCTCATCGCGCATGGCGCGGTAGTTGGGGTAGCCCAGCCGTTTGAACAAGCGGCTGACCGTGGCTTTGGAAACGCCGCTCAGACGCGCCAACTCGGCGCTGTTGTAGCCGATCAAATCGTCATAGTGATCGAAGATGAAGTCGGCCACCCGCTGCTCCTGCGGCGTCAGCTGTGGGTAGTCGCGGCGCAGGCGTTCGTCGAACCGTTGCATTATCGTTCTCGCTGTAACCTTCGTTTCAGCGGAACATAACACGGTCGAACTACCCGCTGGCAAGCGATTATTCGTTGAGGGGGAATAGCAGCGGCATGCCCTGCTCCAGCGTTAATGCCGGAAAAGGGCCGCGCGTTCAGCACCAATAGGCCATGAAGTTGACGGTAGCGCGATCCAGATCGCGTTCGCCGATCAGATAACGCCGCAGCGTTTTCACCGTGGAAGACTCGGCCGCCACCCAGGCATAAAAAGCGTTACCGCCGGCCGCCCGCTCCCAAAGCACCTCATCGCTCAGGCTGCTTTCCGCCAGGGACTGCGCCTGCGCACACGCCGACGCGGGGATATCGACCCGCTGGCGCACCGCCTCCACCAGCAGCGTACCGTGCGCCAACTGGCGGCCCACGTCGCGCGGCAGCCAGTAAACCTCGGCGAACGGGAAACGGGCCAAATCCAGGCAATCCCCCGCCACCGGCACTTCGAAGAACGCCTGCACCCGCGGCGGATTGGCCTGCTGCGCCAGCTGCTCCAGAATGCCCATCGCCGCCGGCACCGCCGTCTCATCGGCGATCAACAGCGCCTGCTGCAACTGCGCCGGCGGCGCCCATTCGTAGCCGCCGCTGTCGCCGCCGAACTCGCCGTTGGGCGCGACCGTCTGAATGGCGTCACCCGGCTCGGCGTGGGTCGCCCAGGCGGAAGCCGGGCCGTTCACACCATGCAGCACGAATTCGACGTCCATCTGATTCTGCTCACGGCGCAGCGCACGCAGCGTATAGGTGCGCATCACCGGCCGTTGTTCTTTGGGGATCGCCATGTAATCGCCGTACCAATCCGGGCCGTTGGCCAACTGCGGGCTCTGGCCGTCCGCCGCCGGGAACAACAGTTTGATGCGCTGATCCGGCGCTTCAAGCTTCATCCGATGAATATCCGCACCTTCAAACACGCAGCGCACCAGCGAAGGTGAAATCAGCGTTTTGCTTTTCAGGGTGATATCAAAAATTCTGTAGCTGGCGGACATGTTCTCGATTCTCCGGCAACGCTGTCGCTTGCGCGTATGGCCGATCGGCTGCCGTGTTGACGGCGTGGGGTGCTCGATCGCGCAGTGGGTAAAATGTTAATAAAACTAATTAATTACGTTAATGTATCGCAAAAAATCATATCATGATTTTATTGATAACAAGAAACGTTATTGATAAAAGAAGCATTCTCAAAAATAGAGTAATAACAAAATCACCTGGGAAATAACGATGAAACGCAAACACCTTTGGGTATTGAACCCTTGTCTGCTGGCAATGCTTGCGCCGGCGGCTTGGGCAGAAGATCAGAAAACCAGCAACGAAGAGCAGTTGGTGGTCTCCGCCAGCCGTTCGCACCGCAGCGTGGCGGAAATGGCGCAGACCACTTGGGTCATCGAAAGCCAGGAGATCGAACAGCAGGTCCAGGGCGGCAAAGAGATCAAGGACATGTTGGCGCAGCTGATCCCCGGCATGGACGTCAGCGGCCAGGGCCGCACCAACTATGGCATGAATATGCGCGGCCGTTCGATGATGGTGATGATCGACGGCGTACGCCTGAACTCATCGCGCAGCGACAGCCGCCAATTGGATTCGATCGATCCGTTCAATATCGATCATATTGAGGTGATTTCCGGCGCGACCTCGCTGTACGGCGGCGGCAGCACCGGCGGCCTGATCAACATCGTCACCAAAAAGGGGCAACGGGAACCGCAGGTCGAGTTACAGATCGGCGGTAAAACCGGCTTTGGCGGCCATAACGATCACGACGAGAACGTGGCGGCGGCGGTCAGCGGCGGCAACGACAACGCCTCGGGGCGCCTGTCCGTTTCTTACCAGCGCTACGGCGGCTGGTATGACGGCAAAGGCAACGAGGTGCTGATCGACAACACCCAAACCGGCCTGCAGTATTCCGATCGCCTCGACGTGATGGGCACCGGCACCCTCAACATCGACGATCATCAACAGTTGCAGCTGACCACCCAATACTACAAAAGCCAGTCCGACGGCGACCACGGCCTGTTCCTGGGAGAAAACTTCGCGGCGGTGACCGGCAACGCCAAGGCCTACAACAGCGGTAGCTTAGATTCCGACCGCATCCCCGGCACCGAACGCCATCTGATCAACCTGCAATATTCCAACACCGATTTCCTCGGCCAGGATTTGGTGGCGCAGGTCTACTACCGCGACGAAACCCTGACCTTCTACCCGTTCCCGACGCTGGCGGGCAAAGCGCCGAACTATTACGTCAGCAGCATTGGCGCCTCGCAGCAAAAAACCGACTTCTACGGCGGCAAACTGACGTTAAACAGCAAACCTGTCGACGCGCTGACGCTGACTTACGGCATCGACGCCGAGCATGAGAGCTTCAACGCCAACCAACAGTTCTTTAACCTGGCGAAGGCGCAACAGTCCGGCGGCATGACGCTGGAGAACGCCTACAGCACCGGCCGCTACCCGAGCTATACCACCAGCAATCTGGCGTCGTTCCTGCAGGCCAGTTACGACATCAACCCGATCTTCACCCTGAGCGGCGGCGTGCGTTACCAGTACACCGAAAACAAAATCGACGACTTCGTCGGCTATAACCAGCAGCAGGCGATCGCTACCGGCGCCGCCGCCTCCGCCGACGCCATTCCGGGAGGGAAAACCGACTACAACAATGCGCTGTTCAACGCCGGCCTGTTGGCTCACCTGACCGAGCGCCAGCAAACCTGGTTCAACTTCTCTCAGGGCTTCGAGATCCCGGATCCGGGCAAGTATTACGGCAACGGCACCTACGCGCTGAACGGCGGCCACTACCAACTGCTGAAAAGCGTTAACGTCGGCGATTCCAGGCTGGAAGGCATCAAGGTCAATGCTTACGAGCTGGGCTGGCGCTATACCGGCGATAACCTGCGCACGCAAATCGCCGCCTACTACTCGCTGTCCGACAAGAGCATCGCCATCAACAAAACCGACATGACCATCAACGTCAATGCGGATAAGCGCCGCATCTACGGGGTAGAAGGCGCGGTGGATTATTTCTTTGAAGACAGCGACTGGAGCGCCGGCACCAACTTCAACGTTATCCGTTCCGAAACCAAGGTCAACGGCGAATGGAAGAAGCTGGTGGTGGATACCGCCAGCCCATCGAAAGTCACCGCCTATGTCGGCTGGGCGCCGGGCGACTGGAATCTGCGCTTACAGTCGCAGCAGACCTTCGACGTGTCGGACGACGGTGATTACACCAAGGCCAATTCCACTCAGGGCCGCAAGATCGATGGCTACAACACCCTCGATTTCCTCGGCAGCTATGCCCTGCCGGTGGGGAAAATCAGCTTCAGCGTGGAAAACCTGCTGGACAAGGAGTACACCACCGTTTGGGGCCAACGCGCGCCGATACTGTACAGCCCAACCTACGGTTCGCCTGAGCTGTACAGCTATAAAGGCCGTGGACGCACCTTCGGCTTGAACTACTCGGTGTTATTCTGAGGATAAGGGGCCGGTCTGCCGGCCCCGTTCATTGAGCCGCACCGTTTTTCATAGAGCAGAAACGACGAAGCCCTGAGTTATCGCTAACTCAGGGCTTCTGAATAGTGGCGGAACGGACGGGGCTCGAACCCGCGACCCCCTGCGTGACAGGCAGGTATTCTAACCAACTGAACTACCGCTCCGCGCCATTCCCTCTTGCGGGGGAACGAGGCGCATATTACGGACGCCTTTCGGTTCCGTCAACGCCTTTTTCTCACCAAATGAACCGTTTGCACAGTTTTTCAACGAAGGTTCATCCGCTGAGGTTTTTTTACGCAAAAACGCCGTTATTCGGCCGGCGCTCCGCGCCACAAGCAGCTGCCGCCCTTCTTCGCCACCAGATCCAGACGCGCCTCGTGCGCCTTCACTTCTTCGTCGCTGGCGTAGACCACTTTCATCGCGGTCGCCGGGCGGACAATGCGCTGAATCTCTTGCGCGGCGTCGTTTTGCTGGGTATCCCCCTCCATCTGGAAGGCTATCGAGGTCTGACCGCCGGTCATCGCCAGATAGACTTCCGCCAGGATCTCGGCATCGAGCAATGCGCCGTGCAGCGTACGCTTGCTGTTGTCTATCTCATAACGGCTGCACAAGGCATCGAGGTTGTTGCGCTTGCCCGGGAACAGGCGGCGCGCCATCAGCAGGCTGTCGGTGATGGTGCAGAAGGTCTCTGTCTTCGGGATGCCCTGCTGCAGCATGCGGAATTCGTGATCCATAAAGCCGATATCGAACGCCGCGTTATGGATCACCAGTTCGCCGCCGCGGATAAAGTCGAGGAATTCCTCGGCAACCTGATCGAAGGTCGGCTTGTCGGCCAGGAAGTCGTCGCTGATGCCGTGTACGCCGTAGGCTTCCGGATCCACCAGCCTGTCCGGCTTGATGTAAACGTGGAAATTGCGCCCGGTCAGGCGGCGGTTAATCACCTCCACCGCACCGATTTCGATAATGCGGTGCCCTTCGTAGTGCACCCCAAGCTTGTTCATACCGGTGGTTTCGGTATCGAGGACAATCTGTCTGGTGGTTGTAGAGATCATATTGCAGTGCTCACAGCGCTCGTTTATGTCAGACTTGGCTTTTATAAAACTGATAGGAAGAGTCTACCAGAGATGCTCAAACAGGTAGAAATTTTCACCGACGGCTCCTGCCTTGGCAACCCCGGCCCCGGTGGCTACGGCGCGATATTACGCTATAAGCAGACGGAAAAAACCTTCAGCGAGGGTTTTCGTCTGACCACCAATAACCGCATGGAAATGATGGCGGCGATCGTGGCGCTGGAAGCGCTGACCGTGCCCTGCGCCGTGACACTCAGCACCGACAGCCAGTATGTGCGCCAGGGCATCACCAGCTGGATCCATAACTGGAAGAAGCGCGGCTGGAAAACCGCCGACAAAAAGCCGGTCAAAAATGTCGATCTGTGGCAGCGGTTGGATCTGGCCATTCAGCGCCACGAGGTGAAATGGGAATGGGTCAAGGGCCACGCCGGCCACCCGGAGAACGAACGTTGTGACGTGCTGGCGCGCGAAGCGGCCGGTAAGCCGACGCAGGAAGACGTCGGTTACCAACCGGAAGCCTAAGGCAGTTTGCGATAGCTCTTGGTCGCGCCTACCGCGCGGCTGAGAGAAGGTTTTCTCGCCCCCAGTTTCATCGGCGTGGGCGTCAGCGGCAAGGTGCGTTTGCGCGCCACAATCACGCTCATGCAGCCCAGCGCCGGCAAATGAGTGCATAAAAACTTGCCGCCCTTGCGGTGCCATGGCAGCACGTGAAAACGCGCCTGGTACAACACCTCATAATTCAGCAGGCTGAGCCAATCCAGCAGCCGCATCTGGGTAAACATGCGGCTGACATAGGGCTGGCGGCGACGCAATCCGGGCACCAGTTTGCCCAATCCCAGCAGGCTGAACGGATTGAAGCTGCTGATAACCAACCAGCCATCGTCGATCAACACCCTGTCTACTTCACGCAGCATGCGGTGCGGATCGTCCGCATAGGACAGCGTATGCGCCAACAGGCAGGCATCCACCGACTTGGCGGCAAACGGCAGTTGATAAGCATCGGCGATCACCTGCAGCCCTTCCCCCTCCAACCCTACGTTGACCTGATGGGAAATTGCGCATTTGTCCGTGGCCAGCTCGGCGCTGAGCATGCCCATCTTCAGCAGATGGAAACCGAACAGCTTTGGCCACCAGGGTTGCAACTGCCGCTCGAGGGCTTCACGATAGTATTCCCCCCACGGCAGCTCCGCCCAGGACTGCGGGCCGGTGAGCTTTTGTAGGGTATGGGCTGGTTTCATGATTTATTATCTTCTTTCAAGCCGTTGCCAACGAGAGGTACACCATGAATCTTATCAGCATTCCCGCCTTCCAGGACAATTACATTTGGTTATTGGATGACCGGCAGGGGCGCTGCATTATCGTCGATCCGGGTGAGGCGCAGCCGGTGCTCGAAGCGCTGCAGCGCCTGCAGCTGACGCCGGCGGCGATCCTGCTGACCCACCATCATCACGATCACGTCGGCGGCGTGGCGCAGATCGTGGCGCAATATCCCGGCCTGGCTGTCTATGGGCCGCAAGAAACCGCGGACAAAGGCGCCAACCACATCGTACGCGACGGCGACACCTTTGCCATCGATGGCCGCCAATACAAGACTATCGCCGTCCCCGGCCATACGTTGGGCCATGTGGCATTCTATAGTGCCCCTTATCTGTTCTGCGGCGACACAATTTTCTCCGCCGGCTGCGGCAGGCTGTTTGAAGGCAGCGCCAAACAAATGTACGACTCATTTCAACAACTCGCGCAACTTCCCGATAACACCTTAATTTGCTGCGCGCATGAATATACTCTTTCAAATCTTAAGTTTGCGCGGGCTATTTTGCCGGAAGATCGAGAGATTGAAACATATCAACAACATGTTGAAGCGTTAAGGGCAAAAGGCCAAGCCAGCGTGCCAACCACATTGCAATTAGAGCGCAAAATTAACCTGTTTTTACGTTGCCATCACGCTGATTTACAAAATAAATTAGGCTTTAATTCACCACCGGAAAGCCTTCATTCAGTTTTTTCCGAATTACGCCTGCGGAAAGATAACTTCTGAGCTTTTAGTTGTGTTATTTGGCGAAGCAAAGTATTATTGCTCGTCTTTTAAGCAACTACATTGACACACACATGAAGGCTAAAGCGATATTTCTCGCCTCAGTCTTGCTAGTGGGTTGCCAGTCGTCCAGGCAGGACGCACCGGCGCCAGAACAGCATGCACAGAGTTTGTCTTCAGCTGGTCAAGATGGTGAAGCAGGAGAGTACACAGCAAATGGCCGAGCGAGCTCGGCGCGGTGGTTGGATAACAACAGTCCCGCCGCGCAACAGGACCTGTGGAACTTCATTAGCGACGAGCTGAAGATGGAGGTTCCGGAAAATTCCCGGATCCGTGATCAGAAAAGAAAGTACTTAAAAAGTAAGAGCTATCTCCACGATGTAACATTACGGGCAGAGCCGTACATGTACTGGATAGTCGGGCAGATTAAGAAACGTAATATGCCGATGGAACTGGTACTGCTACCCATAGTGGAGAGCGCTTTTGACCCCCACGCCACGTCAAGTGCCAACGCCGCAGGGCTATGGCAAATCGTGCCGCAAACGGGTCGCAATTATGGTTTGAAAAACAATCAGTGGTATGACGGTCGACGCGATGTCGTCGCCTCGACAACCGCTGCGCTTAACATGATGCAGCGCTTGAACCGCATGTTTAACGGCGACTGGTTACTGACCGTAGCCGCCTATAACAGTGGTGAAGGCCGCGTGATGCAAGCGGTGAAGGCAAACAAACGCCAGGGTAAGCCAACCAATTTCTGGGCATTGTCGCTTCCGCGTGAAACGTCAATCTATGTCCCGAAAATGCTGGCGCTGAGCGACATCATCAAGAACAGCAAGAAGTACGGTGTGAAACTCCCGAAAACGGATGAAACCCGTGCGCTGGCGCGTATCGATGTCGGGCAGCAGATCCAGCTGACTCAGGCGGCTGAGATGGCGGGGCTTTCAGTCACCAAGATGAAAGCGTATAACCCAGGCTACAAAAAAGGCGTTACGGCACCCAACGGGCCCCATTACATCATGGTTCCCAAAGGACATGCCGAGCAACTGAAAGACTCGCTGGCCGATGGCCAGATCGCCGTGACTCAGCCAACGACGCAGTTGGCGAAGAACAGCGGTTTGACCGGTGGCAGTTCGTATAAAGTGCGCTCCGGCGACACCTTATCGGGCATTGCCAAGCGGCTGAACGTTAAGACCAGCGATTTGCAGAGTTGGAACAACTTACGCGCCAAGAGCGCCATAAAAGTTGGGCAAACCCTGCAAGTGGCCAGCAATACTGGCGGTAACAGCAGTATTACCTATCAGGTTCGTAAAGGTGATTCGCTTGCCAGTATCGCACGTCGTCACGGCGTCGATATTAACGACGTGATGCGTTGGAATTCAACGCTCGGTAAAGGCAACAGCCTTCAACCCGGTCTGAAGTTAACCCTGTTTGTCGGCAACAAGCTGACGCCGGACACCTAAGTTTCCGGCACAAAAAAAGCACCCTTCGGGGTGCTTTTTTATTGCCTGCGATTCACCAGACGGGAGAATCTTTTTCCGGGTGGAACTCCACCAACAGCGGATTGTGATCCGACGCGCTGGTCACCAGTACCGACGCCTCTACGACCCCAAGATTGCGATAAAACACAAAGTCCAGCGGGCGGCCAAAAGCCTTACGGCGGTGATCGTCGGCGAAGCTCACTTCGCGCAGCGCCATCTCACCGGCAAAGTCATACAAGGCATTGATACGTTTGCGGCTCCAGGCGTTGAAGTCCCCGGCCATGATCACCGGCCCCCGGTGGCTGGCGATCTGCTCGCCGATCGGCCCCAGCTGCTTGCTGTAGACGTCGACTCCCAGACTAAAGTTCACCGCATGGATGTTCACCACCATCAACAGCTCGCCGTTATACAGCGGATAAACGGTGATCAGGGCCGACTTGGACAGCCGCAGCAGCGGCTCTCGCTCGCGCAGCGGGCAGCAGTAAACCGGATGAGCGGCCGCCAGCGTCATCACGCCGGAAGGGTGCTGCGGCAACACAAAGGCCGGCACCTGATCGGCCGCCAGATAGTTGGCGGTAGCGTAGCTCACCAGCTCCGGCGTAGTTTGCGCTTCTTGCAACAGCACCAGCTGCGCATCTTTGCCATGGTTTTTCAGCACCGAAAGCCAGTCGGCTCGCTGCTGTTTGAAAATATTCCACACCATAACGCGCAAGGCGCCTGTCGTCGGCAGCGCCGCCCCTGGCGGCAACGGCTGATTAACGGCGCCAGGAAAGATTCGCTTAACTGGCTGGCCTGCAACATACCTCATTGCATAAGTTCGTTTCGGCACGCGATTCGCCTATAACCCATTAGCATGAAACTGGCGATGAAGACTTCGCCAACGGTGAATTGATTATACGCCTGCCCCGCACAGAGGGCATGGCTTTTACAGGCATAACCTTTTCAGTTATAGGGGCCGCCTGCGGCGATTTCAATCTTCTGAGGGTATAGCAGTGTAAAGGTGATGCAGCAGAGGTGAAAAATGCGAAAGGGCCAGCAAAATGCAGACGGGGAAACAGGAATATGCGCAATCAGATTCCTGTGGGTGACGACGATGCTCCGACGTGTTTAAATGACGAAATCGCTAAAAATTTAGAACAGAGTTTGCCTTTGGAGCAAAAATGAAAGCGAATTCGGACGAGCTCATCACCTTCGTCACCGTAGTGGAAAGCGGCAGCTTCAGCCGGGCGGCGGAGCGCCTGCAGCAGGCCAACTCAGTGGTCAGTCGAACGGTAAAAAAGCTGGAGAGCAAGCTGGGGGTAACCCTGCTCAACCGCACGACACGCCAAATCAGTCTGACCCAAGAAGGCGAAAACTACTTTCGGCAGGTGCAGAAAGTGTTGAGCGATATGGCCGCAGCGGAAAATGCGTTGATGGAAAGCCGTCAACGCCCGCAGGGGCTGCTGCGCGTCGATGCCGCAACGCCGGTCGTCTTGCATCTGTTGACGCCGCTGGTCGCCGAGTTTCGTGAGCGCTATCCGGAAATGTCCCTGTCGCTGGTCTCTTCGGAAAACTTCATCAATTTGATCGAACGAAAAGTGGATATCGCAATCCGCGTCGGCGAGCTGACGGACTCTACGCTGAAAGCGCGCAAGCTGATGGCCAGCTATCGACGCATCCTGGCCTCCCCCGCCTACCTGGCGCAATATGGCGCGCCAAAGACGGTAGCCGACCTGGAGCACCATTGCTGCATCGGCTTTAACGATCTGCCCAATCTGAACCGCTGGCCGCTGACCTGTGCCGATGGTCGACAACTGGAGATCGTTCCGGGGCTGACCACCAACAGCGGTGAAACCCAGCGCCACCTGTGCCTACACGGCAACGGCATCGCCTGCCTGTCGGACTTTATGAGTGATGAAGACGTCAAACGCGGGAACCTGGTTCCCCTTCTGGTAGGAGACACGCTGCCACTCGAAATGCCGATCAACGCGGTGTACTACAGCGATAGCGCTGTCAGTAACCGCCTGCGCAGCTTTATCGATTTTATCAGCGATCGGCTAAAGCGCTAAAAAAGGCGCCCTCTTGGGGCGCCTGAGGTCTTCATATCTGAAGATTAGTCCCAGTTGGGTGCCAGACCTTCCGGGCTGACCAATCGGCCGTTGCTTTCAAGCGCCGCAATCTGCGCCATATCTTCGTCACTCAGCGTCAGTTGCTGCGCTAACAGGTTGCTTTCCAGGTTTTCGCGCTTGGTCGAAGAAGGGATCACCGCGTAGCCCAGCTTCAACGCCCAAGCCAGAACCACCTGTGCCGGCGTCGCATTGTGACGGGCGGCAATGCTTTTGATCGTCTCATCCTGCAACGCTTTGCCATACGCCAGCGTCATATAAGAGGTGATGGCGATACCATGTTGCCGTGCGAACGCCACCACTTTTTCATTCTGCAAGAACGGTGACAGTTCGATCTGATTAGTCGCAATCTGATCGGCGCCAACCGCATCAATCGCCTGCTGCATCAGATCGATGGTGAAGTTAGATATACCAATCTGACGAGTCAGCCCCAATCGCTTGGCTTCCAGCAGTTCAGCCATAAACTCTGCGACAGGCACCTCATCATTTGGCGATGGCCAGTGAATCAGCGTCAGATCGACATACGGGGTCTGCAGCTTGGCCAAGCTGTCTCGCAGACTGGGAATTAAGGCGCCCTTAGCCAGATTCGCGATCCAGATCTTGGTTGTGATGAACAACTCGTCACGCGGCACACCGCTAGCGGCGATAGCCTGGCCGACGGCCGCTTCGTTTTCATAGATCTGTGCGGTATCGATAGCCCGATAGCCCAATTCCAGTGCCGTGCTCACAGAGTCGATAACGACCTGATCCTGAAGGCGAAAAGTACCTAAACCAAATGCAGGGATGCTCACAATATTTGCTCTCTCATTAGTGGATAAATAGCGATGCGAGAGAGTATGGCAATATTTTTAGTGAGCAAAAACGCCAGGTTCGGCATAAGACTTTTGATCAACAGGCAACAATATTGAGGAAAGCGGCAGGAACGGCGACAAATTCGACGAGGCTTTATGAATTTTGCATATGAAAAAGCCCTGAGTCAGAGACCCAGGGCTTATCAATTAAGTGGCGGAACGGACGCGGCTCGAACCCGCGCCCCCCCGCGTGACAGGCAGGAAGTCTAACCAACTGCACTACCGCTCCACCGATTCTCTTACGTTGCCACTTTCGATGCCGGCAAGATCGCGCTCGGCGCTTGGCGCATTACCAGACGCCACGCAGAGAACGTTCAATTGATGCCTGGCAGTGTCCTCCTCTCGCATGGGGAGACCCCACACGACCATCGGCGCTACGGCGGTTCACTTCTGAGTTCGGCATGGGGTCAGGTGGGACCACCGCGCTATTGCCGCCAGGCAAATTCTGTTTCATTCCAACCGCTTCACTCTCGTGTCGCCATCAGAACCAATCTCGGAACTTCGCTGAAAATATCTTCGTCTCT
>NZ_JAVHUX010000022.1:0-149658 GCF_030954545.1 Serratia sp. MF1(2023) | reverse complement strand
GGATGCTGGACAGTCGTTGGACGCTAAGAAGCCGGTTGCCGGACCTGGTGAGACAGGAACTGTGGGGGATCCTACTGACATACAACCTGGTGAGGTATCAGATGGTCAACATGGCGAGCCATCTGAAAGGCGATTACCTGCTTTATCAACTGAGTTTTAGTGGTGCGCTAAGCGAAATCACGCGGCTGTTAATCACGTTACCCTGGTGCTCTCCGGGCAAGATGCCGGGAGAGCTCAGAACGTTGTATGAACAGGCAAAATGGCTGGTGTTGCCGGGGCGCAGAGAGCGAAGTTATCCGAGAGAGCTCAGAGCCAGAAGCAGGAAATACCCAGATAAAAAAGTTGCTGGCCACCCTTAAGTGAC
Source organism: Serratia sp. MF1(2023) (assembly GCF_030954545.1). NCBI lineage: Bacteria > Pseudomonadati > Pseudomonadota > Gammaproteobacteria > Enterobacterales > Yersiniaceae > Serratia > Serratia sp. MF1(2023). The sequence goes on along the minus strand of NZ_JAVHUX010000022.1, from coordinate 149,294 downwards.
CAGCATTACGCAGTGCGGGGTTTTTTTTTACTCGCGAGCCAGTTCGAACAGCTGCCGCGCCGCCGGAGTCAGCCCCAGCATGTGAATGCAGGCATGCACCATGCCCGGCAACCGTTCGCAGCGTATCGGCACGCCCGCCTCGCGCAGCCGCTGCGCATACTGCTCGGCCTCATCGCGCAGCGGATCATATTCGCAGCTCAGGATGGTGGCCGGCGGCAATCCGCGCAGCGTAGCGGCGTGCAGCGGTTCGGCGCCGGGATCGCGCCGCTGGGCCAGATACTGCTGCCAACAAAATACCATCGCATCGCGCGTCAGAAAGTACCCCTCGGCAAACTCGCAATAGCTCTTCGTCGTCATCTCGCGGCTGAGCGCCGGGTACAGCAGCAGCTGGCGCTCGATGTGCGGGCCGCCGCGATCCCGCGCCAGCAGCGCGACGGCCGCCGCCAGATTGCCTCCGGCGCTGTCGCCGCCCACCGCCAGGCGCTTCGCGTCGATCCCCAACTGCGGCGCCTGTTGCGCCACCCAGCAGAGTACCCGATAGACATCTTCCAGCGGCTGCGGAAACGGGTATTCCGGCGCCAGACGATAGTCGACCGACAGGATCACCCGGCCGGTGGCGTTGGCCAGCGCCTGACAGGGCCGATCGTACAGCGCCAGCGAACCGAGGCACCAGCCGCCGCCGTGGGCGAACAGCATTGCCGGCTGCGCGGCGGCGCGGTTTTCCCTCGCCGGGAGATAGGCGCGCAGCGCGATCCGATACCCATCGGCGGCAACCACCGTAAAGTCCCTGACGCCGCCGCTCGGTTCCGCCTCGCCCTGCAGCTGGCGTAAACCGGTTTCCGTGGCCGCGCGCATTTCCGCCAGCGACGCGGGGGGCGGCGCATCGGCCGATGCCGTCAAAAAGGCGGCAATGCGTTCATCGAGCGGCATGTGGCTCTGCTGCCAGGAACGGCGTAATCAGTGCAATAAATTCCTCATGACACTCTTCGGTAATGAAATGCCCGCAGCCGGCGATCGTTTCGCCCCGCAGATCGTGCGCATTGCCCCGCAGCGTCGTCAGCGGCGCGTCGCCGGTCGCGTGCTCGGCCCCCACCGTCAACACCGGCATCGTCAGGGGCGTGGCGGCGCGCAGGCGGTTCTGCCGCACGGTCTCCGGGATCGCCCGGTAATAGTCGAACCCGGCGCGCAGGCCGCCCGGCGCTGAGTAAGCAGCGATATACACCTGCGCCGCCACCCGATCGCGCCGATAGGACCAGCGATTGAAGATATAGCCAAGATATTCCCGCTCACGCCCCTGGGTCAGGGTCTCCGGCAAATCCGCCAGCTGGTTGAACATGAAATGCCACAGGAAGATGTTCTCCTCCGGCGCGACGAAAATCGGCGGCGGCGGCGCCAGCCCGGGGATCACCGCCTCCGTCAGCACCAGGCGCTCCACCGCCTGCGGGAAATCGCTCGCCATGGCGTAACCGATCCACATGCCGATGTCGTGGCCAACCAGTTGGTAACGTTCATGGCCCAGTTGCGTCATCATCGCGTGCAACGCCGCACCGACGCTGCCGGTGTCGTAGCCGCCAGCGGGCTTGTCGGAATCGCCGATGCCCGGCGGATCGACGGCGATCGCCTGAAAACCGGCCGCCGCCAGCGCTTGCATCACATGGCGCCAGGTGTACCAGGTTTGCGGCCAGCCGGGGATCAGCAGCACCGGCCGCCCTTCACCGGCCATCACGCAGTGAAGGCGCCGGCCGTTGACCTGGAGATAGACGTGTTCCGCCGCGAGATCCGCCAACGGGCTCTCGTTCTGTAGGTATTGCATGGGGTGACTCCCTGAAGGATTAGGCTCAGCGAATACCGAGCAACGCGTTGATTTGCTGTGGGTTGACCGGCGCGCCGGCGAAGTCGTCGAACACTTTATCGGTGACGCGGATAATGCGATCGCGAATGAAGGCTGCGCCTTCGCGCGCGCCGTCCTGCGGATTTTTCAGGCAACATTCCCACTCCAGCGCCGCCCAGCCCGAATAACCGTACTGCGTCAGGCGCGAAAAGATGCCGTTGAAATCGACCTGGCCGTCGCCCAACGAGCGGAAGCGGCCGGCGCGAGCGATCCAGGATTGATAGCCGCCGTAAATACCCTGGCGACCGGTCGGATTGAACTCGGCGTCCTTGACGTGGAACATGCCGATAACCTCTTTATAGATATCGATAAACTCCAGATAGTTGAGCTGCTGCAGCACCATATGGCTCGGATCGAACAGCACCCGGCAGCGCGGATGATGGCCAACGCGCTCATGAAACATTTCGAATGTCACGCCGTCGTGCAGATCCTCGCTCGGGTGAATTTCGTAACACAGGTTGATCCCCTGCTCGTCGCAGGCGTTAAGCACCGGCAGCCAGCGCCTGGCGAGCTCGTCGAACGCGGTGTCGATAAGCCCTTCCGGGCGCTGTGGGAACGGGAACAGATAGGGCCAGGCCAGCGAACCGGAAAAGGTGCCCAGCTCGCTGAGCCCGAGCCGCGCCGACGCCTTTACTGCCAACAGCATTTGCTGCCGCGCCCACTCGCCGCGCGCCTGCGGATTGCCCTGCAGCGCCGGCGGCGCGAAGCTGTCAAACAGCGCATCGTAAGCCGGGTGTACCGCCATCAGCTGGCCGAAGATATGGCTGGTCAATTCGCTGACCACCAACCCCTGTTCCGCCAACATGCCGGTCAGATCGTCGCAGTAGGTTTGGCTTTCCGCAGCGGTGGCCACGTCGAATAAACGCCGATCCCAGGCCGGGATCTGCAGCGCGCTAAAGCCGGTCTGCGCCGCCCACTCGGCAATGGCGGGCAGGCTGTTGAACGGCGCTGTCTCATCGCTGAACTGCGCGAGATGCAGGCTTGGACCTTTGAGGGTTTTCATCGTAAACTCCTATTGGTTGTCGATTGACAAACAATAGGGGCAAAGCGCGATGACCGCAAGCGAAATTTATAAAGACATTGGTATTCCCCGCCGATTTAAGCGATCCTATGTCGCTGAATGACAGGCAAATTGGAGCAGCGAATGGCAGGCAGACCGCGCGAGTTCGACCGCGAACAGGCGCTCTTGAAGGCGCGAAACTTATTCTGGCGACAGGGTTACGAAGGCACCTCGATGTCGGATCTGGTGGCGGAATTGGGCATTGCTTCCGCGCGCATCTACAAGGCGTTCGGCTCCAAAGAGCAGCTGTTCCGCGAGGCGATCGCCAGTTATGAAACCGCGGAAGGCGGCTTCGCCGATCGCGCCTTCGCGCAGGAAAGCGGCATTCGCCCGGCGATCAAACGCCTGCTGGAAGACGCCGTGCGGCTCTACAGCAGGCCGGATCTGCCGCAGGGCTGCATGGTGGTCTCCTCCGCCGCCAGCGTCAGTGCGGAAAACGACGGGCTCAAAGTCTGGCTGGCTGAGCATCGGTTGCAGCGCACCCAGCAGATCGTCGAACGGCTGCGGCAGGCGGTGCAAGCCGGCGAACTGCCGGCCGGCACCGACGCCGACAGCCTGGGGGACTTTTTCGCGGTCTTCCTGCACGGCCTGTCGATTCAGGCGCGTGACGGCGTCACTGAAACACGACTGTTGGCGGCGGTAAAGGTGGCGCTGACGGCCCTGGGCAACGCTTAATCTTCCGGCAAATCGAAAATCACCAGCGCGCCTTCGCCGTAATCATGCTCTTCATCCTCAATGCGGCGCGCGCCCATGCGCAGCGCTTTGATGTTGGCCGCATCGACGGGTTGCAGATTATGCCCCGGCGTTCTGGGCCGCCGCCTCACGGCGCAGCCACTGCCGCAGATTTTCGCCCTCCTGCGACAGTTCGCTATCCAGGCGAGCGCACAGGTAATAATCGCGGCCGTCGTCGATCGGCAGATCGAACATTTTGATTAACTCACCGCTCTCAAGGTAGTGGGCGATTAACGGCTCACGCATCAGCGCGCATCCCAATCCCGCCTGCACCGCCGCCAGCGTCAACAATCCGTCTTCGAACATCGGGCCGATACTGCGCAGCGGGCGTTTAACACCGGCCTGCTGAAACCATTGCATCCAGGTATTGCGCTCCTCGTCGTGCAGCAGCGGCAGCGTCGCCAGCTGATCCGGCGTATCGAGCAAACCGTGCAGTTTACTGAACGCCCGGCTGCACACCGGCACCATTTGGCCGGACATCAGCTTTTCGCTGCGATAGCCGGTCCACTGCCCAACCCCGAAGCGGATCGACAGATCGGCGGCGTCGCTCAGGTAATTGCGGTGGTTGGCGTAAACCACATTGATGTCGATATCCGGATTCTCGCGCAGAAAGCCGCGCAGCCGCGGAATGAACCATCCCATGCCGAACAGCGGGATCAGGCTGATGGTGACCTGCCGCGATGCGGACTGCTCGCGCACGTGTTCGGTCGCCTGGCGCAGCACGTTAAACGCCGAGCGGATCGAACGGTAATACTCCCGCCCCTCGCTGCGCAGCACCAGATGACGTCCCTGCCGTTCTGTCAGCGGCATCTGCAAAAACGCCTCCAGCGTTTTCAGCTGATGGCTGACCGCCGAAGGCGAAATCATCAGCTCCTTCGCCGCCGCACTGATGCTGCCCAGGCGCGCGATGGCTTCGAACGCCCGCACGGCGCGCAGCGGCGGATCGTTCGGCAGCATCGGCAACGGCTCATCATACTGTTCTGTTTTTTTCATATATCTATTGTTTTATGGAAGTCACGGAGAGAGGATTTATTTAATATACATAAAAATCAACAAATTAAAATCACTCGTTTTTTGTATAAGAAAGTATTTTTCCGTATTTTACAATTTTTTTAAATTCTCTACTGTGAGCCTCCTGACTCATTATCTCCGGACTCTCCTTATGGATACGCTGGTACAGCAGACCGTCAACGGTTTGATGCTCGGCAGCATCTATGCGCTGATCGCGCTCGGCTACACCATGGTGTACGGCATCCTGCGCATCATCAACTTCGCGCATGGCGACGTGCTGATGGTCGGGGCGCTCAGCGCGCTGTCGGCGATCGGCGTGTTGCAGCATCATTTTCCCGCGCTATCGCCCTACGCCACGCTGCTGCTGGCGGCCCTGTTAGCCATGGCCGTCTGCGCCATCACCTCGATGGCGATCGAGCGCCTGGCCTATCGCCGGTTGCGCAATGCGCCGCGCCTGGCCCCGCTGATCAGCGGCATCGGCGTCTCGCTGCTGTTGCAAACCCTGGCGATGCTGATCTGGTCACGCAATCCCCTGATGTTTCCGCAGCTGTTGCCGATGGCGCCCATCGCCCTGACCGCAGGCAGCGCCGAACATGCGCCGGCGGTGATCACCGGCACCGCGATCGTCACGCTGGCGGTAGCCGTGGTGGTCATGGCCGGCCTCTGGCTGCTGGTCGAACACAGCCGTTTCGGCCGCGCCATGCGCGCCACGGCGGAAAACCCGCAGGTCGCCGGCCTGATGGGCATCAGTCCTGACCGCATCATCGTTCTGACCTTTGCGCTCGGCGGCGCGCTGGCGGCGGTAGCCGGCATCATGATGGCCAGCAACTACGGCAACGCCGGTTTCTCGATGGGCTTTCTGCCCGGCATCAAAGCCTTTACCGCCGCCGTGCTCGGCGGCATCGGCAACCTGCGCGGCGCGATGCTCGGCGGTTTGCTGCTGGGGCTGTTCGAATCGCTGGGCACCGGCTATCTCGGCGAGCTGACCGGCGGCGTATTCGGCAGCAACTACCAGGACGTCTTCGCGTTTCTGGTGCTGATCGCCGTACTGGTCTTCCGCCCCTCCGGGCTGTTGGGCGAACGCATCGCCACGCGCGCATAAGGACATCATGATGACCGTTTTAACTTCCACGCTTCCCCTGGCCACGCCTCGGCGCGCCAGGCTGGGGCTGACGCTGTTCATTCTCGCCCTGCTGCTGGCGCCCTGGGTTGCGGGCGCCGCCGGCGGCAACTACTGGGTGCGCGTCGTCGACTTCGCCCTGCTGTACCTGATGCTGGCGCTCGGGCTGAACATCGTGGTGGGCATGACCGGCTTGCTGGACATGGGCTTTATCGCTTTTTACGCCGTTGGCGCCTATCTGGCCGCGCTGCTGTCGTCACCGCATCTGACGCAGCAGTTCCCGCTGCTGCTGCAGTGGTTCCCCGACGGGCTTCATCTGTCGATGCTGTGGCTGATCCCGCTGGCGGCGCTGCTGGCGGCCGTGTGCGGCATTCTGCTTGGCGCGCCGACGCTGCGGCTGCGCGGCGACTATCTTGCGATCGTCACGCTCGGTTTCGGCGAGATCGTACGTATTTTGATGCGCAATCTCGATCGCCCGGTCAACCTCACCAACGGCCCCAAAGGCATTTCCGGCATCGACCCGGTCAGCCTGTTCGGCCTGAAGTTTTCCGGCATGCATGAGTGGTTCGGCGTGCGTTTCTCCGGTCTGTACCTCTATTACTACCTGTTCGCCGCCCTGCTGCTGGCGATCCTGTTTATCAGCCTGCGGTTGCAAAATTCGCGCATTGGCCGCGCATGGACGGCGATCCGCGAAGACGAGGACGCCGCGCGGGCGATGGGCATCAACACCCGCAACTTCAAGCTATTGGCCTTTGCCATCGGCGCCACCTTCGGCGGCGTGGCCGGCGCGCTGTTCGCCGCGTTTCAGGGCTTCGTGTCGCCGGAATCGTTCACCCTGCAGGAATCGATCGCCGTCCTGGCGATGGTGGTGCTCGGCGGCATGGGGCACATCCCCGGGGTGATCCTGGGCGCGCTGCTGCTGGCCGCCCTGCCGGAGCTGCTGCGCAGCAGCATGGGGCCGCTACAGCAGGCGCTGTTCGGCCAGGTGCTGATCGACCCGGAAATCATTCGCCAACTGTTTTACGGCCTGGCGCTGATCCTGGTGATGCTGTATCGCCCGGCGGGCCTGTGGCCGGCACGCCATATAAGGGGGAACGCCGCATGACGCCTTTGCTCACTTTAAATCACGTCAGCAAACGCTTCGGCGGCCTGACGGCGGTGGATGACGTCAGCATGAGCATCCGCCAGGGGGAAATCTACGGCCTGATCGGGCCGAACGGCGCCGGTAAGACCACCTGCTTCAATCTGATCACCGGTCTGTATCGCGCCGACGCGGGCGAATTCCGCCTGTCGGGCCAGCGCTATAGGCCCCAGGCGATCGATAAAGTGGCGCAGGCCGGCATCGCCCGCACCTTCCAGAACCTGCGGCTGTTCAACGAAATGAGCGTGCTGGAAAACGTGATGGTCGGCTGCCACGTGCGCACCCGCAACGGCCTGTGGGCGGCGATCGCCCGCCACCGCCGCGCCAGGGAGGAGGAACAGGCGGTGCGCGATAAGTCCCATGCGCTGCTGGAGTACGTCGGCATCGGCCAATTCGCCCATTACCGCGCCGGCGATCTCGCCTATGGTCATCAGCGCCGCCTGGAGATCGCCCGCGCGCTGGCGACCGAACCCCGGCTGCTGGCGCTGGACGAACCGGCGGCCGGCATGAACGCCGGAGAAAAAGTGGCGCTGCGCGAGCTGCTGCTGCGCATTCGCGACAGCGGCAAAACGCTGCTGTTGATCGAACACGACGTCAAGCTGGTGATGGGCCTGTGCGATCGCCTGACGGTGCTGGACTACGGCAAAGCGATCGCCGAAGGCGAACCGGCGCAGGTTCGGCGTGAACCAGCGGTCATTCAGGCCTATCTGGGAGGTGGCGCGCATGTCTGAAGCCCTGCTGAGCGTTAAACGACTCAAAGTGTCCTACGGTGGCATTCATGCGGTCAAAGGCATCGATTTTACGGTCAACGCCGGCGAACAGGTCACGCTGATCGGCGCTAACGGCGCGGGCAAGACCTCCAGCCTGCGCGCGCTGACCGGGCTGCAGCCGTTCGAGGGCGACATCCTGTTCGACGGCCGTTCGATTCGCGGCATGGCGCCGCACCGCTTGCTGCAACAGGGGCTGGTGATGGTGCCGGAAGGTCGCGGCATTTTCACCCGCCTGACGGTGCGAGAAAACCTGCAGCTGGGCGCCTATGCGCGCCGTGACAAACCGGCGGTGCGGCACGATTTCGAACGGGTATGCGCCACCTTCCCGCGCCTGAACGAGCGCCTGAACCAACCGGCCGGGCTGCTTTCGGGCGGCGAACAGCAGATGGTGGCGATGGCCCGCGCGCTGCTCAGCCGCCCGCGCCTGTTGATATTGGACGAGCCGTCGATGGGGCTGGCGCCGATTGTGGTAGAAGCCATTTTTTCGGTCATCAAACAGCTGGCACGTGACGGCGTCACGCTATTGCTGGTCGAGCAAAACGCCCGCCTGGCGCTGGAATCCACCGATCGCGCCTATGTGCTGGACAGCGGCAGCCTGAGCCACAGCGGCCGCTCCGCCGACATGCTGGACGATGAAAAAATCAAACAGATCTATTTGGGTGAATAACCGTTGTTACCTTTAACCGCACCAGGAGTATGACATGCAGCAGAACTTTCGCATCAAGCCGTTGGCGCTGGCCGCCATGACGATGATCCTGAGCCTCCCGGCGCTGGCGGACGACACCGTGCTGATCGGCCTGGCCGGGCCGCTGACCGGCCCTTCCGCGCGCATCGGCAAAGATCTCGAAAACGGCGCGCGGCTGGCGATCGCCGACGCCAACGCGCAAAAGCCGACGCTGAACGGCAAACCGGTCACCTTCAAATTGCTGTCCGAGGACGATCAGTCCGATCCGCGCACCGCCGTGGCCGTCGCGCAGCGTTTGGTCGACGAAGGCGTCGCCGGCGTGGTCGGCCACTGGAACACCGGCACCAGCATCCCGGCGGCGCGCATCTATCACGACGCCGGCATCGCCCAGGTGGCGCCGGTCGCCACCGGCCACGGCTACACGCAACAAGGCTTTGACACCAGCTTCCGCGTGATGGGCCATGACGACGACGGCGGCAACTATGCCGGGCAGTATGCGGTGAAAACGCTGAAAGCCCAGCGCATCGCGGTGATCGACGATCGCACCGCCTTCGGCCAGGGCCTGGCGGACGAGTTCATCAAATCGCTGCAGGCCCAGGGCGTGCAGCCGGTCACCCGCGAATACGTCGACGACAAGACCGTCGATTTCAGCGCCGTGCTGACCACCGTGCGCAGCAAAAACGCCGATCTGATCTTCTTCGGCGGCGTGGACTCCCAGGCGGCACCCCTGGCGCGCAAACTGAAACAGCTGGGCATGAACGCGCAGCTGATGGGCGCAGGCGGCTTTGTCAGCCAGACCTTCCTGACGCTGGCGCAGCGTGAAGGCGAAGGCGTCGTCGCGCTGGAGCCGGGGCTGCCGCTGGAACAGATGCCGGGCGGCAAGGCGTTTGAACAAGCCTACCGCGACCGTTATCGCACCCACATCGAACTGCATGCGCCCTTCGCCTACGACGCCACCCGGGTGCTGATCGCCGCCATTGAACAGGCCGGCTCGGCCAATCCGGCCGATTACCTGCCGAAACTGCGCGCCATCCATTATCAGGGCGTGACCGGCGCCATCGCCTTCGATGCGCAGGGCAACCTGCAACAGCCGAGCTTCACCCTGTACCGGGTAGTGGACGGCAAATGGCAGCCGCAAACCGTGTTGGGCGGCGCCAAACCACAATAAATCAAGAGGAGCAAGGCGATGAGCTGTGCAAACAACGAGTTGGGCATTTTGGCCCGCAGAAAGATCGAAGCGGAGATCATCAAACCGATCTACCAGATCCTGGTGCGTGAAATCGGCAAAGCGCGCGCTCAGGCGGTGATCGGCGAAGCCATCGAGAACGCAGCCATCGCGGCGGGCAAACACTTCGCCGCACAGGAACCGAACAGCGCGGATCTGCGCAGCTTCGCCGCCTTGCAGTATCTGTGGGAAAAAGACGACGCGCTGCGCGTTGAGGTGATCAACCAGGACGAACAACACTTCGACTATAACGTCACCCGCTGCCGCTACGCCGAGATGTACCACGAGATGGGGCTGGGGGAAATCGGCCACCTGCTCTCCTGCGCGCGCGACAGCCAGTTTATCGTCGGCTATGCGCCGGAGGTCGAGCTGCAGCGCAGCCAAACCATCATGTCCGGCGCCCCCTGCTGCGATTTCCGCTACACCGCCAAAACGCCGGGAGAAGAACAATGACGTATCGGGTCAACGGCGAGCGCCTGTGGCAAAGCCTGCACGCGATGGCGCAGTTCGGCGCCATCGCCGACAACGGCGTCACCCGCCTGGCGCTCAGCGAAGAGGATCGCCAGGCGCGCGACCAGCTGCGCCTGTGGGCGCTGGAGGCCGGTTGCAGCGTGCGCGTCGATCGAATGGGCAACATGTTCCTGCGCCGCGAAGGCGCCCGCCCCGAGTTGGCGCCGGTGGTCACCGGTTCTCACGGCGACTCGCAGCCCCGCGGTGGCCGTTTCGATGGCATCTACGGCGTGCTGGCCGGGTTGGAGGTGATTCGCAGCCTTAACGATCGGCAGATCGTCACCGAACGCGCGATTGAAGTGATCAACTGGACCAACGAAGAAGGCGCTCGCTTCGCGCCGGCGATGATCGCCTCCGGCGTGTTCGCCGGGGTCTTCGAGCTGGAATACGGTCTGACGCGCCGCGACGAGCACGGCGTCAGCCTCGGCGACGCGCTGGAACGCATCGGCTACGCCGGCGAACACCCGGTGGGCGGCACGCCGATCCATGCCGCCTTCGAGCTGCACATCGAACAGGGGCCGATTCTGGAAGCGGAGCACCTCGACATCGGCGTGGTAACCGCCGCACAGGGGCAGCGCTGGTACGAGCTGGAGGTCGTCGGCTTCAGCGCCCACGCCGGCACCACGCCGATGGATCGCCGCCGCGACGCCCTGCTGGGCTTCACCGAGCTGGTGACGGCGGTCAACCGCATCGGCTGGGATTTCGCGCCCGACGCGCGCGCCACGGTGGGCATGGCGCAAATTACCCCCAATTCACGCAACGTGGTGCCGGGCCGGGTCTTTTTCAGCGTCGAATTCCGCCATCCGCAGGAGTCAATTCTGGAACAGATGGAGCAGCGCCTGCTGGCGGCGGTAAACCACGTCAACGGCGGCGGCCTGACCGCTCGCGCCGAGCGCATTTTCCAGTATCCCCCGATCGCTTTTGATCGGGGCTGCATCGACAGCGTACGTCATGCCGCGCAAGCGTTGGGCTACCGCCATCGTGACATGATTTCCGGCGCCGGCCACGATGCCTGTTACCTTAACCGCGTCGCCCCAACCGCCATGATTTTCATTCCCTGCGTGGACGGCATCAGCCACAACGAGCGGGAAGACATCACCCCCGCCTGGGCAACCGCCGGCGCCGACGTGTTGCTGAACGCCCTGCTGGCGCACGCCGGCGCCTGATCCCCGCCCCGGTTTTCGCCGGGGCAAAAAATATTCAACAAAACGGTTGAATATTAGCCCACCTGTTCTATATTCAACCATATGGTTGAATTATCTTCCTCACAGCTGGACGCCATTTTTCATGCGCTGGCCGACCCGACCCGCCGCTCGATGTTGCGCGCGCTGGCCGGCGGTGAGCGCAGCATCGGCGAACTGGCCGCGCCGCTGCAGATGTCGTTCGCCGGCGCCTCCAAGCACGTGAAAGCACTGGAACATGCGGGCCTGGTGCAACGCACCGTGCAAGGAAGAAACCATATCTGCCGGCTCGAACCCGAGCCTATGGCGCAGGCCATGCACTGGCTGCAAACCTATGAACATTTCTGGACTGAACGGCTGGATGCGCTCGAACAGGCGCTGCTGCAGCCCGAACAGCTTCCTCCCAAGGAGTGAACCATGAATGATTACGGCATGATTATCGAACCCGGTACGCTGCGCATCCAGCGGCTGCTGCCCGGCCCCATCGAGCGGGTGTGGGCTTACCTGACCGAATCCGACAAGCGCGCCACCTGGCTGGCGGCCGGCGCCATGACGTTGGAGAACGGCGCGCCGCTGGAGCTGGAATTTCGCAACTCCGATCTGGCGGGCGAGCACGAACCCCCGCCGGCCAAGTACAAACAGCACGGCGGCTGCGTCAGCAACCGCGGCCACATCACCTGCCTGTTCCCGCCGCGCCTGCTGAGCTTTACCTGGGCCGAACAGGATCAGGGTCGCCCTTCCGAGGTGACCTTCGAACTGACGGAACAGGGAAGCGCCGTGCTGCTGACGGTCACCCACCGGCGCTTGGCCAACCGCGACGAGATGCTCAGCGTCGCCGGCGGCTGGCACACCCATCTGGATATCCTGCTGGATCGTCTGCACGATCGGGCACCGCAGCCGTTCTGGAGCACCCATGCCCGGCTGGAAGAAGAGTACCGCGCCCGCCTGTAATTACGACTCGTCCCTGCGCCTGAACGCCAGATAACCGGCGATCAGCGTAAAACTGCCGACCAGCAACACCAGCAGGATAAAACCGTGGTGATTGCTGGCCAGCGGGATCCCCCCCACGTTCATGCCGAAGAAACCGGCGACGATATTGATCGGCAGCGCCAGCACGGTGATTACCGTCAGCGTGTAGAGCGTGCGGTTGTTCTGCTCCATCAGCTTGGCGCCCAGCTCCTCCTGCAGCAGCCGGATGCGTTCGGTCAGGCTGGCGAGATCGTTCAACACCACGGTGAACTCTTCGGTAAACTGCCGCAGATCCTGCACCACCTCACGGCTCAGCCAGGTCGGCGGCCGGTTCAACAGGCGAAACAGCGCGGCCGGTTCGGGCGCCAACAGGCGCTGAAAGCGCAGCAGCATGCGGCGCATGCGCCCCAGCTCGGTGCGATTGCGTTTGACGCGGCGCGTCAGCAGGCGATCCTCGATGGTATCGACATACTGGTTGGCCTGCCGCACCACCTGCTCCAGCACGTCCTCCTGCTCTTCCAGCAGGTGCGCCAGCAGTTCGGTAGACGAGGCCAGCTGCAGCGCCGTCAGGCGGCCGAGCAGCCGTTCAATCAGCTGCACCGGTTTATGGCGCACGGTCACCACCAGCCCGCGGCAGCAATAGAGCCACAGCGTCGCCGTTTCCGGGTTGCTGTCCTCGGGGTGGAAGATCACATCGTTGAGCACCGCGAACAGATCGTCGCCCTGGCGCTCAATGCGCGTGGTGTGCGAACCGTGGCGAATCTCGTGGAAGAAAAAATCGGAAATGGCGAAATGATTTTTCAACCACTTCTCCGCCGCCGCGTGGTTGAGATTGAGGTGCAGCCAGATAAAACCGTCGCCGGGCGGCAACGTCTGATAGGCCTGGCAGATCTGCTGCGAGTTCAGGCGCCTCGGCGGCTCACAGGAACGAAACACATGGCCGTAGATCAGCCCGGTCACTTCATCATCAAAATCCAGCTTGTGCATCTTTTCCGCTAACCGTTGCACCATAACGCCCTATCCTGCCTGTTGCCGTTAACCCAAGACCGTCCCCGCTGTTATAACAATCTTTATTTATCGGCGTTAATGATTTTCGCCGTTCCCGATGATTAATATTTTCGTCATAAAAAAGCCACATTCATTCAGAATACTTTTCAGGCGACAGCTACCGCATCCAATCCTCTCAGGAAGGTCATTATGAGCGATAACAGCGCCGTTCAACCGGACATGCCGGCCGCCTCCAGCCTGCCCAAACTGCATCAAAAGAACAGTCGACTCACTGTTCTTTTTTTTGTGTTCTTATTAATTCTGGGGATCGCGTTCGCCGGGGTGAACTTATTTAACGACGTCAGCGACGCCGGCGCCGTCTATACCAGTTACGTTCCGTTTTTATTATTGGGGCTGGCGCTATTGATTGCGCTGGGCTTTGAATTCGTCAACGGCTTCCACGATACCGCCAATGCGGTCGCGACGGTGATTTACACCCACTCGCTTTCGCCGATGATCGCCGTGGTGTGGTCCGGTTTCTTCAACTTTCTCGGCGTGTTGCTCTCCAGCGGCGTGGTGGCCTTCGGCATCATTTCGCTGCTGCCGGTCGAGCTGATCCTGCAGGCCGGCACCGGCAACGGTTTCGCCATGGTGTACGCCCTGCTGTTCTCCGCCATCATCTGGAACCTCGGCACCTGGTGGCTCGGGCTGCCCGCCTCGTCGTCGCATACGCTGATCGGCTCGATTATCGGCGTCGGCGTAGCCAACGCCCTGATCCACGGCCGTACCGGCACCAGCGGCGTGGACTGGGGCCAGGCGATCAAGGTGGGCTACGCGCTGCTGCTGTCGCCGGTGATCGGCTTCGTGTTCGCCGGCCTGCTGCTGCTGGCGCTGAAGCTGTTCGTCAAGAACCGCCAGCTGTACAGCGCCCCTAAGGGCAATACCCCGCCGCCGCTGTGGATCCGCGGGCTGCTGATCCTCACCTGCACCGGCGTTTCCTTCGCCCACGGTTCCAACGACGGCCAGAAAGGCATGGGCCTTATCATGCTGATCCTGGTGGGCACCATGCCGATCGCCTACGCCCTGAACCGTTCGATGCCGCCGGAGCAGATTCCCCGGGTGGCGGCGCTGGCGGAGGTGACCCAAAACCAGCTGCTGCGCCAGTTCCCGGCCGGCGGCCAAACGCCGCCGCGCGAGGTGCTGACCGGCTATGTGCGCACCAGCGAGCTGACGCCGGAGGTGGTGCCGGCGTTGGCGCAGCTGGCCGGCGCGATCGGCGATCAAATCCGTCAGTACGGCTCGGTCGACAAGATCCCGGCGCAGGCGGTGTCGAACACCCGCAACGACATGTATCTGGCGTCCGAGACCATCAAGCACCTGAAGGCAGAGCATCAGCTGCAGATCAATCCCGACGCGCAGCGCAACCTCGACGCGCTGAAGGGCGAACTCGACAACGCCACCCGCTTCATTCCCTTCTGGGTGAAGGTGGTGGTGGCGATTGCGCTGGGGCTCGGCACCATGGTCGGCTGGCGCCGCATCGTGGTGACGGTGGGCGAAAAGATCGGTAAATCGCACCTGACCTACGCCCAGGGCGCCAGCGCCGAACTGGTGGCGATGACCACCATCGGCGCGGCCGACGCCTTCGGCTTGCCGGTTTCGACCACGCACGTCCTGTCGTCCGGCATCGCCGGCACCATGGCCGCCAACCGCTCCGGGCTGCAGATGGCCACCCTGCGCAATCTGCTGATGGCCTGGGTGCTAACCCTGCCGGCCTCGGTGCTGCTGTCGGCGGTGCTGTACTGGATCTTCAACCATTTCTAACACCGGGCCGATACGGAGAAAATCTGATGACCATGCATGAAGTCAACCGCGATGACGGTTTCAACCAGCGCCTGCTGCAAGAGTTTTACGACAGCTACGACGAAGAGCTGGAAATGGAGCTGGACGACCTGCGCTTCGACGCGGCAGAAGTCGACAGCGACGCGAAGAAAGCCTGGCGCAAGCAATACTTCCGCGAGTTGCTGCGCCTGCAGGGCGAGCTGGTGAAGCTGCAGGATTGGGTGATGCGCACCGGCCACCGGCTGGTGATCATCTTCGAAGGCCGCGACGCCGCCGGCAAGGGCGGCGTGATCAAGCGCATCACCCAGCGCCTCAACCCGCGCACCTGCCGCGTGGCGGCGCTGCCGGCGCCGAACGATCGCGAACGCACCCAGTGGTATTTTCAGCGTTATATCGCGCATCTGCCGGCCGCCGGTGAAATGGTGCTGTTCGACCGCAGCTGGTATAACCGCGCCGGCGTGGAGCGCGTGATGGGCTTTTGCAACGACGAAGAGTATGAGGAGTTTTTCCGCAGCGTGCCGGAATTCGAAAAAATGCTGACGCGCAGCGGCATCCAAATCGTCAAATACTGGTTTTCAATCACCGATGAGGAGCAGGAGCTGCGTTTCCTCAGCCGCATTCACGATCCGCTCAAGCAGTGGAAGCTCAGCCCAATGGATCTGGAAAGCCGCCGCCGCTGGGAGGACTACACCGAGGCCAAAGAAATCATGTTAGCGCGCACTAACATTGCCGAAGCGCCCTGGTGGGTGGTTCAGGGCGTCGACAAGAAAAAGGCCCGTCTGAACTGCATCACCCACCTGTTGCAGCAGGTGCCTTATGAGGAAGCCGAAGGCAACGTCATCACGCTGCCGCAGCGCAAACGCAGCCCGGAATACCACCGTAGCCCGGTGCCGGACAACATGGTGGTGCCGGAAATCTACTGACCTTAGCGCAGAGAGGCGGCTACCGCTTCTCTGCGCTAATACAACGCTTTGATTTCTCTCACGCTAAGGGGCTAAACCCCATGTTAAAGTGGTTGCTTTCCATTTTGACAGGAGTCTTCCATGCGCCAGCGCATCATTGTCTGCCCGCTGATTGAAAACGATAACGCCTTCCTGCTGTGCAAAATGGCGGCGCACAAGGGCGTGTTCCCCGGCCAGTGGGCGCTGTCCGGCGGCGGCGTCGAGCCGGGTGAACAGATAGAACAGGCACTGCGGCGCGAAGTGCGCGAAGAGCTGGGCGCCGCGCTGATCCTCGACAGCATCACGCCCTGGACCTTCCGCGACGACGTGCGCATCAAAACCTATGCCGACGGCAGCCGGGAGCAAATCTACATGATTTACCTGATTTTCGACTGCCATGCCGCC
Source organism: Serratia sp. MF1(2023) (assembly GCF_030954545.1). NCBI lineage: Bacteria > Pseudomonadati > Pseudomonadota > Gammaproteobacteria > Enterobacterales > Yersiniaceae > Serratia > Serratia sp. MF1(2023). The sequence goes on along the minus strand of NZ_JAVHUX010000022.1, from coordinate 132,827 downwards.
AACCGCGACGTGACGATCAACGACGAGTTCGACGACTACGCCTGGGTGCCGCGCGAGCGTCTCGCGGACTACGATTTGAACGAGGCCACCCGCTTCACGCTGCAACAAAAGGGATTGTTGTAACAGTTTGAGCGATTATCGCCCTATTTTCTTCACATTTGCCGGGCAGACTCTTTTGATATTTTTTAATCACTTAGGGTCACTATTGCCGCCGTTATGCTTTTATCTCACGCTTTTCTCCGTCTGCCCGCCCGGCGCTTCGGCGCCGCCCTCCTGTTCAGCCTGCTGTTCGTTTTGGCGCCCGTGCATGCCGCTGCGCCGCCGCTGGTGCTGAACGCCAAATCGGTGCTGGTCGTCAATCAACGCACCGGAAAGACGCTCTATCAGAAGCAGCCGAACCGCGTGCTGCCGATCGCCTCGCTCACCAAGCTGATGACCGCCATGGTCGCCCTGGACAGCAAACGCCCGATGGGCAGCAGGCTGAAAGTCACCGCCGCCGATCGCGATCTGCTGAAGAAAACCCACTCGCGCCTGACCATCGGCTCGGTGCTCAGCCGCCGCGACATGCTGCACATCGCCCTGATGTCTTCGGAGAACCGCGCCGCTGCGGCGCTGAGCCGCAGCTATCCCGGCGGACGCAAGGCCTTCGTGGCGAAAATGAATCAGAAAGCGCGCACCATCGGTATGAAACGCGCACGCTTCTACGATCCGACCGGGCTGACGCCGCGCAATGTGGCGACCGCCAACGATCTGCTGAAGATGGTCAATCACGCCTATCGCTATCAATCGATTCGCCGCTTCAGCACCGACAAGCAGCAGATCGTGCGTCCTGGCCGAGGCCAGTTGGTCTACCGCAGTTCCAACGGCCTGATCAACAACCCAGCCTGGAAGATCCAGCTGCAGAAAACCGGCTTTACCGACGAGGCCGGCCACTGCCTGGTGATGCGCACCACCATCAAAGGGCAGCCGTTGGTGATGATCCTGCTCGGCGCGCAGTCGCGCTACGGCCACTACCGTGACGCCATTCGTCTGAAGGCCTGGCTCGAAGGATAATAGCGCGGCGCTTTACCGATCTGCGCATATCCAAATTCGTTTTGGATCAATGGAATATCCTATCGCCAATCAGTATTAAGGCGCGCGCCGCCCGCATGGTATTTGTCAGGCATATCTAATGAGGAAAGGAGCGGGAAAATGGCTTATGCCTTGAGCGTATTGGAAAAGAGTCCGATCGCCGACGGGGAAAGCGCCGCCCAGGCGCTGGCGCGCACGCTGCATCTGGCGCAACAGGCGGAACGCTGGGGCTATCGGCGTTTCTGGCTGGCGGAGCACCACAACACGCCGCAGCTCGCCTGCCCGTCGCCGGAAGTGCTGATCGGCTACCTGCTCGGCCAGACGTCGCGCATTCGCATCGGCTCCGGCGGCGTGATGCTGCAACACTATAGCGCCTACAAGGTGGCCGAAAACTTTAACCTGCTGGCGGCGTTGGCGCCGGGGCGCGTCGATCTCGGGGTGGGCAAAGCGCCCGGCGGCCTGCCGCTCGCCACCCAGGCGCTGCAGGCTGCCCATGACCGGCAACACAAGCCGGCTTTCCCGCAGCAGCTGTCGCAGCTGACCGCCTATCTGAACGACGACGCCGAGCCCGGCCTGAGCGCCACGCCGCTGCCGCCGCATGCTGCCCAGCGCTTTCTGCTCGGCGCCAGCAAAGAGAGCGCGGCGCTGGCGGCCGAATCCGGCTGGATTTTCGTGTTCGCCGCGCATCTGAACGGCAATCCGCAAGATATCAGCGCAGCGCTGGCGCACTACGCCGCACACAGCGGCGGCCGCAAGGCGCTGCTGGCGGTAGCGGCGATCGCGGCGCCAAGCGCGGAACAGGCCGCGGCGCTGGCGGCGGATATACAGCAATACCGCGTCCACGTCGCCGGTGAGCAGAGCGTGACCGTCGGCAGCCTGGCGCAGGCCGAGAGTTTCGTGCAGCAGGCCGGCGCCACCGACTACCGCATCGAGCCGCGGGAAAGCCATATCCTGCTCGGCACCGCGCCGCAGGTGCATCAACAACTGGCGCAGCTGCAGCAGCGGTACGGCGTGGACGAGTTCATCATCGACACGCCGATCGGCGAACCGAGCGCCCGGCTCACCTCACTGCAGCTGCTGGCGGAGGAGAGCCTGACGCCGGCCTAGTTGATCGCCGCGCTGGCCCGCATGGCGTCGGCCAGATCCTGCGCCAGAGGCGCCAGTTGCGCCGGCGCCACGTTGGCCAGGCTGACGCGGATCGCAGGATCGCTCTTCAGACGAAAAGGCTCGCCGCCCTGCACCAGCCACCCCCGCTGCGCCATCAGCTGCGCAGCGGCGGTTTCCGACCGCACCGGCAACCACAGGTGCAGCCCTTCACCTACCGCCAGCGCCGTGTGATTCAGCGCGTTGAACCGTTGCACCAGTTCATCCCTTCTGGCCTGATACGCCTGCTGCGCCCGCTGCAGCTGCCCTTCCTGCAAAGCCTGCCCCCACAGTCTGGCGGCGATCTGCTGCAAGATATGGCTGACCCAGCGCTCGCTGATGTACTGATCGGCGCGCATTGCCTGCAGCAACGTCGGGTTGCCGCAGGCCAGCGCGATGCGCAAATCCGGGCTGAGAAACTTGCTCAGCGACAGCACGTACAGCCCGCGATCGCCATCGAACGGCAGATGCAGCGGCTGCTGCGACAGCGGCCCCCAGAAGTCGTCGACGATCGCCAGACACTGCGGATTCGCGCTGAGAAAACGCCGCCACTGCTGCGCGCGTTGCGCAGAGAGCGAGGCGCCGGTCGGATTGTGGGCACGCGGCGTCAGGATCACCGCGCCCGCCGCTCCGCTTTCCGGCAACCGCCCCCCCTGTTCATCCATCGCCAGCGGCAGCGGCCGCAGACGCAGGTGGCGCAGCAGCGTCAATAGCGGCGGCCAGCAGGGATCTTCCACCCACACCGCCGCGCCCGGCTGCATATGGCAGCGCAGCGCCTTTTCCATCGCGTCCAGCGCGCCGGAGAACACCGCCGGTTCCCCCAGCGTGACGCCCTGGCGGCCGAGCCACTCGCGCCCCAGGCCGGTCAATACCGGCAGATCGCCACTGATGTCATAGCCGTTTTGCTGCGGGAACGCCTCCGCCGCGCCCAGCGCCAACGCCGGCAACAATGCGGCATCGAGATTGCCGCTGGCCAGATCGCACATCCCCGCCGGCACTTGGCGCGGCGCATAGGCCGCACTCACCGCCGCCAGCGGCGGCTCCAGCACCACCGTTCCCGCCCGCCCGCGCGTCGCCACCAGACCGGCATCGCGCAATCGGGCGTATGCGCTGGCGACGGTATTCGGATTGACCTCCAGCTCCGCCGCCAGCTGGCGTACCGGCGGCAACAGTTCGCCCGGCCGCAGCGTGCCGTCTTTGATGCGTGCGGCGATCTGCTCGGCAATCTGGACAGCGCCGCCGCCTTTTGCATACAATGAAGTCATACATAAATCCTTTTGTACTAGTTCAAAATAGATTAACAGCTTCCGCGGCCAAAAGTAAGGGGTTCCATGGATAAACATTACGTGCTCGACATTCAGTATGCAGGAAAGGCCTTTGCCCGCCTGCAGATGTTCACCCCCTGGGCGGCCGATCAGCTGGAGCAGGCGTGCGCGCTGTTCCCGGCCGCGCAGGGTTATCAGGTGCAGCTCAGCCAGGTCAGCGAACGCCGCATCGTCTACCAGAGCGGCGCGCAAGGCATCGCGGTGCTGGGCGAGTCGCTGGCGCTGACGCCGTTCACCCACGCTCACGAGGTTAAACAATGAAGAAAGCCGTCGCCATTCGACACATCAATTTTGAAAACCTGGGCATCCTCGGTTCCCTGCTCTCGCTGCGCGGCTATCAGATCGACTATTACGATGCCGGCCGCGATGATATTCGTGCTATCAATAATGAAGAGACCGATCTGTTGGTGGTGCTCGGCGGGCCGATCAGCGCCGCCCAACACTTTTCCGGCGCGCAGCGCTATGATTTTCTCGACCATGAATTGGCGCTGGTCAAACAGCGGCTGGCGCAGCGGCGGCCGACCCTTGGGGTGTGTCTCGGCGCGCAGGTGATCGCCCAGGCGTTGGGCGCCGACGTGATCTCGCTCGGCGTCAAAGAGATTGGTTTCGCCCCGCTGACCACGCTCACGGCGCAAGACGACTCGGTGCTGGCACCGCTGGCCGATACGCCGGTGCTGCATTGGCACGGTGATATGTTCAAGATCCCGGAGGGTGCCCGCTGCCTGGCCGGTACGGCGGTTTGCCCGCATCAGGCCTTCGACTATCAGGGGTTCGCGCTCGGCCTGCAGTTCCATCTGGAGGCGGATCATCGCGATATCGAACGCTGGCTGATTGGCCATGCCTGCGAACTGGAACTGGCCGGCATCGCGCCCCAGAGCCTGCGCGAACAGGCGGCGCGCCACGGCGTACAGCTGGAACAGCGCGCGCGGCAGGTGTTCGCCCGCTGGCTGGATAATAACGAACCAAGGATGTAACTCATGCAACAGACTTCACCCTTGCGATCACCGTCCATCGACGTGATCAGCATTCAATCTCAGGTGGTCTACGGCAGCGTCGGCAACGGCATCGCCTACCGCGCCCTGCTGAAAAAAGGGCTGGAAGCGCTGCAGGTGCCCAGCGTGCTGTTCGGCTGCCCGCCCTATTACGGCAAGCCGCACGGCGGCGTCATCTCCGGCGAGTGGTTCGGCGGCTTTCTCGACGATCTGATCGCCCGCGGCGTGATGAAGCGCGCCCGGGCGGTGATCGTCGGCTACCTGGGTGACGTGATGCAGTGCCATATTCTGGCCAACTGGCTGCAGCGGGTGCGCGCCCTCAATCCGCAGATAAAGATCTATATCGATCCGGTGATGGGCGATTACGGGGAAGGGATCTACGTGGATGAGCGCATCGTCAACTGCTATCGCTCACCGTTCCTGCGGCTGGCCAACGGCCTGACGCCGAACGGTTTCGAACTGGAGCAGCTGTGCGGCCGGCAACTGAGCAGCCAAGAGCAGACGCAGCACGCCGCGCAGGCGCTGTTGAACGACACCACCGAATGGGTGCTGGTCACCAGCGCGCCGGGCGTGGCGCAGCACGAAGACGAAGTGGGATTGATGCTGGTCACCCGGCAGGAAACGCAGTGCTTTACCCATCCGAAGGTCAAATCGGCGGTCAAAGGCACCGGCGATCTGTTCGCCGCACTGCTGGTGAGCCATCTGCTGCACGGCGCCGCGCTTGACGCGGCCGTGGTCGCCGCCGGCGGCGAAGTGTGCGACGTGCTGGCCGAAGCGGCGCATTTCGGTTGGGAAGAGATCGGCAGCCTGCGGGCGTTACAGCCGTAAGGCCAGTGGAGAGTCAGGGGCAGCGTGCCGCCCCTGATAAATATCAGCGTTTTTTCTTTTTGTTGAAATCCAGCTCGAAGGCGAACACCGCGCTTTGAATTTTGCGCTCCATCGCCAGCCCCAGCTTGAGGAAACGGCACGACAGGCGCGAGAAGTGCACCACCTGATCGTTATCGTCGGTTTCCTGATCGTCGTTGACTACCACCAGCTCCATGTTGACCTTGAAGCTGCCGTAGCTGCCCAAATCCAACTCCGCTTTCTTGAACTGCAGGCCCGGCTGGAAGAAATCCGGCAGCGGGCCGTCGAAACGCAAACCGACGCCGCCGGCGGACAGATCGTGGATCCGCAGCTCATAAGGCGTGCCGTTCGGGTATTCGCCGGTACAGAAGAATTGGCGCCAGTGCGGCGTGGTGATGCGGAACTGGCGGCGGCGCTGGATGTAAACCAACTCCTGCGGCAGCCGGGTCGAGCAGGCCTGGACGCCCTGATGTTCGGTCAGCTCCGCCTGGCCGACGGAAAACTCGATTTTGGCGTCGTTGCTTTCAATCACGATGGTGCAGGCACCGTCGATGGCGTTTTCCGCTTCCTCACCGCTAAACACGATATTGTCCGGCCCGACGCTCAATAACAGACTTTGAAACCGGTGCTGCTGATTTTCTACGCGCAGCGGCGTGCGTTGTTTGCAAATTTCACGCAGAATCGCCAGAACTTCAAAACGCTCCCGTTTGATAAACAGTCCGTTATCGCTGTGCTCCACACGTCTCTCCTGACTTTTTTTCTAATGACGTATTACGTATTCCTTACGGTTATCATCTCTGGGAATATTCCTAAAGTCAAATTTGCCAGCGCTGCCAGGCCTGCGGCAGCAGGCGTGCGAAACGTTTCGCCCACGCCTGTTGCCCACGTTCGTCGGCGATCAGATCCTGGCGGATTTCGATGCCGACATAAGGCAAACCGCGGCGTTCCGCATGGACCGGCAACGTGTAGTCGGTGGCATCGGTCATCGCATAGGGTTCGTTGATCCCCACCTGCAAATCTCCCTCTTCGCGCAGCAGCTCGGCCAGCAGATGGGCAAATTCCGGGTAACGGTTAAACAGCAGCCCCACCTGCCAGGGGCGCGATGCCCCTTTGAACACCGGCGTGAAACTGTGCATGGCGATCACCGCCGTCGGCAGTTCGCGCAGTTGGCGTTGCCCCAGATGATCGTCGATGGCGTGGTGATACGGCAAAAACACCTCGCGCTCGCGCGCCAGCGCGTGCTCGGCGTCGATACCGATATTGCCGGGGATCGGCGTCAGCTCGGACAAATGCGGGATCGAGCTGGCGATGCCGGGCGCCCGGTTGCAGTCGATCACCAGCCGTGAGTAACGCTGGTGGATCAGCGTGGCGTCCAATTGGCGGCTCAGATGGCGCGACACGCTCAGCGCGCGATGTGGCGTTCGATCTCCCCCGGCGGCAAACCGAGGTCGCCGAGGGATTGCGGGATCGCCTTGCCGGCGTGATCGCACAGCAGCAAAAAGGGCGCTTTGCCGCGCGGGATTTCAACGGCGGCGGCAGAGGGGTCGTCGGCGGACAATAACGGCGGGATAAACGAGTGAGGCATGACGGGCTCCGGCGGTGGAAAGCAAAACGTTTATCGTAGCGCTATCCCGTCGCCGGCCCCAAGGTCGTGCTTAGATCAAAAAGGCATGAGTCAGACTGTAGTCATGCCGTCTCGGCTGGCTGCGGCTGGTGCACCGCGATATAACGCTGATACCGCGACGGCTTGAGCCGCGTGGTATCCACCAGCACCAGCCCGTCGATGCAGTTGTTGAAAGCCGGATCGGTGCCGAAGTCGATAAACTGTACCCCGCCCGGCTCGCACAGTTCGGTGTACTGCTTGTACAGCGTCGGGATCGAGCAGCCGATATTGCTGAGCAGGCTCTTCAGCCGCACCAGATCTTCCTGGTAGTTATCCCCGGCAAACTGCGCCAGCACCTGCGGCAGCGACGCCGGATAAGGCCGGCGCGATTGCGCGAAGGCGTGGTCCGGCGAGAAATAGAGCCGATAGAAGGCGATCAGCAAATCGCGCGCCGCCAGCGGCATGCCGCCGGAGATCGACACCGGGCCGAACAGATAGCGATACTGTGGGTATTTCGCCAGGTAGGCGCCGATGCCCAGCCACAAATAGTCCAGCCCGCGCTTGCCCCAATAGGCCGGCTGAATGAAGCTGCGCCCCAGCTCGATGCCCTGCGCCAGGATCGGCTCCATATCGCGATCGTAGTGGAACAGGCTGTTGCTGTAGATGCTTTCCAGCCCTTTGCGCGCGATTTGTTCGGCGGTGGGGATAAAGCGATAGGCGCCGACGATCTCCAGCTCCTCCTCATCCCACAGCACCAGGTGGTAGTAATCGTCGTCATAGCTGTCCAGATCGCGGCGGCGGCCGGAGCCTTCTCCTACCGCGCGGAAGGCGATCTCGCGCAGACGCCCCAGTTCGCGCAGGATCGGCGTGCGCGCTTCGTCGTGGCGGCGATAGAGGTAGATGGTTTTACCGTCCGGCGTTACCCCCAACCGCTCGCAGTTCGCCAACGCCTTTTTCAGCTCCAGACGCTCTTCCGGCAGCGCGATCGGCGACTCGCTGGCGAACAGCCCCGGCTTGCCCTGGCCCAGGCGATACACGTGGCGGCGAAAACGCTCCGCCAGATCCTTGGCGCTGGTGTGGCCGTCGTGCCAGCTGGCGAACGGCACGCGGCCGCCGACGCGGATCTTGATGCGCCCGCCCCGCTGCTGGAACATTTCGCGCACCAGCAGCAGCGTCGACAGCGGCCGGTAGACCAGCGAGGTAAAGTAGAACAGGTTGCTGTTGCGCGCGCTGATGTGGATCGGCACGATCGGCGCCCGCGCCTTGGCGGCCAGGCGCAGAAAACCGGTATGCCAGTGGCCGTCGCGGATGCCTTTCGGGCTCATGCGCGACACTTCGCCGGCCGGGAACAGGATCAGCGCGCCCTGATTGTCCAGCTGCCGCTGCATGCCTTCAATCTGTTTGCGGCTGGTTTTATAAGCGACGTTATCCACCGGCACGAACAGGTTGCGCAGCGGTTCGATGTAGGTCAGCAGTTGGCTGGCCACCACTTTCACATCCGGGCGCACCGCCGCGACGGCGCGCAGCAGCACCAGGCCGTCGAGCGAGCCGATCGGGTGATTGGCCACCAGCACCACCGGCCCCTGGCTCGGGATGTTTTCCAGATCGCCGTCCACCAGCTCGCAGCTGAGGTTGAAGTAGTCCACCACCTGCTCGATCAGATCGAGCCCTTTCAGGTGGGGATAGTCGGCGGCGAACTGTTTGAATTCTTTTTCGAAGAGAAGGGTTCTTAGCAGGCTGCGCTGCCAGGCAGGGGTATTGCGGTGTGGAAATGCATCTTGCAACAGAGAATCCAGGCTGAACATCGCGTTATCTCCTGACGTAGTCGCTGCAAACTTAAGCCAGAGCCGTGACTCTGACGTGTCAGTTACATGACAATAAAATGAATCCATCGACTATCAGGTATAGCAAAGTAATGAAGAATTGGGAGCGAAAGACGCATTTTCGTCCCCACTTGCCCTCACATCGGCGCCGCTAGCGGCGTACGCGGAACAGCACGGTTACGCGCGCCGGCATAAAAAAACAGTGAAAGCCCGGCGATTGTCGAATTACCGCTGCGGCTTTCGTCATCGGCAGACTGAATAAATAGACGCCGAGAATTGTCGACTGATAAATAACGAATTTGCCGTTTTCACTTTGCGTTAACACCGCTTTCGCTTGCCGCTCAATCGAAAGCAAAAATAAATATAACCAACTGATAGATATAAGTATTTTTAAAATAACCGATTGCATTTCAGCGTTTCGTTTGCTGTAATTCGCCATAACTAACTGAAAGCGTTCCGGTCGGTATCGCCGCGGCTTATTAAGCCGTGGTCGGGCACGGCTACCGGTAAATCAGGAGTTTGCGTTAATGCCCAATACCGCAACACGCCGGGAATTAATTATCGACCCGCAGCAGTGCAGGATCGGTGCTTGCCAACAGGCGCTGCACCATTGAGGGAGCGACGTGATTATCGCCGACCGTTAACCAAGGCTTTTAAGGAGTTGTCATCATGAACGCGTATTTCTCTTACGAGGCGGATTGGCTGAAGCAGCGCAACGCCTGGCACACCGCCGCAGAGATTTGGCAGCAGCCGGATCTGTGGGCCGCGCTGCACCGGCAATTGCAGGATCAACAGGCGCAGTGGCAGCCGTTCCTGGCGCCGCTGCTGGCCAATCCGCGCCTGCAAATCGTGCTGTGCGGCGCCGGCAGCTCGGCGTTCGCCGGCCGCGCCCTGGCGCCCTGGCTGCGCGAACGAACCGGCCGCGACGTGGCGGCCTACGGCACCACCGATATTGTCGCCAATCCGTTGCAGTATCTCGACCCTGAGCGGCCGACGCTGCTGGTCTCCTTCGCCCGCTCGGGCAACAGCCCGGAGAGCGTGGCGACGGTGGAGCTGGCCGACCAGCTGCTGCCGGAAAGCTATCACCTGATGCTGGTGTGCAACCCGGACAGCCGGCTGGCGCAGTATGCGCATCGGCGGGATAACGTCTGTTCGCTGGTGATGCCGCAAGGCTCCAACGATCAAAGCTTCGCCATGACCTCCAGCTTCAGCTGCATGATGCTGAGCGCCGCGCTGTTGCTCGGCCCGGCTTCGCTCGAGGCCGCCCAGGCGCCGCTCAACGCCATGGTGCAGCGCTGCCGTACACTGCGCGAAACGCTGCAGCCGCAGGTGAAGGCGTTGGCCGCCAGCGGTTTCCGCCGTTATATCACCCTCGGCGGCAGCTGTTTTACCGGCCTGGCGGAAGAGGCCTCGCTCAAGATGCTGGAGCTGACCGCCGGCCGCATCGTTACACGCTACGACTCGCCGCTCGGCCTGCGCCACGGCCCGAAATTCATGGTCGACGGCCAGACGTTGGTGGTGCTGATGTTCTCCTGCGACGACTACGCCCGCCAGTATGACCGCGATCTGTGGAACGAACTGAAGCGCGACGGGCTGGCGATGCAGTTGGTCGGGTTGACCGGCGAGCGCCAACCCCTGTCCGATGCCCTGCTGCCTATGCACGACGCGGCTGACGATATCTGGCTGCTGTTCCCGTATCTGCTGTTCACCCAGATGCTGGCCTTCGAGAGTTCGCTGGCGCTGGGGCTGACCCCGGACAATCCTTGCCCGACCGGCGAGGTCAACCGGGTGGTGAAAGGCGTGACGATTTACCGTTTTCCTTCCCCGGTGCTGTAAGGAGATCCCATGTATCTGATAGCCAACCGAGAAATGCTGCTCAAGGCGCAGCGTCAGGGTTACGCCGTCCCGGCGTTTAACGTCCACAATCTGGAAACCGTGCAGGTGGTGGCGGAAACCGCCGCCGAACTGCGCTCCCCGGTGATCATGGCCGGCACGCCCGGCACCTTCAGCTATGCCGGCACCGACTACCTGATCGGCATTTGCCAATCTGCCGCGCACCGCTACGATCTGCCGTTGGCGCTGCATCTGGATCATCACGAAGCGCTGGACGACATCGAGTACAAGGTAAAAAGCGGCATCCGCTCAGTGATGATCGACGGTTCGCATTTGCCGTTCGAGCAGAACATCGCCAAGGTGGCCGCCGCAGTGGACCTGTGCCATCGCTACGGCGCCAGCGTGGAAGCGGAGCTGGGGCGCCTGGGCGGGCAGGAAGACGATCTGATCGTCGATACGGCGGACAGCTTCTATACCGACCCGGCGGCGGCACGCGAGTTCGTCGCCGCCACCGGCATCGATTCGCTGGCGGTGGCGATCGGTTCCGCCCACGGCCTGTATCACGGCGAGCCGAAGCTGGACTTCGAGCGCCTGGCGCTGATCCGCGAACAGGTGGACGTGCCCCTGGTGCTGCACGGTGCCTCCGGTATTCCGGAAGCGATGGTTAAGCGCGCGATCTCGCTCGGTGTCTGCAAGGTCAACGTCGCCACCGAATTGAAAATCGCCTTTGCCGATGCGGTGAAAAGCTACTTTTCACAGCACCCGGATGCCAATGACCCGCGCAAATACATCGTCCCCGGCAAGCTGGCGATGAAAGAAGTGGTGGCGGAAAAGATCCGCATCTGCGGCAGCAGCGGTATGCTGTAACCCCCCGCTCGCCCCCTGTTCCTGCGGTTGCGCCACGGGGGCGAAAACATCCCGCCCTTTCCCGCTTTCCTGAGAGAAAGATCACAGCCTTTTACCCTGCCCGCGCCGGAAACCATTAACCGGTCTTCACTATGATCCAAATCATGGTTTTACTCACCCTACCTCCTTACTATCAAATTCATTGAATGCAGGCAGTAGGATTTTTGCCCGTTCGTTTTTATTTCGCCAGGCGAAATAGCTTATTTTATGAAAACAAGGGCGCTTGTTTTTAATTGGCAGTGTTTTTTACTCTGAGAGGAACAGCGTATGAACCATTACTTAGCCGTATTAAGCGCATTGGTCATTCTGCCCTTCGCTCTGCAAGCAAAACCGCTTTCCGGCAGCCAGGTCGCCTCCGGCGTCGTGCGCTTCACCGGCGCTATTACCACCCCGGCTTGCACCATCACACATCAGGATGAACAGCTTGTCTCCAACTGCTTCGGCAAAGTGACCGAATATCAGAACGGATATATTTCCTCTTCGTTAAAAGAGATGCCAAAAGAATTAGTCTCTGCCGTCACCAGCGAAATAGTGAATAACGATCCCCATTTAAAGCGCGTGACCATCAGCTATAAGTAACGCCAACGCGTTAATGCCTGGTGAAATAATAAACAGAACACAACTTGCCTTGATTAATTATAAATTTATTTTATAAATTCATCGGGCAATGACTACCCGGCTTACCCTGAGCCGGCTATTTGGGCAACCCTGCGGTTGCCCATCAGCATGTCCGAAATCCGCCATCTCTTCCCCCGCTTTCGTGCGATAATCGCCATACCAAACCGAGGAGTGATCCAGATGCAGACTTTTTTGATTGATCGTACCGCCACGCCGGTGGGAGAACTGGTGCTGATTGCCGATGAACAGGGGCGCCTGCGGGCGATTGACTGGACCGATCACGAAGCGCGCCTGATGAAGCTGCTGAATACCCACTACCGCACCGATCGCTTCACCCTGCGCGAGCAGCGCGATCCCGGCGGCCTGACCGATGCGATGCAACGCTATTTCGCCGGTGAGCTGAGCATTATCGATCGGCTGCCGGTGATGACCGCCGGCACCGAGTTCCAACGCACCGTATGGCAACAGCTGCGCCAAATCCCGTGCGGCGAGATCCTGACCTACGGCCAGCTGGCGCAACGCATCGGCCGTCCGACCGCCTCGCGCGCGGTCGGTATGGCCAACGGTTCGAATCCGATCAGCATCGTGGTGCCCTGCCACCGGGTGATCGGTTCGCAGGGCGCGCTGACCGGCTATGCCGGCGGCGTACAGCGCAAGCAGTGGCTGTTGCAGCATGAAGGCTACCTGCCGAAAAGTTTGCTGTAGCCGCGACGATGAGCTCATCCAGCGCCATTGTTTGGCGCTGCTTAATAAAGCACGTTGCTCAACGCCGCGCTCGTCCCCGCTTTGGCACTATCAATAACTTGTGTGAATAAAACGCATAAGTCACAAATAATACTCATAACTTCAGTCCCATACAGAATAATCGGCGGTATGTGTGCGCAAAATTCGCACACAATACCCCTATTCATGCTAATGCCACCCTTATCAGCTGCTGCAAAAGATGTTAAAATTGACTCATATCAATTATTGAATGAGCGTAATCTATGATCCCGGAAAAACGCGTGATTCGTCGTATCCAGTCTGGTGGTTGTGCGATCCATTGCCAGGACTGCAGCATCAGCCAGCTGTGCATTCCTTTCACCCTTAATGCCCACGAGCTGGACCAGCTCGACAACATTATCGAGAGGAAAAAGCCCATCCAGAAAGGCCAAACCCTGTTCAAGGCCGGCGACGAGCTGAAGTCGCTGTACGCGATCCGTTCCGGGACCATCAAAAGCTATACCATCACCGAGCAAGGCGACGAGCAGATCACCGGCTTCCACCTCGCGGGCGATCTGGTGGGCTTCGACGCCATCGGCGGTCTGAAGCACCCGAGTTTTGCCCAGGCGCTGGAAACCTCGATGGTGTGTGAGATCCCGTTCGAAACCCTCGACGATCTGTCCGGCAAAATGCCTAACCTGCGTCAGCAGATCATGCGGCTGATGAGCGGCGAGATCAAAGGCGACCAGGACATGATCCTGCTGCTGTCGAAGAAAAATGCCGAAGAGCGCCTGGCGGCGTTCGTTTACAACCTGTCGCGCCGCTTCGCGGAGCGCGGCTTCTCACCGCGCGAGTTCCGTTTGACCATGACCCGCGGCGACATCGGCAACTACCTCGGCCTGACGGTGGAAACCATCAGCCGCCTGCTGGGCCGCTTCCAGAAAAGCGAAATCCTCAGCGTGAAAGGCAAATACATCACCATCGAAAACGCCGACGCCCTGTCGGTGCTGGCCGGTACGCCGCGCATCAACGTGTCCGTTAACGCCTGATTCTCCTGCCGGATCAACATTTCACTGAAATTGTTGATCCGGCGCCGCTTCTGTTGTTGTTCTGTTTTTCAATGTTGGGTTACTCTGTAAATTAACAGACTGTTGATTTCAGCTGTAAGGAGGCCCTATGGCGAAGTATCAGAATCTTCTGGTGGCTATTGACCCCAATCAGGACGACCAGCCGGCATTGCGCCGCGCCGTGTACCTGGTGAAACGGAACGGCGGGCGCATCAAAGCCTTCCTGTCCATTTATGACTTCTCTTACGAAATGACGACCCTGCTCTCCCCGGACGAAAGAACGGCGATGCGGCAAGGTGTGATCAGCCAACGCGCCGCCTGGATCAACGAGCAGTGCCGCTTTTACCTCAACGACGGCGTGCCGATCGAAATCAAAGTGGTCTGGCACAACCGCCCCTTCGAAGCCATCATTCAGGAAGTGCTTTCCGGCCAACATGACCTGCTGTTGAAAATGGCGCACCAGCACGACCGGCTGGAATCGGTGATCTTCACCCCCACCGACTGGCACCTGCTGCGAAAATGCCCTTGCCCGGTGTGGATGGTGAAAGACCAGCCCTGGCCGGAAGGCGGTAAAGCGCTGGTGGCGGTCAACCTGGCCAGCGAAGAACCCTATCACGATCCGCTCAATATCAAACTGGTGCAAGAAACCGTCGAACTGGCGCAGAACGTCAACCAGACCGAGGTTCACCTGGTCGGCGCCTATCCCGTTACTCCGATCAACATCGCCATCGAGCTGCCCGATTTCGATCCGAGCGTCTACAACGACGCCATCCGCGGCCAGCATCTGATCGCCATGAAAGCGCTGCGGCAGAAATTCTGCATTAAGGAAGAGTTCACCCACGTGGAAAAAGGCCTGCCGGAAGAGGTGATCCCCGATCTGGCCGAACACCTGCAGGCCGGCGTGGTGGTTCTGGGCACACTGGGCCGCACCGGCATTTCGGCGGCCTTTATCGGCAACACCGCGGAACATGTGATCGACCATCTGAAATGCGATCTGCTGGTGATTAAGCCGGAGAACTTCAACTGCCCGATTGAGACGGATGAAGACGATGAGCACGACGACGAAGATTAACCCTCGCGCATAAAAAACGGGCCGCTAAGCGGCCCGTTTTTTTGGTTGCTCACTTACTTCTGCAATGCCCGCAGAATCGCTTCCACGCTGTCTTTGGCGTCGCCGAACAGCATCTGGGTGTTCTCCTTGAAGAACAGCGGGTTCTGCACGCCGGCGTAGCCGGTGTTCATCGAGCGTTTGAACGCGATCACGTTCTGCGCTTTCCACACTTCCAATACCGGCATGCCGGCGATCGGGCTGCGCGGATCCTCCAGCGCCGCCGGGTTCACCGTGTCGTTGGCGCCGATCACCAGCACGGTGTCGGTATCCGGGAAATCTTCGTTGATTTCATCCATCTCCAGCACCACGTCGTACGGCACCTTCGCCTCCGCCAGCAGCACGTTCATGTGGCCCGGCAAACGCCCCGCGACCGGGTGAATGCCGAAACGCACCTTCACGCCGCGCGCCCGCAGTTTCTCGGTGATTTCCGCCACCGGATATTGCGCCTGCGCCACCGCCATGCCGTAACCCGGGGTGATGATCACCGAAGTGGAGTTCTTCAGCTGCTCGGCCACCTCTTCCGCCGTGGTTTCACGGTATTCGCCCATCTCTTCGGCGTCGCCGGTGGACGAACCGTCACTGCCGAAGCCGCCGGCGATCACGCTGATAAACGAGCGGTTCATCGCCTTGCACATGATGTAAGACAGGATCGCACCCGAAGAACCCACCAGCGCGCCGGTGACGATCAGCAGATCGTTGCTCAGCATGAAGCCCGCCGCGGCGGCCGCCCACCCCGAGTAGGAGTTAAGCATCGATACTACCACCGGCATGTCGGCGCCGCCGATCGAGGCCACCAGATGCCAGCCGAACGCCAGCGCGATCGCCGTCATCAGCAGCAGCGTCACCACCTGCCAGCCCACGCTGTCGGTACGCACGAACGCCACCAGCAGCAGGAATGAGATCACCAGCGCCGCCAGATTCAGCTTGTGGCGGTTCGGCAGCATCAGCGGCTTGGAAGAGATGATGCCGCGCAGCTTGCCGAAGGCGACGATCGAACCGGTGAAGGTGACCGCGCCGATAAAGATGCCGAGGAACACTTCGGTCAGATGGATGTTCGCCATCACCGGCTCCATCGGCGCGCCGTGATCCAGGTAGCTGTTGAAGCCGACCAGCACCGCCGCCAGGCCAACGAAGCTGTGCAGCACCGCCACCAATTCCGGCATTTCGGTCATCTCGACCTTCCTGGCCAGATAGACGCCGATCGAGCCGCCGATGATCATGGCGATGATGATCCAGCCGACGTTGCCGGAATCCGGTCCCAGAATGGTGGCGATCAGCGCGATCGCCATACCTGCGACGCCGAACAGGTTACCCTGCTTCGACGTTTCATGGCGCGACAGGCCCGCCAGGCTGAAAATAAACAAAATAGCGGCAACAATGTATGCAGCTGTAACCAATCCTCCAGACATTTGCTACCCCTTAGTTCTTGCGGAACATCTTCAGCATGCGCTGAGTGACGGTGAACCCACCGAAAATATTGATGCTGGCGATCAGCACGGCGATAAAGGAGAGGAAACTCACCCAGCCGCCATGGCCGATCTGCAACAGCGCGCCGACCACGATAATCCCTGAGATCGCGTTGGTGACCGACATCAACGGGGTATGCAGCGCATGGCTGACGTTCCAGACCACGTAGTAACCGACCACGCAGGCCAGCGCGAACACGGTAAAGTGCGACAGGAACTCTTTCGGCGCCGCGTCCGCCAGCCAGCCGAACAGCAGGATTGCCAGAGCCATCAGGCCGTACTTCAGCCACGGCGAGGTCGGTTTGGCTTCGGGTTTGGCTGCCGGTGCGGCGGCGGGGGCCGCTTTCGGCTGGGCGGAGACCTGGATCGGCGGCGCAGGCCAGGTGATTTCACCGCTGCGCACCACGGTAACGCCACGGATCACCGTATCGTCGAAATCGATGTCGATCTCGCCGTTTTTCTCTTTCGACAGCAGCTTCAGCAGGTTGACCAGGTTGGTGCCGTACAGCTGCGAAGATTGGGTCGGCAAGCGGCTCGGCAGATCGGTATAGCCGATGATTTTCACGCCGTTGTCGGTCACGGTAATGGTGTCGGCCACGGTCAGCTCGCAGTTGCCGCCGGTTTGCGCCGCCAGATCGACGATCACGCTGCCCGGCTTCATCGACGCCACCATCTCTTTGGTGATCAGTTTCGGCGCCGGTTTACCCGGGATCAACGCGGTAGTGACGATGATATCGACCTCCGCCGCCTGCGCGGCGAACAGCGCCATCTCGGCCTTGATAAAGGCTTCGGACATTACTTTGGCGTAACCGTCGCCGCTGCCCGCTTCCTCTTCAAAATCCAGCTCGAGGAATTCCGCGCCCATGCTCTGCACCTGCTCTTTCACTTCCGGGCGGGTATCGAAGGCGCGCACGATGGCACCGAGGCTGCCCGCGGCGCCGATCGCCGCCAGGCCGGCCACGCCGGCGCCGATGATCATCACCTTGGCCGGCGGCACTTTGCCCGCGGCGGTGATCTGGCCGGTGAAGAAACGGCCGAACTCATGCGCCGCTTCGACGATCGCGCGGTAGCCGGCGATGTTGGCCATCGAGCTCAGCGCGTCCATCGACTGGGCGCGCGAGATGCGCGGTACCGAGTCCATCGCCAGCGCGGTGACGTTGCGCGCCGCCAGCTTGGCCATCAATTCGGGGTTTTGCGCCGGCCAGATAAAGCTGACCAGCGTGCTGCCTTCGCGCATCAAGGCGATCTCGTCGTCTTGCGGCGCGTTGACTTTCAGGATCAGATCCGACTGCCACACTTCGCTTTCGTCGACCAGCGCCGCGCCGGCGGCTTCGTAGGCGACGTCCTCAAAACTGGCCAGTTTGCCCGCCCCGCGTTCAATCGCGACGGTAAAACCCAGCTTCAGCAGTTGTTCCACCGTTTTCGGCGTGGCTGCGACCCGGGCTTCATTGGCCAACCGCTCTCTTGGTACACCAATACGCATAATGTTCCCTTCTCACCTGTCTTGGATGATGTTTATTATTTTCCTGCCCATAGCACGGCGTCACCGGCGGGCGTGGCATTAACTTGCCCGCACTGATTTCAGACGCCAACTATAACCTACTGAAAATAAGGTCGATGATCCATAATTGCTTACGCATTCAGCTCTGTTTTTACATAAAAACGCCGCGCGTGATATGACAAATCGCAATTTACTGTGAAAAAATCCATACAGAACAGCGCATTCTGCGTGACAAGAGATTTACGCCCGGCGTAACGATTTATGGCCATGCGCGGTGAAAAAGCATAAAAGTTATCATTTTGTGAATAATTAACATTAATGACACCAAAGCCGTTATTATGGAAACTTATGGCTATGGCGCCATCCGTGCGCCCGGCGTCACCGTCGGCGATTTGTCGCACGGGATAACATAAAATGCTGAGACAGTTTTCAGAATTACATGTAATAATCGACGGCTGAATTACACTTAAACAGTTCAGTACGTTATAAACGTTAATGCGCTAGGCGAAAGGATTTTTTATGAAGCTGAAGACCACGATCATCGCGTCAGCCTTGTTATCACTCACCGCGCTGTCTGCTCATGCGGCGCAAGAGTTAACTCCTGAGAAAGCAGCGGCGCTGAAGCCGTTTGATCGCATCACGATTACCGGCCGCTTCAATGCCATCAATGAAGCCGTCGACGCCGTATCCCGCCGTGCAGACAAACTGGGTGCCGATTCCTTCTATATCCAGGACAGCAACAACAGCAACAACGGCGGCAACTGGCGCGTCACCGCAGACCTTTATCATAAAGATGCGCCAGAAGTGAGCAAAACACCAAAATACCGCGTATTTAACGGCGTGAACGAACTGCCTAAAGAGGAAGCCTATCTGCTGGAGCCTTACGATACCGTGAGCGTCAGCGGTTTCTACCGCAGCCAGCCGGACATCAACGACGCTATCTCCAAAGAAGCGAAGAAAAAAGGCGCCGCCTCGTTCTTCATCGTGCGCCAGGTTGACGCCAACTCCGGCGGCAACCAGTTCGTTACCGCCTACATCTATAAGGCCGATGCGCCAAAACGCCGCGTGCAGAGCCCGGACGCCATTCCGGCCGATTCTGACGCCGGCCGCGCCGCGCTGGCCGCCGGCGGCGCCGCTGCCGCGAAAGTCGAAATTCCTGGCGTCGCGTCTTCCGGTTCGCCAAGCCGCGAAGTGGGCCGTTTCTTTGAAACCCAGTCTTCTACCGGCCAACGCTATACCGTCACGCTGCCTAACGGCACCAAGATCCAGGAAGTGAACAACGTGACCGCCGCGCAGATGGTGCCGTTCGATTCCGTCACCTTCACCGGCCACTTCAACAGCATGACCGACGTGTCCACCGAAGTGGCGAAACGCGCGGCCGAGAAAGGCGCCAAGTACTACCACGTCACCCGCCAGTGGCAGAACAAGAGCGGCGGCAACCTGACCGTCAGCGCCGATCTGTTCAAATAAAACCCGCTTTTCGGTTTACCATCGGGCAGCCCTTGAGCTGCCCGTTTTTATTGCCGCTTTTTTCATCGCGCGTTGAATAGTTTTTTGTAAATTCCGCATATTCAATCATTGCATCTCTAATCATCCCTCCGTAAAATTTGCGCCAATTTTTAGGGCTATTGTCTATTCGCGCAGTGGTAGTTAATACATTGTTGCCACCAAGCAGTTCCCTTCCAGTTGTTTATTCTGCGTTCAGGATCCGTCATTGGAAAAAAAACTCGGTCTTACCGCGCTAACCGCTTTGGTGCTCAGCTCAATGCTGGGTGCCGGCGTGTTCAGTCTGCCGCAAAACATGGCGCAGGTCGCCAGCCCCGCCGCGCTGCTGCTGGGTTGGGGGATCACCGGCGTCGGCATTCTGTTTTTGGCCTTCGCCATGCTGTTGCTTACGCGTTTGCGTCCGGATCTGGACGGCGGCATTTTCACCTACGCCAAGGAAGGGTTCGGCGAGCTGGTGGGCTTCTGCTCCGCCTGGGGTTACTGGCTGTGCGCCGTGATCGCCAACGTCTCGTATCTGGTGATCGTGTTCGCGGCGCTGAGTATCTTCACCGATCGCGGCGGCAGCGTGATTCTCGGTGACGGCAATACCTGGCAGGCGCTGATCGCCGAATCCGCCCTGCTGTGGATCGTGCACGCGCTGGTGCTGCGCGGCGTGCAAACCGCCGCCAGCATCAATCTGGCGGCCACCCTCGCCAAGCTGTTGCCACTGGGAATGTTCGCCGTTCTGGCGACGATCGCCTTTAAAATGGACGTGTTCACGCTGGATTTCAAAGGCATCGCCCTCGGCAAGCCGGTGTGGGAACAGGTCAAGGACACCATGTTGATCACCCTGTGGGTGTTTATCGGCGTGGAAGGCGCGGTGGTGGTTTCCGCTCGCGCCCGCAATAAGAAAGACGTGGGCCGCGCCACTATGCTGGCGGTGCTGTCGGCGCTGGCGGTGTATCTGATGGTGACGCTGCTGTCGCTGGGCGTGGTGCCGCGCAGCGAACTGGCCGAAATGCGCAATCCGTCGATGGCGGTGCTGATGGTGGAACTCATCGGCCCGTGGGGTGACGTGCTCATCGCCGCCGGCCTGATCATTTCCGTGTGCGGCGCCTACCTGAGCTGGACCATCATGGCGGCGGAAGTGCCGCTGCTGGCCGCGCAGCACGGCGCGTTTCCGCGCGTGTTCGGCAAGCAGAACCGCCATCATGCCCCGTCCTCTTCGCTGTGGCTGACCAACATCGCGGTGCAGCTGGCGCTGGTGCTGATCTGGCTGACCGGCAGCAACTATAACTCGCTGCTGACCATCGCTTCGGAAATGATCCTGGTGCCTTACTTCCTGGTTGGCGCGTTTCTGTTCAAGGTGGCTTACCGCCGCCGCGACAAACGCCTGATCTTCGCCGCCACCGGCGCCTGCGTCTATGGCCTGTGGCTGCTGTACGCTTCCGGGCTGATGCACCTGCTGATGTCGGTGCTGCTGTATGCGCCTGGGCTGTTGGTGTTCATGTATGCCCGCCGCGGCCACCGGGACATCAATCTGCTCAACCGGCTGGAAAAGAGCAGCATCTTCTTGCTGCTGGCGGCCACGCTGCCTGCCGGTTGGCTTATGCTGCACTAAAATCGCCTGTCGATGCGGCTGCCCGTCAGCCGCATTTCGTTTCCCCTTCTTTCTTCTTTCCCCGTTACCCCGCTACCCGTTGTTGATCCGTCAGTTGCTCCTCTTGCGATCTTAAATGCAATTAATTATCATTATCATCTGAGCATTAACGGCAAGACGCGAGCGCCCCCTGCCGAGAGGCGTCAGGAGGCGGGTTTAGACCGGCTGAAAATGGAAGGCATTTCATGGCTGAAAAACTGCTGCACGCATTACCCTTGTTTACCGCCTGGGAAGCGCTGATCGCCGAGGGCAACACGGCATTCAATCAGCGGCGCGATCGCCTGGCGATGGCGCACTACCAGCAGGCGCTGGAGGCCGCTCAGGCGCTCGTCGCCGAGCGGCCCTGGCAAAACGCGGAATATACCGAACGGTTTGACGCACTGCATCTTTTCGAATCCGCCCTGGCCGCGCTGATCGTCACGTTCAACAACATCACCCATCTGCGCCTGCGGCAAAAGCCGCTTCGCGGCGTAGAACCCCACGTGCATCAGGCCCGGCTCGCCATCGAGCAACTGATGGACGACACCTCGCTGTGCGAACAGATGCAGCAGATCGCCGAACGGCACCTGCTGCGGTTCCGAATTGAAACGCTGCAGGCGCTGCGCGAGCACCGGCTGCCGGAAACCAGCGTCTGCGCGCCCGCGGCGAACCATTCCGCCACCGTGCATTAACAACGCCACCACGACCTGAGGGGTAATCTGCCAATGAATGAATTGAATGATGAGATGAAAAAGATGCTGGCCAAACAGCTGCCTGTGCAGGCGACCAGCAGCCCAAGCGGCATGCCCGATATCGGCCCCAAGCGCTCTTTGCGCCTGTATGACGACCGTACGCTGATTTACAACGAAAATACCGGCGGCCAGACGCTGCAAAATATCAGGGAAGGATCGAAAATGGCCGTCGTGGTTATCGATCGCGAGGCGCTGGACGGTTACCGCTTCGTCGGCACCCCGGAACTGTTCCTGGCGGGCAAGCCGTTTGACGATGCGCTGGCGTTTGCAGAAAAAAATGGAATAAAGCCGCCGAAATACGCAGTGCTGATTCATATAGACGGCATTTATACCCTACGCTCCGGCCCCAATGCCGGGACCCGGCTTTAAAGGCAGGCCGCTACGCGGCGCGGAATATCACGTTCATGGTTAGGCTATCGCGGCAAGTCAATTGCCTAACCATCAACGAGTGGCCGGGTTGATTCCCGGTCAGCTTTTAGGGGGAATGGTGACGGTCATGCGCTCACCCACCAGGGCGATCGCGATGCCTTCCGCGCACTCTTTCTGAATGGCCGCCAGCTGCTGCGCCTCCAGCTCATAGGGCAGCTGAATATCAAATACCGTCAGCCCCTGCTGCTGCGCCAGGTCAATCAGGCGCACAATGTTGGTTTCATCGCTGACCTGGGTTGACACCACCTGCAGCGCCAGCTCTTTCAACTGCTCTTTGCGCGTTTGTGACGTGGTCACGCGCGATTTCAACACCATGCCGAAGATCGGCATCACACCATAAATAGCATCAACAAAGCGCCAGTGCTTCCTGCACGATGCGGACAGAAAATCCATATAGTCGAAACAGATTTTCTCACTGCGCGCGATGGATGCAAGGTGATTGCTGTTCATCCCCTCATTCCTCTCATGGCCAGTGTTAACCCGTGGTCTTTCAAGCCGCCGCCGGGCGACAACCTGAAATGCATTGGGGATCTTACATCCAGAAATGGATAATCATGCGAAGCTTTAACGACTTTCCGCCGTATAATGGCATAATTCCCCTATTGTTTGCCAGTCTGTCCAGGAGCTTTAATCAATGGAACACCCCAACTCTGCCCCGGTGCTGATTACCGGGGGCGCGCGGCGCATCGGGCTGGCGCTCGCCAGAGCGTTTCTCCAGCGCGGCGTTCCCGTCATCATCGCCTATCGCAGCGAATATCCGGCGATGGCCGAGTTGAAAGCCTTGGGCGCCTGCTGCATTCAGGGCGACTTTTCCACGCACGAAGGCATCTACCGTTTCGCCGACCAGGTGCGGCAGGTGGCGCCCAAATTGCGCGCGGTGATCCACAACGCCAGCGCCTGGCAGGCAGAGTCGCCGCAGGTGCCGCCGGAACAGGTGATGGCGGCGATGCTGCAAATTCACGTCTATACGCCCTATTTGCTCAACCAACTGCTTGAAACCTGCCTGACCGGCCAGGGCCAGGCCGGCGCGGACATTATCCATCTCACCGACTACGTGGTGGAAAAAGGCAGCGACAAACATATCGCCTACGCCGCCAGCAAGGCCGCGCTGGATAATATGACCCGTTCGTTCGCACGCAAGCTGGCGCCGGAGGTCAAGGTCAACGCCATTGCGCCGGCGCTGATCATCTTCAATCCTGGCGACGACGAGGCTTATCGCCAGCAGGCGCTGGCGAAATCGCTGATGAAGGTCGCGCCGGGCGAGAGCGAAGTGGTCAACCTGGTGAACTACCTGCTGGAGAGCCGCTACGTCACCGGCCGCACCCACGGCGTCGACGGCGGCCGGCCGCTGCGCTGAGGCCAAGATCCGCATGGCGCATCGCCGCGGGCCGCGCTATGCTGAAATCCGCTTTTCTTATTAAAACACGGGCATATGCATAAAATTGTTTTTGTGGAAGACGATCCCGAAGTCGGCAAACTGATCGCCGCCTATCTGGGCAAACACGACATCGAGGTGCTGATCGAACCGCGCGGCGACAGCGCGCAGGCGCGCATCGCGCGCGAGCAACCCGATTTGGTGCTGCTGGACATCATGCTGCCCGGCAAAGACGGCATGACGCTGTGCCGCGATCTGCGCCCCACCTTCCCCGGCCCGATCGTACTGCTCACCTCGCTCGACAGCGACATGAACCATATCCTGTCGCTGGAGATGGGCGCCAACGACTATATCCTGAAAACCACGCCGCCGGCGGTGTTGCTGGCACGCCTGCGTTTGCACCTGCGCCAACACGGCCAACAGCCGAAAGAAGAGTCGGTTCAGCCGCTTACCCAGCACAACGCGCTGCATTTCGGGCTATTGTGCATCGATCCGGTCAACCGGCAGGTCACGCTGGGCGAGGAAACGATCACCCTGTCCACCTCGGATTTCGATTTGCTGTGGGAGCTGGCGACCCACGCCGGGCAGATCATGGATCGCGAGGCGCTGCTGCAAAACCTGCGCGGCGTGAGCTACGACGGTATGGACCGCAGCATCGACGTGGCGATCTCCCGCCTGCGCCGCAAACTGTACGACAACGCGCTGGAGCCGTTCCGCATCAAGACCGTGCGCAATAAAGGTTATCTGTTCGCCCCTAACGCCTGGGCATCGGTGCAACAATGAGGAAACTTTTCGTCCAGTTCTTCCTGTTGCTGTTCGTCTGTTTTCTGGTGATGGCGATGCTGGTCGGCCTGGTGTACAAGGTGACCGCCGAGCGCGCCGGCCGCCAGTCGATGGACGATCTGATGAAAAGTTCGCTGTACCTGATGCGCAGCGAGCTGCGCGAAATCCCGCTGAAGGACTGGAACAAGACCATCGCCACGCTGGATCTCAACCTGTCGTTCAAGCTGCATATCGAGCCGCTCGGCAAACAGGAGCTGAGCGAGGATCTGAAAAAACGGCTGCGGCTGGGGGAAATCATCGCCCTCGACGATCAGTACACCTTTATGCAGCGCATTCCGCGCAGCCACTATGTGTTGGTGGTCGGCCCCATTCCTTATCTGTTCTACCTGCATCAGATGCGCCTGCTGGATCTGGTGTTGCTGGTGTTTATCGGCATGTCGCTGGCGCTGCCGGTGTTTCTGTGGATGCGGCCGCACTGGCAAGACCTGCTCAAGCTGGAAAACGCCGCCCAGCGGCTCGGCGCCGGGCATCTGGATGAACGCACCCACTTCGATCCCACCTCCAGCCTGAGCCGGCTCGGCGTGGCGTTCAACCAGATGGCCGACAACGTCAATACCCTGATCGCCAGCAAGAAACAGCTGATCGACGGCATCGCCCACGAGCTGCGCACGCCGCTGGTGCGGCTGCGTTACCGGCTTGAAATGAGCGATAACCTGTCCGACAGCGAGCAGCAGGCGCTGAACCGCGATATCGGCCAGTTGGAGTCGCTGATCGACGAGCTGCTGACCTATGCCCGTCTGGACCGTCCGCAGGTTGCGTTAAACATTGAACCCATCGATCTGCCAAAGTGGCTCGAGGACAAGGTCGATGATATCCGCCTGATCCATCAGGATCGCGACATCCAGCTCGATATCCCGCACGTCGGCGACTTCGGCGGCGTCGATCTGCGCCTGATGGAGCGCGTGCTCGACAACCTGGTCAACAACGCGCTGCGCTATTCCGAACAGCGGCTGCGCGTTGGCCTGTGGTTTGACGGCGACCTCGCCTGCTTGCAGGTCGAGGATGACGGGCCGGGTATTCCGCCGGAAGAGCGCGAACGGGTGTTTGAACCTTTCGTCCGTCTCGATCCCAGCCGCGATCGCGCTACCGGCGGCTGCGGGCTGGGGCTGGCCATCGTCCATTCCATCGCCGTCGCCCACCAGGGACAGGTGTTCGTCGAAGGCAGTTCGCTCGGCGGCGCCAGCTTCCGTTTCTGCTGGCCGGTGAAGCCGACATTCAGTTTAAAAGCCGATCTGGCGTAATGCCGCCAGACCTTCTCATTGGAGCCGAATAATAATGACATCTGCACATTCCAACACGTCTGCTTACGATCACCTGCGCGCCCTGTTCAGCCGGCTGTCGCGTTTCGGCCACCTGTCCGCCATCGCCGGTTGGGACATGCAAACCATGATGCCGCCGGGCGGCAGCAAGGCGCGCTCCGAAGCGCTGGCCGAGCTGAGCGTGCTGCAGCACCAGATTTTAACGGCACAAAGCACCGGCGCGCTGTTGGATCGCGCGCAGCAAGAGACGCTGGACGAACTCGACCGCGCCAACCTGCGCGAAATGCGCCGCCAATATGAAGACGCCGTGCTGCTGCCGGCCGCGCTGGTCGAAGCCAAATCGCTCGCCGGCGCACGCTGCGAACACGCCTGGCGCGCCCAGCGCCCGGCCAACGACTGGGACGGCTTCGCCGACAACCTGCGCGAAGTGGTCAAGCTCAGCCGGGAAGAAGCGCAGATCCGCGCGCAGGCGGCCGGCACCAGCCGTTACGACGCCCTGCTAAACCTGTATGAACCGGGCATGCGCAGCAGCGATCTCGACCGCATCTTCGGCGATTTGAAAACCTGGCTACCGGATCTGCTGCAGCGCGTGGTGGCCAAACAGGCTAACGAGCCCTGCCAGGCGCCGCAGGGTCCGTTCAATGTAGACACCCAGCGCCAGCTTAGCCTCAGCGTGATGAAGCTGCTCGGTTTCAACTTCGACAACGGCCGCGTCGACGTCAGCGCCCACCCGTTCTGCGGCGGCGTGCCGGAAGATGTGCGCATCACCACGCGTTACAACGAGAAAGAGTTTTTGACCGCGCTGCTCGGCATCGTGCACGAAACCGGCCACGCCCGCTACGAGCAGAACCTGCCGCGCGATCTGCTCGGCCAGCCGGTCGCCCTGGCTCGTTCCACCGCTATCCATGAATCGCAAAGCCTGCTGTTCGAAATGCAGCTGGCGCGCGGCAATGAATTCCTGAAGATCTTGCGTCCGTTGGTCACCGCGCAGTTTGGCGAACAGCCGGCGCTGGAAGAGGCCAACTTTATTCGCCTCAACCAGCGCGTTAAACCGGGCCTGATCCGCGTCGACGCCGACGAGGTGAGCTATCCTGCCCACGTCATCCTGCGCTACGAAATTGAAAAAGCGCTGATCGAAGGCGATATCGAGGTGGAAGACATTCCGGCGCTGTGGAATGAGAAGATGCAGGCTTACCTCGGCCTCGACACCATCGGCAACTACCGCAACGGCTGCATGCAGGATATTCACTGGACCGACGGCGCCTTCGGCTACTTCCCGACGTACACCCTCGGCGCGATGTACGCCGCGCAGCTGTTCCACAGTGTGCGTCAGGCCCTGCCTTCGCTGAGCGAAGATATCGCCGCCGGCAACCTGCAGCCGCTGTTCCACTGGTTGCAGCACAATATTTGGCGCCACGGCAGCCGTTTCCCGACCGAAACGCTGATCGCCAACGCGACCGGCGAAGCGCTCAACCCGCGCTACTTCCGTCAGCATTTGGAAACCCGCTACCTGTAATCTCTCCTGGCGCGGCCCCGGCCGCGCCCTTTTCCCGCCTGCATGACCGGATAATGTTTCATAGCGCGCATTCCTTGCCGACAACGCCTTGGCCACAGAGTGGCGGCTGGCTACTCACCATAAGTATGTTGTAACTAAAATAGCAAAAAACGCCGGGCTTTCCGGCCTCTCATCCCAGCGCATGACGGGCGATCATCGCCGCCAGCTGCGGCCTCAATGGCGCGGGCAGGTCATGCCCCATACCCGGCATGATATGCAATTTGGCGTTGGCGACCGCACGGGCGATCGCAACCCCACCCGCCTTGCGCACCAGCCGATCGCGATCGCCGTGAATAACCAGCGTCGGCGCGGCTATGCGCCGGCTATAACGACGCAGATCGCCGCTGCCGAGCAACGCGGAAAGTTGCCGCTGCATGCCTTCCGGATCCACGCCCCGCTTCAGCAACCGCGTCACCAGCGTATCCAGCTCCGCCTCCTCCGGCGGATAAAATCGGGTGCCGAGCGCGCGCAGGAAGGTTTTCATCCCCTCGTGGCGCTGCTGCAGCGTCAAATCGGCCGCAGGCCGGCGCACCAACAGCCATAGCAGCGAAGGGGCCGGCGGCGGTAACAGCGGTTGATTGGTGCTGGAGAACAAGATGCATAACGAGGCGACGCGCTGCGGGTATTCGGCGGCCAGCACCTGGGCGATCATCCCCCCCATCGAAGCGCCCAGTACGTGAGCCTGCGGAATGCGTAAATGATCGAGCAGATGCGCCGCGTCCGCCGCCATGTCCGCCAGGGTATAAGGCACCGGCGTTTGCCAACCGAGCTGGGCGCGCAACATCAGCAGCCACAACGGCTGCGTACGTTGTGCCTGCGTTTTGCCGGAAAGGCCGACGTCTCGGTTGTCATAGCGGATCACCCGAAATCCCTTGGCCACCAGGGCGCGGCAGAAGTCGTCAGGCCACAGCAAAAGCTGTGCGCCGATCCCCATGATGAGCAGCAGCGGCGGGTGCGCCTCATCACCCCAGTCCTCATAGGCCAGCGGCACCTCGCCCTGTTCGGTCACGCCACAACGAATTGATATCTCGTTCATGTTAAATCCTTTTTACCGTGCCTGGCGGTCATTATAACAGCAATCCCACTCCCCACCGCCGCCCTGTACATTAGGTTACATGCCGAAACCAATCACTCACGGAAAGGCGGACGCCGTTTGCCTACTATCATTTCAACGGCCCCGCAGTGGGGTTGATACCCAAAAGCCATATTGAGGATTCTGCGATGAAAAAAGTATTAGCTCTGGTTGTTGCCGCTGCAATGGGTCTGTCTTCCGTAGCTTTCGCTGCCGAGGCTGCCACCACCGCACCTGCGGCTAGCGCAACCACCGCCACCGCTGCGCCGGCTAAAGCCCAGGTGAAACACCACGGCAAGAAAGCCCCGGTTCAGAAAGCTCAGGCGGCCAAAAAGCATCACAAAAAAGCCGGTGCGAAAGCCCCGGCCCAAAAAGCCCAGGCGGCTAAAAAACACCACAAGAAAGCCAGCCACAAAAAGGCGTAACAACGTGAGGGTCCCCTCACCGTTTCAGGCTTGACGTGTACAACACCCGGTTCGCCGGGTGTTTTTTTATCGGGGGTTCGCATTGATGCTGCGCCGCTACCTGTTCGAGATCGTTCTGACCGCCCTGATCCTTTGCGGACTGATCGCCGTCTTTTTTTACCTGTAGCCTGCCGCATCGCCGGCGGGAAATTATTGAAAAATCAATTATTGCCCATCCACACGGATGCTAAATCAGTCTATAGTTAGCATTCAGTGTGTTTATGGATGATCCGTATTTGTCAGGCAAGAGATCTATGCGCAAATCCGTTTTACTGTTGCTGTGCTCACTCCCGCTCATCGCTGCTCAGGCGGCACGCGCCGACGGCCCGTCCAAGGCCGAGCAAACGCGTCTGTTTTTCGGCAAAGATGAACGCATCAAGGTCACGGATACCACCGCCCAGCCCTGGCAGGCCATCGGCCAGGTCGAAACCGCCAGCGGCAATCTGTGTACCGCCACGCTGATCTCCCCACACCTGGCGTTGACTGCCGGCCACTGCGTGCTGGCGCCGCCGGGGCAACTGGATAAAGCCATCGCCCTGCGCTTCGTGGCGGGCGATAAATCCTGGCGGTATCAAACCGACAATATCGAAACTCTGGTCGACAGCAAGCTGGGCAAAAAGCTGAAGCCGGACGGCGATGGCTGGATCGTGCCGCCCGCCGCCGCCGCTTATGACTTTGCGCTGATCCGTCTGAAAGACAAAAAGCCGCTGCCGATCGCACCGTTGCCGCTGTGGCAAGGCGACAGCAAGGCGCTGACCCAGGCCCTGAAACAGGCCAAGCGGTTGATTACTCAGGCGGGTTACCCGGAGGATCATCTGGATGACCTCTACAGCCACCAAAACTGCAAGGTCACCGGCTGGGCCCAGCAAGGCGTACTGTCGCACCAGTGTGATACCCTGCCCGGCGACAGCGGCTCACCGCTGCTGTTGAAAACCGCCGACGGCTGGCAGTTGATCGCCATCCAAAGCTCGGCACCGGCGGCGAAAGATCGCTACCGCGCCGATAACCGCGCCCTGGCGGTGCCCGGCATCCGCGAAGCGCTGGACGCCCTGGCGGCAGGCAAATAGCCTTTATCTCCACAAGCGCTGGTTTCAGGCGATCTCCCTTAACCAGCGTTTAGTCCGAGAGAAAGAGGGTTTTAATGTTAAGAAACATGCCATTATCGCCTTGATTAAAACCCGACAGTTCTTTGTGTCATGCCAATGATTGAAAATATTGCCATGCTCTGGGGGAATAATCTGAGGCAATAATGACATATAAATAACTCTATCTCTTTGGTTCTAATAAAATGCTCAGAAATCTCATCGTGAAAACTCCTTATATTTCCCTTTACATAAAATCGATGCCGTATCAAATCAACTTATTTGGGTGTGAAATTGATATGTATATTCTTTTCCCTGGTAAAGGCCAAAAGCTCACCCAAACACTCTTCTCGGCCAATCCCAGACTGTTTTACACCACCAAATGGAGCACCAAGAAAATGTTTAGCCACATCATTTATCCACACAAACCCTGCCTCAACATCCTGAGCCAATTGATTCGCGTCTTGCAGGCTGTCAGTCCATATAGAACAAGTTAGCCCAAGATCCAACTGATTCACTTGTTGAATAAGACTTTTCTTGTCATCCCATTTTATAATGGACAACACGGGACCAAAAATTTCTTCCCGTGCAATATCCATATCCATGGTTACATCAGCAAATACAGTTGCTTCAAAAAAACAGCCGTTCTTTAGTGATTCATGTGCGGGCCTCGAGCCTCCGGCAATAAGCCGTGCCCCAGCGAGCTTTGCCTGCTCAACATAAGATTCCACGCGGCTTAATTGAGCCTGAGAAATCAATGCCCCCATGGTGGTTTCAGGGTCTGACGGTATGCCTGGTTTAAATCGAGTCACGCGCGATGCAACCTTTTCGATAACATCCTCATATATATCGCTATGAATGTATGCCCGGCTTGTTGAACCACATGATTGCCCGCACCACTCAAAATTCATACCACGTATCACAGCATCGGCAACTTGATCTGGATTAGTATCAGAGAAGGCAATGAGGGCATTTTTTCCACCTAACTCAAGCAGCACCGGTTTTATCGTTTCCGCGGCTGCACGCATTACCGCCCGCCCCGTAGGTATGCTTCCGACTACAGTGATCATTGAAACGCCTGGATGCTGCGAGAGTGCAGCGCCAACGGCCTTCCCTCCTGTCACCACATTGAAGACTCCTGGCGGCAACAGTTCGTGAAAGAGCTCAGCCAGTCTCAGCGCCGAGAGCGGACTTTGCTCTGAGGGTTTAATTATAACGGCATTTCCCGCCGCCAACGGCGCAGCTATTTTCCCCGCACACGTCAGGAGTGGGTGGTTGAAAGGAATTATTCGCGCAACAACACCATAGGGCTCCCGTGTCGAAAAATTAACGGTCCCGACTCCCATTGGGATTGAGCTTCCTTTCATCTCGGTGACAAGTCCCGCAAAGAAGTCCAGCAGTTCTGCCGCCGCAGCCACATCCCCATATAACATCTGCACAGGGTTTCCGCAGTCAATGGCATCAAGCAACGCCAGCTCGCGTAAATTGCTGCGGATTACAGCAGCCATTTTTCGAAGTGTTTTTGCTCTTTCGAGTGGCTTGACTTGACGCCACAGCTGAAATCCATTTCTGGCGGCGTCAATAACGGAAGATACATCGCGTTCGTCAGCTTCTGCAACTTTGCATAACTCCGTTCCGGTTCCTGGGCTATTCACTGCTCTGACTTCACCTCCGACGGGAGCATGCCAATTTCCGCCATAATACAGATTACGGGAAATGGGTAATACGCTCTGCCAAGAGGACGCTTGCGATTGCATACTATATTCATCTGCCATAATTAAGCTACTCCTATACAAATTTATCATTTAAATAATTCATCAAATATCACTGAGATTATGATGCCCTATCTTCTCCGATGAGAGGGTTAAATCTATCAGTAACCGTGGTTTGCCTTGCCTTGCTTTGCTTTCCGCCAACGAGCTCATCAAAAAGTTGGCAACTGACCATTTTTATAAAAAAGCCAGATAACATATCATTCCGCTTTCAAATACTGATGCGCGACTTCTTCAGAATAGGCGCCGCTGTGTGGAGCATAAGGCAAAAATGCCGTATTCCCATAATGCATCCAGAAAAACCCGCTGAGCTATCCATTGCCAATTATAAATATCAGTGTCGTTTACAAAATCAGTAAGACAACAAACACAAGAAATGAAATGTCTATGATTGTAAATATCACTATAAACCGGCCCACCGTCATCATCCCTCCTTGCACTGAGCTCAAACATATGTTCTCTGATAGCCGATGTATGCTATTGCACTGTCTCCGTGGTAGATTAATATACCCACTTGACTCACTCATGTTTATCTGTCGGCGGCTCTGGTAAAATATCTTTTCGCCATTAAGGGCGGTAATTCAGCTTCACCATCAGCACATTGAGCATAATTAATTCAACATCTCAGCCAGTTCTTCCGCACCTTTGTCAATTCCCACCTCGGCCGCGTTGAGCGAGCCGATACTTGCACCGATATTCATGGCATTCGGATACTGTCTGGCCACGTAGGCGTTGAGAAGGTTATGGTTAGAAGCATCATAAAGCTCCACAACGTAATTCACTGAGCCGTTGAATAATCCTTCCTCACCACGGATAGATTGCACAATATTGTAAGGCCCTCCCACCAGAGGGTCTAACTTAGTGATAGTGCCGATAAAAGACGTCGTCGTATCAGCACCTGTTAGCGTCAGTTTTAATCGGATAGTACCGGAAATTGGTGTGCTGACCTCCCGGAAGTGTGGACGCAAACTTTCGCTGAATTTGTTATACATATAATCCGCCAATAACTTGCGCTCTTCCGGTAAGAGATCGCCAAACTGGTGATCCCCCCCTTGATAAATAACGACCGGTTCGATAATGATATTGGTGTATTTACTCCAGTCCACTGGCGGGGCATAGCGGTAAGGAATACGGTTGGATTTATCATCAGTGTTAGGAGTGAGCAATGATGATGAATCAATGCTAGCATACCGTACCGGTGGTTTTGCCGAACATCCGGCCAAAATAACGGTAGGTACCGCAACAACCAAGAGAAAAGCGTTGATGTAATTAGACATTTAAGACTCCCGACCAGAGATATCATCGATACTGATTTTAACTGATTGTTTTTCCCCAGAAAAACAACCGAAATATGATGCTTAACAAGACTTTTTCTTTAGGTGGATGGTGGTGTATACAACCAAGAGCGATCACAAAAACACCAAAACAGTACCACCTGGTACACTTTTATCACAGTTTCATCGCGTGTCAAGAAAAAGCGTCTTGTCATGTAACCATTGCTTTAACGGTAAGGAATGCTAATGAAAGTACGTACTAAAGCACGCCGCGACGCTATCGTCGAAGAAGCGGCAGTGCTTTTTCAAGAAATGGGCTATGAACGAGCGTCAATGAATGAACTGGTCAAGCGGATTGGCGGATCGAAAGCGACTCTTTACCGTTATTTCCCTTCTAAAGAGGCGCTATTTGTCGCCGTTGTTCGTGAACATGCAACTCAGCACCTCACAGAAGCCGCTGAGGGACTGATGATTGATGCGCAAACTTTCACGCTGGAACAGACTTTGATGCGTTTTGCCGAGCGAAAGCTGCAGGTTGTTGCCAACGATAATAGCGCAATCGCCGTTTATCGGATGGTGGTTGCCGAGTCTGGTAATTCTGATATCGGCACTCTATTTTATGATGCAGGAATACGAGAAAGTGTAACAAAACTCTCGGAACTCATGGCGATAGCGATGGAGCGTAAGGAACTGCATTTGGCAGATCCGCACCTTAGAGCTTTACAATTTTTGTCGCTATTAACCGCAGAGGTTGATATGCGTGTGTACCAGCGCCAATTAACCCCGCTAAGTACACCGCAAATTCAGGAAATGGTTTGCCATGCAGTCCACATGTTTTTAAATGGAGCGGCATTCAGAGATAATGGCTGAAAAAAGGCCTCTGTACCTCAGGCATCCCTTATTTTTTCTTTCAACAATTCGTTTGAAATCACGCTGAATCATTAAATTCAGTGTAGTCACGCATCTGGTATTCGAGGTTTTCGAAACAGACTTTGAGACAAACATGCACCTGAAACATCCCCGTTCTCTCAGTAATGCAGCCTCCAGCGCACTCGAAGAGGGTTCGGCTCGCCTTTCATGCCATCGGAGCCGAGCCTGGACAGGCAAACGCCCCCTGGCAGAAATATGCCAGGGGAATGCCTCCACGGTGCCCCCTCTCGCCCGGCGGCCCAAAACCTTCTGCCCGGCCAGTTGTGCTGTCTGTCGTTCGACGCCGGCCGGCGCGCCCGAACTTAGCCCGAAAGCTGCTCGATAGTTTGCAGAATGCGCTTGTCGGAGATCGGGTACGGCGTGCCCAGCTGCTGCGCGAACAGGCTGACGCGCAGCTCTTCGATCATCCAGCGCACCGCTTTCACCTCTTCCTCCTGCTGCCGCTTTGGCGGCAGCTTATTCAGCCACTGCTGCCAGGCCTGCTGCACCTGCTCAACCCGCAGCATCTGCGCGCGATCGCGATGCGGATCGATGGCCAGTTTTTCCAATCGGCGTTCGATCGCCTGCAGGTAGCGCAGCGTGTCCGGCAGGCGTTTCCAGCCGTTGCCGGTGACGAAACCGCGGTAGACCAGGCCGCCAAGCTGGGTTTTGATGTCCGACAACGCCAGCGCCAACGACATGTCCACCCGGCCTTTCAGCCGTTTGTTGATGTTGAAGACCGCCGTCAGGATCTGCTCAACCTGCCTGGCCACCTCGACGACCGTGTCGTTCAGCTCGGCGCGGATCTGCTCCTGCAGGCGCGCAAAGCCTTCTTCTTGCCAGACCGGGCCGCCGTGTTCGGCGATCAGCTTGTCGATACCGCACGAAATGCAGTCGTCGATCAGCTCCAGCACCTTGCCGTACGGGTTGAAGTAGAGCCCCAGCTTGGCCTTGTTCGGCAGCTTTTCATGCAGGTATTTGATCGGCGAAGGAATATTCAACAACAGCAGGCGGCGCGTGCCCTGCCACATCGCCTGTTGCTGCT
Organism: Serratia sp. MF1(2023); assembly: GCF_030954545.1. Lineage (NCBI taxonomy): Bacteria > Pseudomonadati > Pseudomonadota > Gammaproteobacteria > Enterobacterales > Yersiniaceae > Serratia > Serratia sp. MF1(2023). The sequence continues at coordinate 97,865 of NZ_JAVHUX010000022.1, read as the reverse complement.
CGCTTTCGCTGTCGAACAGGCGGATCGCCACGCTGTCCTTTTCATCCACCAACGCCGGGTAAGCCTTCATCGAATAGCCGCCGCGCTTCTGCTCGTAAAACGCCGGCAGTTGGCCAAAGCTCCAGACATGCAGATTGCTCTGCTCCAGCCCATCGTCGGCCACCGCCGACAGCGTCTCCTGCACCTTCTCTTTCAGCTGCAGGCGCAACGCGGCCAGGTCTTTGCCTTCGCGCAGCGTCTGATTTTTCTCGCCCACCACGCGGAAGGTCATCTTCAGGTGATCGGGTACCTGATCCCACTGCCAGTCATCACGTGACACGGTCACGCCAGTCATGCGCCGCAGCTCGCGCTCCAGCGCGTCCAGCAGCGGCAATTCCAGCGCAGTGACGCGGCCAAGGAACGCCTCGGCGTAGTTCGGCGCCGGCACGAAGTTGCGGCGCACCGGTTTCGGCAACGATTTGATCAGCGCAATCACCAGCTCGCGGCGGATGCCGGGGATCTGCCATTCGAAGCCCTGCTCCTCCACCTGGTTGAGGATCGGCAGCGGAATGTGCACCGTCACGCCGTCGGCGTCGGTGCCCGGTTCAAACTGGTAGCTCAGCCGCAGCTTGAGGTTGCCCTGATGCCAAAAGTTCGGGTAATCGAGCGCGCTGATCTTGTTGGCGCCGTCCTTGATCAGCATCTCTTTTTCGAAGTTCAGCAGATCCGGCTGCTGTTTGGCCGCGCTCTTCCACCAGCTGTCGAAATGACGGCCGGAAACCACGTCGTTGGGGATGCGGCGATCGTAGAAGCCGAACAGCGTTTCGTCATCCACCAGAATGTCGCGGCGGCGTGATTTATGCTCCAGCTCCTCCACTTCGGCGCGCAGCTTTTGGTTTTCGCGGAAGAAGGCGTGGCGCGTCTGCCAGTCGCCCTCCACCAGCGCATGGCGGATAAACAGCTCGCGGCACAGCAGCGGATCGATGGAGCCGTAGTTGACCTGGCGCGCCGCGACGATCGGCAGGCCGAACAGCGTGACCTTTTCGCTGGCCATCACCGCCCCCTGCGACTTCGACCAGTGCGGTTCGCTGTAGCTGTGTTTCACCAGGTGCTGAGCCAGCGGCTCGATCCATTCCGGTTCGATGCGCGCGGCGATGCGCCCCCACAGGCGGCTGGTTTCCACCAGCTCGGCCACCATGGTCCACTTCGGCGGCTTCTTGAACAGGCCGGAGCCGGGGAAGATGGAGAAGCGGGCGTTGCGCGCGCCAGTGTATTCCTGCTTGTCCGCATCCTTCTGGCCCATGTGCGACAGCAGGCCGGTCAGCAGCGCGGTGTGCACGCTGCGGTAGTCGGAAGGCGTGCTGTTGATCGGCAGCCCCAGCTCTTTCACCACCTGGCGCAGCTGGGTGTAGATATCCTGCCACTCGCGCACCCGCAGGTAGTTGAGGAAATCGTTGCGGCATAGCCGGCGGAACTGGCTGGAGGAGTTCGCCTTTTGCTGCTCCTGCAGATAATCCCACAGGTTGACGAACGCCAGGAAGTCCGAGTCCTTGTCGGCGAAGCGGCGGTGTTTTTCATCCGAGGCCTGCTGCTTGTCCATCGGGCGCTCACGCGGATCCTGAATCGACAGCGCGGCGGTGATGATCATCACCTCGCGCACGCTGCCGCTCTTCTGCGCTTCCAGCACCATGCGCGCCAGACGCGGGTCGATCGGCAACTGCGCCAGCTGGCGGCCCTGCGGCGTCAGCTGATAGTGGCCGTTGTCGGCGGTGGCGATCGCCCCCAGCTCTTCCAGCAGGCGCACGCCATCCTGAATGTTGCGCTTGTCCGGCGCCTCGACGAACGGAAACGCGGCGATGTCGCCCAGCCCCAACGAGGTCATCTGCAGAATGACCGACGCCAGGTTGGTGCGCAGAATTTCCGGATCGGTAAACGCCGGCCGCGACAGGAAATCCTGCTCGGAGTACAGGCGGATGCACACTCCTTCCGATACGCGGCCGCAGCGCCCTTTACGCTGGTTGGCAGAAGCCTGCGACACCGGTTCGATCGGCAGGCGCTGCACCTTGGTGCGGAAGCTGTAGCGGCTGATGCGCGCGGTGCCCGGATCGATGACGTACTTGATGCCCGGCACCGTCAGCGAGGTTTCCGCCACGTTGGTGGCCAGCACGATGCGGCGGCCGTGGTGCGACTGGAACACCCGGTTCTGCTCGCTGTTCGACAGGCGTGCATACAGCGGCAGCACCTCGGTGTGCGGCAGATTGAGGCGGTTCAGGGCGTCGGCGGTATCGCGGATCTCGCGCTCGCCGCTCATGAAGATCAGAATGTCGCCCGGCCCTTCGCGGCCAAGCTCGTCCACCGCATCGAAAATCGCCTGCAGCTGGTCGCGATCGGTATCGTCGCCGTCGTCGACCACCGGACGGTAGCGCACCTCCACCGGGTAGGTGCGGCCGGAAACCTCGATGATTGGCGCATTGTTGAAATGGCGCGAGAAGCGCTGCGGATCGATGGTCGCCGAGGTGATGATCACCTTGAGATCCGGGCGCTTCGGCAGCAGTTCGCGCAGGTAGCCAAGAATAAAGTCGATGTTGAGGCTGCGCTCGTGCGCTTCATCGATGATCAGCGTGTCGTACTGCATCAGCAGGCGATCCTGCTGAATTTCCGCCAGCAAGATACCGTCGGTCATCAGCTTGACCAGGGTATTTTCTCCTACCTGATCGTTGAAGCGCACCTTGTAGCCGACGCTGCCGCCGAGCGGGGTTTCCAGCTCGTCGGCGATGCGGTTGGCGACGGTGCGGGCCGCCAGGCGGCGCGGCTGGGTATGGCCGATCAGCCCTTTCACCCCGCGCCCCAGTTCCAGGCAGATCTTCGGCAGCTGGGTGGTTTTCCCCGAGCCGGTCTCCCCGGCGACAATCACCACCTGGTGATCGCGGACGGCGTTTAATATGTCCTGTTTTTTTTGGCTGACCGGCAGGCTTTCCGGATAGGTAATGCGCGGGCAAGACGCGGCGCGCGCCTGCACTTTTTGCCGCGCCGCCGCGATGTCGCTTTCTACTTCGGCGGCCACCGCCAGCTGGGCATCGGGATTTTTGATTTTTCGTGCGCCCTGCAGGCGACGACGCAGACGTTGTTGATCGCGGAGCATCAGCTCACCCAGTTGGGCCGGCAGTGCCTCGAGCGGAGATTTCACGTTCGGTGTTCCTTGTTTCTTCGCCGCCAAGGCCAGGCTTGGCAACGGTTTGATGTTTTTTTAGCGATTTTTTTGCTTTAGCCGCACAGCCTATCACAAACGGCTTTCTCCCCCTACTTCCGCGAGTAAAGCCTCGCCATGTCATTCAATAAAATCGAACGAAGATCTCGAAATATTGCGCTATCACTGTTGGAGGAATGTGAATAGCATGTACTCCATGCAAGGGACGCTGAGTCCTGATGTCACTGTCACAACGTAAGGAATTATCGATGAGCAACGTATTGGTTCTGAAATCAAGCATCCTGGCGACCTACTCTCAGTCTAACCAACTGGCCGATTTCTTCGTAGAGCAATGGAGCAACGCCCACAGCGGCGACACCATCACCGTGCGCGATCTGGCCGCACAGCCCATCCCGGTGCTGGACGGTGAACTGGTCGGCGCGCTGCGTCCTTCCGATGCTCCGTTGACCCCGCGTCAACAAGAAGCGCTGGCCCTGTCGGACGAGCTGATCGCTGAGCTGCAGGCCAATGACGTCATCGTGATTGCCGCGCCGATGTACAACTTCAACATCCCGACCCAGCTGAAAAACTATTTCGACCTGGTTGCCCGCGCCGGCGTGACCTTCCGTTACACCGAAAACGGTCCGGAAGGCCTGGTGAAAAACAAACGCGCGGTGATCCTGACCAGCCGCGGCGGCATTCATAAAGGCACCCCGACCGACCTGGTGGAACCTTACCTGCGTCTGTTCCTGGGCTTCATCGGCATTACCGACGTGGAGTTCGTCTTCGCGGAAGGCATCGCCTACGGCCCGGAAGTGGCGACCAAAGCACAGGAAGACGCCAAGGCGGCCCTGTCTCAGGTGGTGTCTGCCTAAGATCCTGCGCAGGGGGCGCCGTGCCCCTGCCGGACAAGAAGCAAGTCCTGTCAAACCTGCACTACCCTCATAATAATCATCTATCCGTATCTCTTGGCGCGCCAGACGGCGCGCTTTTTTTTATTTCTTCAGCCACTGGCCGTTGATGCCGCGCACATACTCGCCGCTCTGCGCCCGCGTCACCAGCTTCTGCCCGGCCATGCGCGCCACTTCGTCGACGGCGATATGGTTGCCGTCCGCCACTTCCTGATACTTCTCGGCGCGGCCGGCGTTGATGCGCTTCACCAGCGCCAGCGTTTCCGCGTCCTGCTTCACCGGGGCGATATAGCCGCTCAGGGTTTCGCCCACCCGCCCTTGCTGCTTCGCCTCATCCAGCGTCAACGCCATCGCCACGCCGCTGAACAACCAGGCGGCGCCGGCCAGCCACAAATAACGTTTTTTCATGTCGGCTCCTAGAACAGACCGCTTTGGGTTTTCAGCAGGTTTTCGACGTCCTTATCCACCTTGATATGAATTTCATGCTCGATCTTGACGTTCATATTGATGGTGATCGGATCCTTCGGCGTCGCCACCTCGATGCGCGGCACGCAGCCGCTCAGCAGCGAAACGCACAGCAGCGCTGCCAGCGTCGACACACTCATGATTTTCATTGTTGCTCCCCAGGTTGTGAGAGGGCCTGCTCCAGCCACTCCTGTAAATTGTCGCCGAAGCGCAAACTGCGCCACAGCTGAAACACGTTTTCCTGATGCCGATAGTTCAGGATCACCTCGCGCTTGGCGTTCTTCTGCGGGTTGATGCCGTCGATACGCGCGCTCAGCGTCAGTTCGCCCAGGTTGTCGAGATCGACCCGGGCGTGCGAACGGTTGATTTCCATGTAGCGCAGCCAGTCGATCGCCGCGCCGGTCGCCAGGTTGTTGCTGCCGATGGCGTCGGCCATGTCTTTGTCCAGCCGCAGCGTCAACGTGCCGGCGTTGGCGATCCAGCCGTTCTGCACCAGCCATTTCGGGTGGTTCAGGAACAGCGGCAGCTCACCGTCGACCCGGCCGGACATGGCGAACTGCTTCGGCTTCAGGGCGGTAAACAGCGCGCTGAGATCGACCTTGTCCAGCTTCAGCACCGCGGCGTCATGCTGCGGCAACCGCAGCGCCGACAGGCTGATATGCCCGTTGAGCATGTCCACGCCGACGTTGCTCAACGTCAGCGGCTGCCCTTCGCTATAAGGATAGGTGCCCTGCAGATCGGCGGAAATGTTCTGCATCTCGAACAGGTTGCTGAAAGACTTGATGCGCAGCGACACCGGCTGTTTGGCCCCCAGCAGCCACTGATGCTGCTTGAACCGGTACGAAAGGATAAAGTCCAGGCCGCTCATTTCGCCGTCTTTCAGCCACATGCCGCCGTTTTTCACCACCCAGTGGCCGCCGGCTTCGAAGCCCTGCTCGCGAGCGGCGGAAAACGCCGACTGCGCATAAAACTCGCCATCGCGCAGCGTGAGATTGAGATCCGGCGCGAGCAGCGGCTGGAAGACCTTCAGCGACTGTTTCGGCCACCAGGCTTCACCGCGCAGGCGTTCGCCGTCCCAACGGCCGCGCAGCGCGATCGGCCCGATCTGCTGTGCCTGCAGTTTGCCCTGCAGCTGGAAACTGTCCGGCGAAAGGCCGTTCACCTGCAGCGCCAGCACCGGCGCCGGCAGATGGCCGCCGTCGCTGAAGCTGACCTTATCCGCCGCCAGTTGCAGCTCGCCGTTGAACTGCGGGCTTTGTTCATCACGCCGCCAGCGCAGCGGCCGGTTGAGGCTCAGGCGCGGCGCGGCGACCGTCACCAAACCATACTTCAATTTATCGAAACCGGTGGAGAGCTTGTCGAGCACCAGCTCGCTGTCCTGCCAGCGCCCGCTGCCGGCGACGTCCCAGGCGGCCTGCAGCGGCGGCAACCGGCCGTTGCCCCAGTAACGCCACTGCCAGTCGCCCTTGTCCGGCCAGAAATCCTGCGCCTGGCCGTCCAGGTGCAGCTTGAAGCGCCCCCAATAGCTATCGCTGGCGTTCAGAATCGCCTGCAGGCGGCCGGTGATACCGGCGGCAGTCACCTTCACGCCCGCCAGCGGCAAACGCGCCTCTTCCAGCGTCATTTCCGGCGTCACCTTGCCCCACAGGCGCAACAGCGACCCCGGCTGCAGCACCAGCGTCGGGTTGAGAATGCTGCCGCCGATCACGCCCGGAATCGACGCGGTGGCGGAGAAGTCGGCCAGATTGGCCTGACCGGTCAATTGGAAGCGCAGATCGCTGTCGGTCAACCCTACCTTGCCCGGCCCGAGGGTGAGCACCGCATTGCCCTTGCCGTTGTGGCCGGCGGTGATCACGTTCAGCCGCGCGCTGATCTCCGTTTCATCCCACCCTTTGCTCCAGTCGTGCAGCGCAACGCTCAGGCCGCCGTTCAACGGTTGCCCGCTGTACGGCCAACGCCACTCGCCCTGCCTGATGCTGACCCGCTGCGGCGCGACTTCCCACGGCAGCACCGCCAGCGGCCGATCGTCGCCTTTTTCGCTTACCGTCAACACGCCCTGCCGCTGTTGCCAGCGCATGTCCAGCAATACCGGTTTTTCCAGATAGGCGGTCTGCATTTCCCCCTGCAGCGCGCCCTGCGTCGGCAGGCTGGCCAGATCCAGCGGAATGGTTATCTTGCCGGCGAGACGCAGCGGTTGCGCGCTGTTGGGCGGGACGACGGTCAGGCTCTGCAACGTCAGCTGCTGTTTTTCATCCAGCTGCGCCTCGGCGCTGAGATTCGGCCCCTGATAATGCAGGCGTTGCCCGTCAGGGCCGGAGGAAAGCTGCAGCTTGCCGGCATAGCGCTGCCAGGGAACCAGCGTCAGGTCATTAATGGTGAGGTCCAGCGGCGGCAGCTGTTGCTGCAGCTGATCGAGCGCCAGCGGCGCGCTGTTGGCATCGCCGCCCGGCAGTTTTGACAAACAGGCGCTATCGACGCTGACCTTATCGCTCGACAGCTGCCAGCGGCCCTGGCGGTAAGCCAACCGCGTCGGCCCGACGTTGGCCAGCAGGCAATCTTGCGCGGTGAAACGCGCCCCCGCCAGCGCCAGGCCGCCCTGGCGCCAGTGCAATTTGCCCTGCAACTCCAGGCGGCTTCCCGCCGGCAACCAATGCGATAACACGCCCGGCAGCCAGCGCGGCAAAGTTTGCCACAACGCCAGCACCAGAATTGCGCAGCCCGCCACCGTCCCTATGAATACTTTTAATCGCCTGGTCATTAAATGGTTGCTTCGTTCCTGAGTTAGGCATTGGTTAAGTCTATGCCTGAATTGACAATAATGATGGCATGAATTTGACATAGGGTGAAGCTGAGCGGGGTCGCAGCGGCGATTTGCACCTTTTTGGCGCAAACGCGTGCGGAGTTGTAGATTTTCGTTACATATGCATCACATAAACAGGACAGTTTTCAGACTTTTGTTATTGTCGTTGCCATTGATGATTAATAGTCTTGCAACCATTCTAATAAAAGTTCAGCTGCTAGCTAACTGTGTACTAGAGAAGCCATTCCCCACACCCCCGTGGGGATTTTTTTGCCTTAATGCCGAATCACGGCGTCAATAAAATCGTGCAATATGCGGCTGTCGCTCGCTTTACGCCAGATAGCATAAATATCGCTGCGCATTTCATTCCCGCATTCTATGTATGCAACCTTTCGCTGCCGCGCCAGACTTTCGGGCACAAACGCATAGCCTAATCCCGCTGTTACGCAGGCAAATATCACGTCGTAGCATTCCACCTCCAGCAGCGCGGCGGGGATGACTTGCTGCTTCTGCAGCCAGGCGTCCACCAGATGGCGATAGTGGCATTGCCGCGAATAAACATAGAGATCGTTTTTTGCCAACAACGCCGGCCGACATGCCCCGCCAATGAAGACCAAACGCTCCTGGAAAGCACGCCGGCTCTGCATCTGCGGATGTTCGATCGGCCCATCTGAAAACACCACGTCCAGCGCCCCTTTTTGCAGCTGAAACTCCAGATCCAGCGAATATCCCTGCACCACACTCAGCTGAACGCGGCGATTTTGCGCACGGTAATGGGCCAACTTTTGCGGCAAATGATGACTCAACGCGATATCCAGCGCGCCAAGCCTCAGTTCGCCCTGCACCGGATCCTGTTCAAGCTGCGATCGCGCCCGCTCCTCGAGCGCCAAAAAACGCTTGGCCTTATGGTAAAGCGCCCGGCCTTCCGGCGTGAGCGACAGCCGATTGCGCTCACGCTCGAACAGCGTGACGCCGCACGCCATTTCCAGCTCTTTTAATTTCTTGGTCACGTTAGAGGGCACGCAAAACAGCCGCTCCGCCGCGGCCGTGAGACTCTCCGACTCCACCACCATGCAAAAGGTGGCTAACTGGGCACGTTTAAACATCTTAAGCCTTCACCAAAAGTGAACGATTCACGAACTTTATTTCACTTTTAGTCAGCCATCAAGTCCGTAAAATCCTCGCTGTCAGCACAATGCTGCCCCTGGAGATATCCAGTTTCATTACCGACCGAGGAAATCAATCATGATTACGCTCAACGTCTTTTTTCAGGTCAATCCGGCCAAGCGGCAAGCGTTTCTGAGCCTGCTCAACACCATGGTGCAGGAATCCAATAAAGAAACCGGCTGCTCTTTTTACCAGCTTTGGCAATGCCAGAGCGATGAGAACAGCTACGCGCTGCTCGAAAACTGGGACGATAAGGCGGCGCTTTCAGCACACCAGAAAACGCCTCATTGGATCGCCTTTAACGATGTCGTTAACAGTTATTTGACCCATGATTACGATGAGCATCATTACACGGAAATCGCTCGTTAAAACCGCGTGAACCGGCCCAATGCGGGCCGGTTTCACTCCCCTGTCTGATAGAACAAGCCCCGCGCGGGACAAACTGCTAACCAATTGTCGAATTTACTAAAATCTGTTAAATTGATCACAAAATCACGGTGGAGAAACCACGATGAAATTGGCGATATACAGTACCAAACAGTATGACCGTAAATATCTCGAACTGGTGAATCAGCAGTTTGGCTATGAGCTGGAATTCTTCGACTTTTTACTCAGCAAAAAAACCGCCAAAACGGCCGCCGGTTGCAAGGCGGTGTGTATCTTCGTCAACGACGACGGCAGCCGTGAAGTGCTCGAAGAACTGGCGGCGCTGGGCGTCGAAATTCTCGCCCTGCGCTGCGCCGGTTTCAATAATGTCGATCTGGACGCCGCCAAAGAACTGGGCATCAAGGTGGTGCGCGTGCCGGCCTACTCACCGGAAGCCGTGGCGGAGCACGCGGTAGGCATGATGATGTGCCTGAACCGCCGTATTCACCGCGCCTATCAACGCACCCGCGACGCCAATTTCTCGCTGGAAGGGCTGATCGGCTTTAACATGCACAATCGCACCGCCGGCGTGATCGGCACCGGTAAAATCGGCGTGGCGACGATGCGCATTCTGAAAGGCTTCGGCATGAAGCTGCTGGCTTACGATCCGTTCCCGAGCGAACAGGCGCTGGAACTGGGCGCGGAGTATGTCGACCTGAAAACGCTGTACGCGCAGTCCGACGTGATCACCCTGCACTGCCCGCTGACGCCGGAAAACCACCATCTGCTGAATGCCGACGCCTTTGCGATGATGAAAAACGGCGTGATGGTGATCAACACCAGCCGCGGCGCGCTGATCGACTCCACCGCCGCCATCGACGCGCTGAAGCAGCAGAAAATCGGCGCGCTGGGAATGGACGTTTACGAGAACGAACGCGATCTGTTCTTCGAAGACAAGTCTAACGACGTGATTCAGGACGACGTGTTCCGCCGCCTCTCGGCCTGCCACAACGTGCTGTTTACCGGCCATCAGGCCTTCCTGACCGAAGAGGCGCTGACCAGCATTTCGCAAACCACGCTGCAGAACATCAGCCAGTTGGATCGCGGCGAAGCCTGCCCGAACCAGTTGAACGCCTGAGCGTCACCTCGGGGCGCCCTTGCGGCGCCCTGTTTATTTGAGAGAACGCGATGAGAAAAACCACGGTAGCCGCCCTTGCGGCGCTGGCTTTAGCGGGGTGCAGCATGAAACCACATACGGCCGTCACGCCAGGCGATCTGCTGCATCACAACTTCGTGTTGCAGAGCGTGGATGGCGAAACGGCGAAGCCACCGGCGGGCGGCGGCCTGCTCAATCTGGAGTTCGGCGAGAACCTGCATGTCTCCGGCGCGATGTGCAACCGCTTCTTCGGCCAGGGGCAATTACGCGACGGCGTGCTGACGGTGAAACCGCTGGCCACGACGCGCAGGCTGTGCCCTGATGAACAGCGCAACCGCTGGGATCAAGTGATCGGCCCCGTGCTGGAAAACGGCGCCGAAGTGACGCTAAGCGCCCAGCAGCTGACGCTCAACGGCAGCGGCCACACGCTTATCTATACCCTGCGCGATTGGGTGTATTGATCCTGCGCGCCAGGCCTGGCACCGCGGGCTTACCCGGCGCAGCTGCCCAGGCCCAGCGTGCGTTCTTCGCACTGCTTGCCGTTCGGCATTTGGCACATGCGCAGCGCTTCACCGTTCAGGTTGTGCGCGATGGTGGTGACGCCGCCGACCGCCGCGCAACCGGCGCTGGTCTGCAACGTATTGATTCTGGCACTGTTGCCCTGCTGTACTGGCTCTTCGTTATTGCTGCTGCAGGCGGCTAAAAGCAGCACGGCGCTGGCAAGCAGCCATTTTGATGTCGTCATTATCCCACTCCTGAACCCGGAACTGCGCTGTGTAAAATCGCCATTGCTGATAACGCGCGTCACTTGGCGGACACGTTTCGCTATCTTTGATGCAAACTTGTTTAATCTAGCTCGATATATAAATAATGAAAATATATTCCAGCCATTATTTGTCGTTTTTTTGCGTCGGCCGGACATTTATTTTGTTTGCAGAATATTTCCGCACCGGCGCGCGGTGCCAAACGTGACGGCGCCACCCGCTGCCAGGCTTCGGCCGCACGCAGAAAGTGATAACGTCACCGCTGCCGACCAGGAAGTTTTTCCGGCGATATCGCTATTCATTATCTTCGCGTGCTTTCAGTAAAACGGCGCATTTTTTGCTACCGGAGAGGACGATATTTGCGTCTATGCTGGCGGCGCTAAGTAATTAGCATTCCACTATTTTCAGTGAATGATGGCTGAATTCTTCAACCGGCGCGACTCGCTGTCGCGCCGGCCTTTTTTCACATTAAAATAACACTCAGTGCACCGTGGCTTTGGACAGTAAATTAATCACCAGCACGCCGGCAATAATTAATCCCATGCCGACGATCGCCGGCCAATCCAATTTTTGCTGATAAACAAATACCGCGGCGACCGACACCAGCACGATCCCCATGCCTGACCAAATCGCATACACGATGCCCAGCGGCATACTCTTGACCACCATCGACAGCCCCCAAAATGCCACGCCGTAGCCCAGCACCACCAGCAGCGACGGCCACAGGCGGGTAAAGCCCTCGGAAGCTTTCAACATGGTGGTGGCGATCACTTCCGCAACTATCGCCATCGTCAAATACATAAATGCGCTCATGATTTTCTTCTGTCAGTTTGCCGATGCGCAATTATGACGTGCCGGAAATAAATTGTCTTTAAACGGTGAAAACAATTTATTGCCGCCGGCCCCCAATCGACGAGGAAATAGGCCTTTGACGATTTGTCACCCGCCACACAAACACGATAAAGCCGCGTTCAAACCCTCTGTTAGACTTTTTTCCATTACTGCGAAAGTGCGCTTTCGCGGCTTTGAGAGCAATGAAAAGGTAACGCCGATGATAACTACAGATGGTAATAATGCAGTCGCTTCCGTGGCCTATCGCACCAACGAAGTGATTGCCATCTACCCTATCACGCCGAGTTCCACCATGGCGGAGCAGGCGGATGCCTGGTCCGGTGATGGCCGGCAAAACATCTGGGGCGATATTCCCCGGGTAGTGGAAATGCAGTCGGAAGGCGGCGCTATCGCCACCGTGCACGGCGCCTTGCAAACCGGCGCGCTGTCGACCTCGTTCACCTCATCGCAGGGTCTGCTGTTGATGATCCCGACGCTGTACAAACTGGCCGGCGAGCTGACGCCGTTTGTGCTGCACGTCGCCGCGCGCACCGTAGCCACGCACGCGCTGTCCATCTTCGGTGACCACTCGGACGTGATGGCGGTGCGCCAGACCGGCTGCGCCATGCTGTGCGCCGGCAGCGTGCAGGAGGCGCAGGACTTCGCGCTGATCTCGCAGACCGCCACCCTCAACGCGCGCGTGCCGTTTATCCATTTCTTCGACGGCTTCCGCACCTCGCACGAAATCAACAAGATCGTGCCGCTCAGCGACGATACGCTGCGGCAAATGCTGCCGCAGGCGGCGATCGACGCTCACCGCAGCCGGGCGCTGTCGCCGGATCATCCGGTGGTGCGCGGCACTTCCGCCAACCCGGACACCTATTTCCAGTCGCGCGAAGCCACCAACCCGTGGTATGACGCCACCGGCCAGCACGTGATCGACGCCATGGAAGCCTTCGCCGCCCTCACCGGCCGCCACTATCGGCCGTTCGACTATTACGGCCACCCGCAGGCCGAGCGCGTGGTGGTGGTGATGGGCTCCGCCGCCGGCACCTGCGAAGAGGTGATCGACACCCTGCTGACCCGCGGCGAGAAAGTCGGCGTGCTGAAGGTGCGGCTGTTCCGGCCGTTCTCCGCCCAGCATATGCTCGGCGCGCTGCCGGACAGCGTGCGCAGCGTCGCGGTGCTCGATCGCACCAAAGAACCGGGCGCGCTGGCCGAGCCGCTGTATCTGGACGTGATGACCGCGCTGGCGGAAGCCTACAGCCGGGGTGAGCGCACCACGCTGCCGCGGGTGATCGGCGGCCGTTACGGCCTGTCGTCGAAAGAGTTCGGCCCCGACTGCGCGCTGGCGGTGTTCCGCGAGCTGGCCCAGCCGCAGCCGCGCCCGCGCTTTACCGTCGGCATCTTCGATGATGTCACCGGGCTTTCGCTGCCGCTGAGCGACGAAATCCTGCCGCAGCGCGCCTCGCTGGAAGCGCTGTTCTACGGTTTGGGCAGCGACGGCTCGGTCTCGGCCACCAAGAACAACATCAAGATCATCGGCAATGCCACGCCGCTGTATGCCCAGGGCTATTTCGTCTACGACTCCAAAAAGGCCGGCGGCCTGACGGTGTCGCACCTGCGCGTCAGCGAGCAGCCGATCAACTCGGCTTACCTGGTCAGCCGCGCGGACTTCGTCGGCTGCCACCAGCTGCAGTTTATCGATAAGTACCAAATGGTCGAACGCCTGAAGCCCGGCGGCACCTTCCTGCTCAATACCCCTTACGGCGCCGACGAGGTCTGGTCGCGCCTGCCGCAGGAGGTTCAGGCGCTGTTGCACCAACGCCAGGCGCGTTTCTATATCATCAACGCCGCCAAGCTGGCGCGCGAATGCCGGCTCGGCGCGCGCATCAACACCGTGATGCAGATGGCGTTCTTCCACCTGACGCAGATCCTGCCGAGCGACGTGGCGCTGCAACAGCTGCAGGACGCCATCGCCCGCAGCTACAGCAGCAAGGGCCAGGAGATCGTCGAGCGCAACTGGCAGGCGCTGGGCGCCACCCGGGCCGCGCTGACCGAGATCCCGCTGCAGCCGGTCGACGCCAGCAGCCCGATGCGCCCGCCGGTGGTCTCGGACGCCGCGCCGGACTTCGTCAAAACCGTCACCGCCGCGATGCTGGCTGGGCTGGGCGATGCGCTGCCGGTTTCCGCCTTCCCACCGGACGGCACCTGGCCGGTGGGCACCACCCAATGGGAAAAGCGCAACATCGCCGAAGCGATCCCGATCTGGCAGCCCGACCTGTGTACCCAGTGCAACCACTGCGTCGCCGCCTGCCCGCACTCCGCCATTCGCGCCAAGGTGGTTCAGCCGGCGGAGATGGAGCACGCCCCCGCCTCCCTGCAGTCGCTGGATGTCAAAGCGCGCGATATGCGCGGCCAGAAATACGTGCTGCAGGTAGCGCCGGAGGATTGCACCGGCTGTAACCTGTGCGTCGAGGTCTGCCCGGCGAAAGATCGCCAGAACCCGGAGATCAAGGCCATCAACATGGCTTCGCGCCTCGATAATCTGACGGCGGAAAAAAACAACTACGACTTCTTCCTGCAGCTGCCGGAAATCGATCCGGCGCAGCTGGAGCGCATCGACATTCGCACCTCGCAGCTGATCACGCCGCTGTTCGAGTACTCCGGCGCCTGCTCCGGCTGCGGCGAAACGCCGTACATCAAGCTGTTGACCCAGCTCTATGGCGACCGCTTGCTGATCGCCAACGCTACCGGCTGCTCGTCGATCTACGGCGGTAACCTGCCGACCACGCCGTACACCACCAACGCCGAAGGGCGCGGCCCGGCGTGGGCCAACTCGCTGTTCGAAGACAACGCCGAATTCGGCCTGGGCTTCCGTTTAACGGTCGATCAACATCGCGCGCGAGTGCTGCGCCTGCTAAATGCTCTGGCGCCGCAGCTGCCGGAGCGGTTGGTCAATGCCCTGCAGATGGGCGACGTGGCGCCGGAGCCGCGCCGTAAGCAGATCGCCGAACTGCGCACGCTGTTGGCCAATCTCGAAGGCGAAGACGCGCGCCAGCTGGCGGCCGGCGCCGACTACCTGGTGGATAAATCCATCTGGCTGATCGGCGGTGACGGTTGGGCCTACGACATCGGCTTCGGCGGTTTGGATCACGTCCTCAGCCTGACGGAGAACGTCAACGTGCTGGTGCTCGACACCCAGTGCTACTCCAACACCGGCGGCCAGCAGTCGAAGGCCACGCCGCTCGGCGCGGTGACCAAGTTCGGCGAACACGGCAAGCGCAAGGCGCGCAAGGATTTGGGCGTCAGCATGATGATGTACGGCCATGTCTACGTGGCGCAGATCTCGCTGGGGGCGCAGCTCAACCAAACGGTGAAAGCAATTCAGGAGGCCGAGGCCTATCCGGGGCCGTCGCTGATCATCGCCTACAGCCCGTGCGAAGAGCACGGCTACGATCTGGCGCTCAGCCACGATCAGATGAAACAGCTGACCGCCACCGGCTTCTGGCCGCTGTACCGCTTCGATCCGCGCCGCAGCGCCGAGGGCAAGGCCGCATTGGCGCTGGATTCGCGGCCGCCGAACAGCAGCCTGTCGGAAACGCTGCTGAAAGAACAGCGTTTCCGCCGCCTGAACGCGCAGCAGCCGGAAGTGGCCAGCGCGCTGTATCAGGCCGCCGAGAAAGAGCTGCAGGAGAAATACGATTTCCTCAGCCTGCTGGCCGGCAAGGCGGAAAAATCCGCCGCAGAGTAACCTCCCTCAAGGCGCGAGCGATTCGCGCCCTGTTCTTTTACCGCCGGCGTCAGCCGCAGCAAAAACCCGCTGGCATTCCTGCGCGCAATCCGTACCATACAGGCCTCGCGTCGGGCGCGTGGCAGCAGGATGATGAATAATGATCAAAAGCGGCCGGTTGAATGGTAAACTCGCGGCTACAACGCCATGCCCCTAGTGCCCCCCATTGAGAATGAGCACGATTTAAATGTCAGAAAAGCAATCCGTTAGCCAAAAAGAGCAGTACAACCTCAACAAATTGCAAAAGCGCCTGCGCCGCAACGTGGGCGAAGCGATCGCCGATTTCAATATGATTGAAGAAGGCGACCGCATCATGGTCTGTCTGTCCGGCGGTAAAGACAGCTACACCATGCTGGAGATCCTGCGCAATCTGCAGCAGAGCGCGCCGGTCAACTTCTCCCTGGTGGCGGTGAACCTCGATCAGAAGCAGCCCGGCTTCCCGGAGCATATTCTGCCCGCCTACCTGGAAAGCCTGGGGGTG
This sequence comes from Serratia sp. MF1(2023), assembly GCF_030954545.1. NCBI lineage: Bacteria > Pseudomonadati > Pseudomonadota > Gammaproteobacteria > Enterobacterales > Yersiniaceae > Serratia > Serratia sp. MF1(2023). The sequence goes on along the minus strand of NZ_JAVHUX010000022.1, from coordinate 81,965 downwards.
GAGTACAAGATCGTCGAAGAGAACACCTACAGCATCGTTAAAGACAAGATCCCGGAAGGCAAAACCACCTGTTCACTGTGCTCGCGCCTGCGCCGCGGCATTTTGTACCGCACCGCCACCGAACTGGGCGCCACCAAGATCGCGCTGGGCCACCACCGCGACGACATTCTGCAAACGCTGTTCCTCAACATGTTCTACGGCGGCAAGATGAAAGGCATGCCGCCCAAGCTGATGAGCGACGACGGCAAGCACGTGGTGATCCGCCCGCTGGCCTACTGCCGCGAGAAAGACATCGAACGCTTCTCGATCGCCAAGGAATTCCCAATCATCCCATGCAACCTGTGCGGCTCGCAGCCTAACCTGCAGCGCCAGGTGATCGGCGATATGCTGCGCGACTGGGACAAGCGTTACCCTGGCCGGTTGGAAACCATGTTCAGCGCCATGCAAAACGTGGTGCCTTCGCACCTGAGCGACATCAATCTGTTCGATTTCAAAGACATTCACCACGGTAGCGCCGTAGTGGACGGCGGCGATTTGGCCTTCGATCGCGAAGACATCCCGATGCAGCCCGTCGGTTGGCAGCCGGAAGATTCGGACGACGCGGTGCCTGCGCCAGAGCGTTTGAACGTGCTGGAAATCAAATAAGCCCCTCTCGCCGCTTGCCCTCTGCAAGCGGCGGCATTCCCCTCTCTCGACGATCTCGATCCTGTTCACAGTTTGCGCAAAATTTACTGGGCGGTGCCGTTTTTACCCTATACTGTTTATTTATACAGTCATATGGAGATCGCGCAATGAATATCACCCCCTGCCTGTCCCACGTCTCGCTGGGCTCCAACGATTTCGAGGCCGCCGCCGCCTTTTACGATCGCACGCTGGCCGCCTTGGGTTGCCGACGCGTGCTGGAGCATCCCGGCGCCATCGGTTACGGCCGCGACTATCCGGAGTTTTGGCTGCAGGTGCCGATCGACGGCCGGCCGGCCTCGCCCGGCAACGGCACGCACGTCGGTTTTTTCGCCACCAGCAAGCAACAGGTGGATGAATTCCATCGCCAGGCGCTGCTGGCCGGCGCCGCCGATGAAGGCGCACCCGGTTCGCGGCCGCACTACGGCGAGGCTTACTACGGCTGCTTTGTCCGTGATTTGGATGGGCACAAGATTGAAGCCAGCTTCTGGGATGAAAGCGCGGCCTGAAGAAAAGAGGAAAGCCGAATAAAAAAATGCCGGTGATTAAACCGGCATTGTACGAATCAAATGTGCTATGCAGTAATTCAAAAATAAGAAAGTAAGACAATTATGGAGCGCAACGCCCATCGCTTGACGTTGCATTCACCTGCGAGAGAGATCATGCCCCATTTCCCCCGGCTAAATGTTGATATTGCTCAATGTTAACCGGGTTTTCGTCATTTTTGCCTACAGCCAGCGGCTGCGCTTCAGCCACCAGGCGACGCCAAGCACCAACCCGCCCAGCATCAGGCAAAACGCCGCAAAACCGAGAGGATTGCCGCCGCCCGGAATGCCGCCAAGGTTGACCCCGAACAGCCCGGTCAGGAAGGTGGTAGGCAGAAATACCATCGCCAACAATGACATGGTGTAAGTGCGGCGGTTCATCGCATCGGCCATCACCGTGGTGATTTCGTCGGACAAGATGGCGGTGCGCGCGATGCTGCCGTCCAGATCGTCCAATCCCCGCCCCAGGCGATCGGCGATGTCCTGCATGCGGCGGCGATCGTCGTCGCTCATCCACGGCAGGCGGTCGCTGGCCAGCCGCGCGAAGACGTCGCGCTGCGGCGCCATATAGCGGCGCAGCACGATCAGCTGTTTACGGATCAGCGCCAGCTGGCCGCGCTCCGGCACCTGCTGCTCCAACAAGGCGTCCTCCAGATCGATGATCTTGTCGTGCAGATCCTCGATAAATTCGCTGGTGTGATCGGTCAACGCATCGGAAATTTCCACCAGCCAGCTGCCGCTGTTGGTCGGCCCGGCGCCGCTTTGCAGATCGTTCACCACCTGATCGATGGAATACACCTTGCGGTGTCGGGTAGAGACAATCAGTTTATCGGTGATGTACACGCGAATGGTGACCAGCTGGTCCGGCCGGGAATTGGCGTTGAAGTTGATGCTGCGCAGGGTGATCATGGTGCCTTCGCCCTGGCGGCTGACGCGCGGCCGTGAGCTTTCGCCGGAGAGCGCTTCGCGCACCGAGTCCGGCAGCAGCGGCGTGGTGCTCAGCCATTCGGCGCTGGCCGGGTGCGCGTAATCAAGATGCAGCCAGCACGGCGCGTCGCAGGTGATCTTGTCACCCTGCTCGATCGGCGTGACGCCGCCCTTGCCGTCCAGCTGGTAGGCGTAAACCGCATCGGCGATCTGCAGCTCGCTCCCCTCAATCACATCCATTCATTTATCCCCTCAGTCTTGCTTATGTTGCTGAGTCTAGCGTTAACGCCTTGGAGATCAAAGGCCAAGCTGTAACGCCAGTTTTCACGTTGTCCTATAAGCGTGGTCTATACTTCTGCCGCAAGGAACGCAAGACAGCCCGAGAGGAGACTCGCATGTTACAAATCAGCGCCGCGGATATTTTGAAAATCGTCTTACCGACCGTCATTACGCTGTTTATCGCCGTCGTCAAAACCCCTTTTCGCATTCGGCGGGAAAACCGCGATAAGCTGCTGAACCTGCTCGAATCCGTCGAGAAGCGCCAGAGCGCCCCCATACGCCTGTTGCGATTTCGCGACTATCTCGGCAATAGCAGCGCCGGCCTTACTGCGCTGCAACTGCTGCTGGCATTGCCGGACAGCGTAGCGGCGCTGGAGCGTTATCGCTTCACCGGTGGCCGCCAGCAAATCTTGCGCGCCACGTCCGCGGGCTTCGTTTTGCGGCCAAGCGCCAATAACGCTTTCAAACGTTTCCTGCTTTCGTGTCGCTATTTTTTGCTGTATTTGCTGTTCGTCACGCTGCTGGTACTATTCCCCGCGTTGACTCAATGGGGACTGCAGCAGTCAGGGGTATTGATTACGCCCCATTCACTCAGCTATCTGCCTAATGCGCGCATCACCGACGGCTGGCAGCTGCTGTTCCCCGGCTTATTATTTATTATCATCATGTTCAGCCTGGCATACCTGACCTTCAGACAGCTGGAACGCGCGGGTAACCTCAGCTCGGAACGCGCCTTTTATCGCTACTACCAACGAGCGCGTGAGGAACAACGATGCCGGGAAGTCCTGAGACAAATGCGCACTGCGCTGCGCCGAGCCTGACGAGAATGCGCCGCCTGCGGTGCATCGCAATGGCCGCCCTGCTGCTGTTCGGCCAATCGGTTCGTGCAGAGCCGGTGTTGGAGCGCCTCGCCACGCCCTATCGCGCGCCGACGGCGGCCGGTTCCCTGCCTTATTTTGTCGCTCACGCTCAATCCCCCCAGCCGCGTAACGCACTGGTGGTGATGCACGGCCATCCACGCGACGCCGCCAGGACGTTGCAAGCGGCGATCGACGCCGCGCAGGACGCGGGAGACAGCAGCTTGCTGGTCGCCCCGCTGTTTCAGGTACCGGTAAAACTCGCCGCCCACTGCCATTCCGCCGGTCTGCCCCAGCCGCAAGACGGCGACGCCCTGTGGCGCTGCGGCTCCTGGATCGAGGGCGGCTTGGATAATGGCGGGAAGACCGGTTCGTTCAACGCCATGGATAACCTGCTGGCCGATCTGAAACGGCGCTGGCCGTCGCTGCAGTCGATAACCGTGGCCGGTTTTTCCGCCGGCGCCCAGTTCGTGCAGCATTATGTCGGCTTTGCCCAGCCGCCACGCGGAGTGCGTCTGCGCTATGTGGTGGCCGATCCCGGCAGCTGGCTCTATTTTGATCGCCTGCGCCCTCTGCCCACCAGTTGGGGAAACTGCAGCAGTGAAGAAACCTGCCGTTTTCGCTGGCAAACGCTGGACGCCGGCCATTGTCCGCAGGCCAACCGATGGAAATACGGTCTGGAAGCGTTTCCCGCTCACCTGCAGCGCACCGCCGACGCGGCCCGCCGGCGTTACGCCGCCGCCGATATCACCTATCTGGCCGCCGCCGAGGATACCGGCGCCGCGCCGGGCGCTTACTATCGGATACTCGACAAATCCTGCGCCGCCCAGTTGCAGGGCCCCTATCGATTGCAGCGCGCCCTGGCCTACGCCGACTACGATCGGCGTTACCTGGCGCCGGAGAAGCCGCATCGGTTAACGATCGTTCCCGGCTGCGGGCACAACGTCGCCTGCGTATTTTCCGCCCCGGCGGCCAGGCAGGCGCTTTTCCCCATTAATGCAGACTAATAATAACGGCAATGAAATAAACCTTTGCCGACAAATCAGGCAATATCGCCGATAAAACGCTGGCAATGCCGTTATTATTATGACTTAACATATTGCTATCATTTTTAATTCAAAATGATAATAATAAAACAACACAAAGCTGTTTCAGCGCAAATTTTAGGGGCATATACTTTTCTCACTACGAGGAGGTAGTTATGTTACGCGACCATTTAAAAATAAACGCCAGCGATACGCTGGAAAAAATCAGCAATATCCATTTGCAAAACCAGGGCCAGGAAGAGATCAGTGAGTTTGTGGTGAAAAACGCCGCCGGCCTGCAGATTGGCAAGGTCTCCGTCCACGATCGTTTCAGCACCCGACGCTCGTACCCCACCAGTTACCGCATCACTCAAACCGACATGAACGGCCGGGTGGTGGTGGATGCCATGCGGGACTGTCTATAAGCGTAACCACTCTCTGAAATAGCGAAAATACTGTGATGATGGTAACCCTGTTTATTATTAAACGGGGTTTATCGCGTGGAATAATTAATTATCCTCTTAGTTTCATCGTCGAAAAAAATAAAGCCCCCGCATTAGACGGGGGCGATAAATAAATCGACTCAGTGTTTGATGATATACATCGTCTGGCTGTAGGCCACGTCTTCCGGATTGGTGATCGGGTAGCCTTTTACCCACGGTTTGATCAGGCGGCCGTTGGTGTACTGGTAAATCGGCGCGATCGGCGCCTGATCGGCAATGATCTGCTCCATCTTGTTGTAATCGGCGGTCACCGCCGCCGGATTGGTTTCCCGCCCCGCCTGCGCCAGCAGCTTGTCGTAGTCCGCGCTCTTGAACTTGGCGATGTTGCCGCTGTGGGTCGAGGTCAGCAGCGACAGGAAGGTCGACGCTTCGTTATAGTCACCTACCCAGGAGGCGCGGATCACGTCGAAATTGCCGGTGTTGCGGCTGTCGATGTAGGTTTTCCATTCCTGGTTCTGCAGCTTGACGTCAATCCCCAGCTTCTTCTTCCACATCGAGGCCACGGCGATGGCGATCTTCTGGTGGCTTTCCGAGGTGTTATACAGCAGCGTCAGCTTCAGCGGGTTGTTCGGGCCGTAACCGGCCGCCTGCAGCAACGCCTTGGCCTGCGCGTCCAACTCCGCCTGCGATTGCTGTTGCAGCAAGCTCACTTCCGGTTTAAACCCGGCTGTCACGTCCGGCGTGAAGTGATAGGCTGGTTTTTCGCCGGTGCCCAGCACTTTTTCGGCAATAATCTTGCGATCGATGGCATAGGACAAGGCCTGGCGCACCCGCACGTCGTTGGTCGGCGCGCGCTGGGTGTTGAACGCGTAGTAATAGGTGCCGAGCTGATCCGGCGTATACACCTGCCCCGGAATGTCTTTCAGCAGCTTCTGATACATGTTTTTCGGGAAGGATTCGGTGATGTCAATATCACCCGCCAGGTAACGCTTGGTGGCGTTGGATTCCTGGTTGATCGGCACGAAGGTCACTTTGGTCAGCACGGTACGCGCATGATCCCAGTAATGGTCGTTAGGCGTCAGCACCAGCTTCTCGTTCACCACCCGCTCCTGCAGTTTGAACGCGCCGTTGCCCACCAGATTGCCGACCTTGGTCCAGTCGTTGCCGTATTTTTCCACCACCGCCTTATTCACCGGGAACAGGCTGAAGTTGGCCGTCAGGCTGACGAAATACGGCACCGGTTTGTCCAGTTGCACTTTAAGCGTGTAGTCGTCCGGCGCCGACACGCCCAAGCGATCGGCCGGCAATTTGCCGCTGATGATCTGCTCGGCGTTCTGGATCCCCGCCAGCTGCGCGAACCAGGCGAACGGCGACAGGTTTTTCGGCTCTACCAGCCGCTGCCAGCTGTAGACGAAATCCTTCGCCGTGACAGGGTCACCGTTTGACCACCGCGCGTCTTTACGCAGATGGAAAATGTAAGTCTGGTTGTCGCTGGTCTGCCAGCGCGTGGCCACGCCGGGGATCACTTTCCCGTTGGCGTCCTGATTGACCAGCCCTTCGAACAGATCGCGCGCCAGCTGGGCCTCCGGCAGGCCAACCGCTTTGATCGGATCGAGCGAGGCCGGTTCGTCTTTAATGTGGCGCACGATTTCCTGTTTGGCCGCCAGCGCGGTGCCCGGGGGAACCTGCGCCGCCATGGCGCTGCTCATACAGGCGCCGATCGCCGCCGCGCAAAGCGCCAAACGAAAACCCCGTTGCATTTTTCTTCCCGTCATTATGATGTTCCCCCGTTAACCATCTGAATTTTTTATCATATAGCACAAGATCCGTCCGGCCTAGCGCTCACGGTCGAGAAGTTGCAAAAAGTGCGATTCAGGCGATAAAAAACCCGTGCGGCGCGGGGCGGCACGGGCGGTGTTTGCAGCAGCGACCGTCAGTCGTACAGGTGGATGCTGTTGATGCGGTAGCTGAACTCTTCGCCTTCTTCTTCATCGAACACGGTGAAAAAGCCTTTCTCGGCCAGCGGACGGGCCGAGATATCGGTTTTTTGCAGCTGGCGCGCGTCGGCGTCGTCGTAACCGTAATCGAGGTAGAAGGCATCTTTCTGATAGTCGATATGCAGGGTGAACGGATAGTTCGATTCATCCCCGCGCCCGTCGTCGTTTTTCACCACGCCGAACCACTCCCCCTGGCGGATCTGGTTTTCAGCGTCCACGCCGCACAGCAGCGTGATGGTGTCATTTTCATTTTCGCTATAGCTGGCGATGATTCTGGCTACTGGCATGTTAAATCCTCTTGCGGGTGATTGGCTTAGCACTGCCGTTAGTATAACAACAGCGTCAGGCCAGGTGCGGTTTAATTGGCGTTTTCGCCGCCGCCGCGTCACAGATCGCGCAAACGCCGCACAATTGCGATGGGAAAGATGTCTCAAAGCGTAATACACTGAATAAAATGACAATGACTCTCGACCTTTAATCCAGGGACAACACCATGACCGAACATCGACCACGCAGTGAACGTGGCCAGTTGGCCATCGCAGGAGAGAACTACGGCAGCTCGCTGCTGGGCGCGCCGCTGCTCTATTTCCCGGCGGCGAGCAGCGGCCCGCAGACCGGGCTGATCATCGCCGGCACCCACGGCGATGAGAGCGCCGCCATCGTGACCCTGTCCTGCGCGCTGCGCAGCATCGCCCCCGAGCGGCTGCGGCACCACGTGGTGCTGGCGGTCAACCCCGACGGCTGCCAGCTGGGGCTGCGCGCCAATGCCAACGGCGTCGATCTGAACCGCAACTTCCCGGCCGCCAACTGGCGTTCCGGCGACACCGTCTACCGCTGGAACAGCGCGGCGCCGGTGCGCGACGTCAAGCTCTCCACCGGCGGGCGCCCCGGTTCCGAACCGGAAACCCAGGCGCTGTGTCACCTGATCCATCGCCTGAAGCCCCACTGGGTAGTGTCGTTCCATGAGCCGCTGGCCTGCATCGAAGATCCCGCCAGCTCGCGGCTCGGCGTTTGGCTGGCGCACAAGTTCGAACTGCCACTGGTGACCAGCGTCGGTTATGAAACGCCCGGTTCGTTCGGCAGCTGGTGCGCGAATCTGTCGCTGCCGTGCATCACCGCCGAATTCCCGCCGATCTCCGCCGATGCCGCCAGCGAGCGCTACATCGACGCGATGACCGAGCTGCTGACCTACCCGAATTAATCCTTACGGGGCGATATCGACGATCGCCCCGCATTCGAACGCCAGGCCTGGCTCGACGTCACGCGCCAGCCAGGTCGGGCCGTCCAGATCGACGAAGCGCGCCGCCGGCGCCAGCGGCAAGGCGGCGGATATCGCCCGCGACGTGCACAACATGCAGCCGAGCATGATGTCGAACCCTTGTTCGCGCGCGGCCTGCGCCAGCGCCAACGCCTCGGTCAAGCCGCCGGTTTTGTCCAGTTTGATATTGATCATCTGATAGCGCTGCGCCAGCCGCGGCAGATCGGCGCGGGTGTGGCAGCTTTCATCGGCGCAGATCGGCAGCGGATGAATAAAGTGCTCCAGCGCGGCGTCGTCACCGGCCGGCAGCGGCTGCTCCAGCATCGCCACGCCGAGATCGGCCAGCAGCTGGCAGCGCGCCGCCAGCCCTTCCGCCTGCCAGGACTCATTGGCGTCGACGATCAGCGTCGCCTGGGGTACCGCGGCGCGGATCGCCACCAGTCGTTCGCTGATATAGTGATCGTCGAGTTTGATCTTCAGCAGCGTGGCGCCCTGCTGCTCCAGTTCACGCGCGGCGAAGGCCATCGCTTCCGGCGTGCCGATGCTGACGGTCTGCGCCATACGGATATGCGCCGGTGCCGCCACGCCGCTGCGCTGCCACAGGCTCTGCCCGTGCAGGCGGCACTCCAGATCCCACAGCGCCGAATCCAGCGCGTTGCGGGCGGCGCCCGCCGGCATCTGCGCCAGCAGCTGCTCGCGGGTTATGCCTTGTGCGATCGCCGGCGCCATCTCTGCCAGCTGCGCCATCACCGATTCCTCGCTCTCGCCGTAACGCGGGTACGGCGTGCATTCACCGGTGCCACGCACGCCCTGCTGTTCGATTTCGACCACCACCACCCGGGCTTCGGTGCGGCTGCCGCGCGCAATCACGAAGGCGGTATGCAGCGGCCAGGCTTCCGGGTAAAAACGCATGTCTCTCATAACGGCTCCTGAGCGAAAACTGCGCATTCAGCCAGGCTGATGCGCCGGTGATGTTTTATAGAACAGCCTAATATATACAACTATTTAGCAAACTTTGATATCCAATCCGCCCCGGTTGTCATAAACTGGCGCCAGGGTGTGAACCTGATGTTAAATGCCGTTGCCGGCGCGCCGTTTCATCAGGTTCATACCCTTTGTATAAACACCTGTAAAAGGAATCTAGCAATGACTCAGACAGTACATTTTCAAGGCAATCCGGTCAGCGTAGCGGGCAAACTGCCACAGCAGGGCGAACAGGCCAAGGCCTTCTCACTGGTTGCCAAAGACCTGTCAGACGTAGCGCTGAGCAGCTTCGCGGGTAAACGCAAAGTCCTGAACATCTTCCCAAGCATCGATACCGGCGTCTGCGCGACGTCGGTGCGTAAATTCAACCAGCTGGCCAGCGGCCTGGATAACACCGTGGTGCTGTGCATCTCCGCCGATCTGCCGTTCGCTCAGTCTCGCTTCTGCGGCGCGGAAGGCCTGAGCAACGTGGTCACCCTGTCCACCCTGCGCGGCGCCGAGTTCAAGCAGGCGTACGGCGTCGAAATCGCCGAAGGCCCGTTGGCGGGCCTGACCGCGCGTGCAGTCGTGGTGCTGGATGGCCAGGACAACGTGCTGTACAGCGAGCTGGTGAACGAAATCACCACCGAGCCGGACTACGACGCGGCGCTGGCTGCGCTGAAATAATAAAGCCGGCGAACGCCGGCTCTGGAAACACGTTAAAGGCGCCGCAAGGCGCCTTTCTTATTCTTCGCCCTCGGTGCCGCCTTTGCGGCTGCTCAGGCCATACTCGCGCAGCTTGTTGGCGATGGCGGTATGGGAAACGCCCAGCCGCTTCGCCAGCTTGCGGGTGCTGGGATAGGTGCGATACAGGCGCGTCAGCACCGAGCGCTCGAAACGCTTGCTGATGTCGTCCAGCGAGCCGTCCAGCACCTCGTCGCCCAGCGACATCTCCACCTCGAACTCCGGCAACACGATATCCTGCGGCCGCAGTTCGTAGCCTTCGGTTTGCGTCAGCGCGCGGTAGATGGCGTTTTTCAACTGGCGCACGTTGCCCGGCCAGCCGTACTTGCTGAGGAAGCCGCCCAAATCGCTCGCCAGCTTGGGCCGCGCCACGCCCTGCTCATCGGCGAAGCGCGCCACGAACAGCTCGGTCAGCGGCATGATGTCCTGCGGACGTTCGCGCAGCGGCGGGATGGTGATGGTCAGCACGTTGAGGCGATAATAGAGATCTTCGCGGAATTCGCCGCGCTGCACCAGCTCGGTGAGGTTTTTCTGGGTGGCGCAGATCACGCGCACGTCGACGTGCACCTCATGCTCTTCGCCGACCCGGCGGAAGGTGCCGTCGTTGAGGAAACGCAGCAGTTTGGTCTGCATACGCGGCGACATTTCGCCGATCTCATCCAGCAGCACCGAGCCGCCATTGGCCTGCTCGAAGAAGCCCTTCTTGCCTTCCAGCGCGTTGGGATAAGCGCCCGGCGCATGGCCGAACAGCTCGCTCTCCACCACGTCATCCGGCAGTGCGGCGCAGTTCAGCGCCAGGAACGGCTGTTTGCCGCGCGGGCTGCGCAAATGGCAGGCGCGGGCCAGAATATCCTTGCCGGTGCCGGTATCGCCGACGATCAGCAGCGGCGCATCGAGCATCGCCAACTTGCGCGCCTGCTCCAGCACGTGACGCATCTTGGCGCTTACCGCGACGATGTGGTCGAATTCGGTATCGTCGTTCACCGACAGATTTTGCAGCTGGCGGCCCATGCGCGCGGTGGACTTCAGCATCACCACCGCACCGACCGCGGCCGGCTGCTGCTGTTCGTCTTCCAGATAGATGGGCGTGATGTCCATCAGGAAGTCCTGGCTGCGGATCACCACCCGCTCGGAGTGCGGCGCCGTATGCTCGCTCTCCAGCCAGCGGCTGAAGTTATAGCCGCCGATCAGCGCCCCGGCGGTCTGGTTGCGGATCTTGTCTTCGTTCAGGCTGAACAGCGCCTGCGCCGCCGGGTTGGCCAGCTCGACCTTGCCCTTCATGTCGATCGAGAACACCGGTTCCGGCATCGATTCCAGCAGCGCGCGCAGCGCGCGGTGCTCGCGTTCGGAAGGCATAAAGCTGACGGTGCGCACGTCGGTCACGCCGGCGATGCGGCGGATCTCCGCCATCAGCGCGCGGAAAGTATCGAACTCCAGCTGGGAGAAATTGAGGTAAATGCGGCCGATGGGATCGATCTCGATGCCACGTAAGTCAATGCTGCGCGATACCAAAAGATCGAGTAATTCTCGAGTGAGACCGAGGCGGTCTTCGCAAAATACTTCCAAACGCATCAGTGTTGGCCTTATCTCTGCAGGTGCGGGGATCGTTGACGATGATGATACTCCCTCGCACCGGGCGGTAGAAGCGATCTGTCAGCAAAAGTTGACAGAACTCTGATTTATTGCCGTGGTTGCTGATTTTAAACGCAAGCGAATAACAGCATCGGCGTCATTTTAGACTACAAACAGAGAGTTATCACAACCAGAATTAATTTTGCAGAGATTTATCACGCCCTCGCAGGGGGATCGACTGTCGTCAAGTCTCGATTACGTCCGGCGTCGGCGCCGTTGAGAAAGCGGCGCTCCTGAGAGCGCCGTGCGGGATTATTTGGCCTTGCCGTCGCTCTTTTTCAGCGTGTCTTTCAACTGGCCGATCAGCTGGCTGCGGAAATCGCCAAGCTTCGGCTTTTCCCCTTCCAGCCACGGCAGCGGGCGGCACAGTTCCATCGCCTTGATGCCCAGCCGCGCGGTCAGCAAGCCGGCGCCGATGCCCTGCGCCGCGCGCGCCGACAGCCGCGCTGCCAGATCCTGCGACATCCAGTCCATGCCCACTTCACGCACCAGTTCGGAAGCACCGGCGAAGGCGATGTTCAACAGCACCAGCCGGAACAGACGAATGCGGCTGAAGTAGCCCAGCTCGATGCCGTATAGCGCGGCGATACGGTTGATCAAACGGATGTTGCGCCAGGCGATAAACGCCATATCCACCAGCGCCAACGGGCTGACGGCGATCATCAGCGTCGATTCGGCGGCGGAGCGGCTGATTTCGCGCCGCGCCTGGTTGTCGAGCACCGGCTGCACCAGTTTGGCGTACAGCTCCACCACTTCACGATCGTTTTGCGTTTCATGCAGCGAGGCCTGCCAGCGCTGCAGCGCCGGATGCCCCTGATCCAGCCCGGCCTGACGCGCCAGCTTCTCGCAGAATTCGCGCCCCTGGCCCAGCCCGTGACTGTGCAACAGCTCGCGCGCCACGTCGCGCTCTTCCGCGCGCTGACGCAGCCGATACAAACGCCGCCACTCGGTGACCACCGAACCGACGCCGGCGAACACGATCAGGCCGCCGGCCACGCCGCCGCCCATGGCGATCCAGTCCTGCTGCACCCAGGCGGTATGCACCCACTGCACGCCCTGTGCCACCACGCTGACGCCGAACAGCGCCAGGCCGGCGGTGACCATTTTGCGCCACAGGCTGCGTTTCGGTTTCAGCGCGGCGTTAATGATGCCTTCGGCGCGCCCTTCTTCCTCTTCCTGCTGCAGCTCCGGCGCCGCCGGGAAAAAGCTTTCCGCCTGTTCGGCATCGAACGCGACGCCGGCGCGCAACGCCGGCTCCTGCGGCGGCTGCAGCGGCTCGTCAAAATCGATACGCGGTTTGATCGGCTCGCTCATCGCAATTTGTCTCCCAATAAAAACTCCATCACCGCATCCAGACGGATGTGCGGCAACGGACTGTCCACGCTCATGGCGCGTGGACGAAATTCATCGAAGTGGAACCCCTGGCTCTGCCAGAACGCCGGCCCCGGCAGGCGCGCGGGCACTTCGCCGGGGAACACCGTCAGCGGCGCGCCGTCACCGAGGCGGTTGCCCTTCAGCGCCGGAATGCGTTGCCCCTGATGATCGACGATGCCGCTCTCGGTCGCCTGCACCGAGGCCAGGCCGACGCAATCCATGCTGATGCCCTCGAACGCCGCATTCTGCCACGCCTCCTGCACCAGCTGTTGCAGCAACGACACCAGATTGGCGTGCTGATCGGCGGTGATATGATCCGCCTTGGTGGCGGCAAACATCAGTTTGTCGATGGTCGGCGAAAATAAGCGGCGAAACAGCGTGCGCTTGCCGTAATGGAAGCTCTGCATCAGTTGGGTCAGCGCCAGACGCATGTCGTTGAACGCCTGCGGGCCGCTGTTGAGCGGCTGCAGGCAGTCGACCAGCACGATTTGCCGATCGAAACGGACGAAATGTTCTTTGTAGAAGTTTTTGACGATCGACTGGCAATAGTAGTTGAAGCGAGCGCGCAACATGCCGATGTTGGTGTGTTTGTCGGCCTGCGCCAGCTTCGATTCGCCGAACGCGGCCACGTCGGGCCACGGGAAAAACTGCAGCGCCGGCGCGCCGGCCATGTCGCCCGGCAGCACGAAACGCCCCGGCTGAATGAAGTGCAGCCCTTCCCTTTTGCAGCGCAGCAGATAATCGGTGTAGGCCTGGGCGATCGCCGCCAGGCGGTTTTCGTCGGCCGGGGCCAGCGGATCGCAGGCTTTGCACAGCTCAAGCCAGGGTTTGGCCCATTCTGCGCGTTCGCCCTGCAGCAGCCCGGCCATCTGGCGCGACCAGGCCAGGTAATCCTGCTCGAGCATCGGCAGATCCAGCAACCATTCACCGGGATAATCGACGATCTCCAGATACAGCGTGGAGGTGTCTTTGAAGTGGCGCAGCAGCGAGTCGTTGGAGCGGTAGCGCAGCGCCAGACGAATTTCGCTGACGCCGCGCGTCGGCGTCGGCCAGGCCGGCGGCGTGCCGTACAGCTGCGCCAGCCCTTCGTCATAGGTGAAACGCTGGATGCCGAGATCGCGCTGCGGAATGCGTTTGACGCCCAGCAGGCGCTCTTCGCGCGCCGGTGAAAACAGCGGCATGCGCGCGCCGCTGTGCACATGCAGCAGTTGGTTGACGAAGGCGGTGATAAAGGCGGTTTTGCCGCTGCGGCTCAGGCCGGTCACCGCCAGGCGCAGATGGCGATCCATTCCGCGGTTGACCAGCGAGGTTAACTCATTTTGCAGTCGTTTCATTGCTCTCCTTGACGTAACGCCCGAATGCCTTGTTCAGGCCTTTACGGAACAGCGGTTCCAGCACCAGCGCCAGCACGAAGCGCACCGGTTTGCGGCCGACGGTCTTCAACAGCCAGCCGGCGGCGCCCGCCGGGCCATAGTTCAATAACGCTATGATGATGACTTTAGCCAATGTCTTCAACATTGCCGCCGCTCCTCGTTTAAATCCACCCGTTCTGGCGGTGTTCGCAACATCGATTTTATTCATGACAATGCCCTCCGGCACAAGACGATTAATTTCACATTCAACGGGATAACGGCGGCGAAGATGCCCGGCCTGCGCAGGCCGGGCATCGCAAGAAGGGTTACAGCTTGCGGAAACGGCTCTGCACGCCGAAGGTATCGGACGTTACGTAGCGCTCGACCTGACGCAGCTGCTGCTCGCCGCTGCCCAACTCATATTCCAGCTGATCGAGCAGCTGGCGCGGCGTCTTCTGATGCTCGCCTTCGAAACGGCTGGCCGGCGCTTCGTCCAACACGAACACCAGCGCGATATAGGCCACCAGCGTGAAGAAAAACAGCCCGAAGAACAGCGACAGCACCACCATCACGCGGATCAGGCGCACCGGCACGTCGAAATAGTGGGCCAACCCGGCGCAGACGCCTTTCACCATGCCTTCTTCGGGAACGCGATAAAGCTTTTTACTGCCCAGCGTCATGCTCATCAGGACTGTCTCCAGTTCGGGTGTTCCGCATCAAGGATCTCTTCCAGCGCCTGAATGCGTTCACGCATGCGTTTGGCGTCTTCCGCCAGCTGCGCCAGGCGCTGCATTTCTTGCTGACTCAGCTGGATGCCGGTCTGTTGCCGATTGCTGTAATGCAGCCAAAGCCAAATCGGCGCGACAAACAGCACGAAAATTGTCAGCGGAATGGCAAGTAATAAAGCACTCATTGTTATTCCTTCTTATCGGGTCCTGGATAGGCGGCCACCTCCGACGTGTGGCCGCGGTTCGCCTTACTCTGAGCGGTTCATCTTGGCTTTCAGCGCCGCCAGCTGCTCACTGATGGCGTCGTCAGCTTTCAGCTCGGCAAACTCTTGGTCCAGCGACTTCTTTTTACCGATGCTGATGCTTTCCGCCTCGGCTTCCATGTGGTCGATGCGGCGCTCGAACTGTTCGAAACGCGCCATCGCTTCATCCAGCTTGCCGCTGTCGAGCTGGCGGCGCACTTCACGGGAGGAAGACGCGGCCTGATGACGCAGCGCCAACGCCTGCTGCCGCGCACGGGTTTCGGTCAGCTTGTTTTCCAGCTCGCCGATTTCGCTCTTCATGCGCGCCAGCGTTTCTTCTACGGTCGCCACTTCTTGCGTCAGCGTGGCGATCAGATCGGCCACCTTTTGTTTTTCGATCAGCGCCGCACGGGCCAAATCTTCTTTATCTTTGCGCAGCGCCAGTTCGGCTTTTTCCTGCCAGTCGCCTACCTGGCTTTCGCCCTGCTCGATGCGACGCAGCAGCTGCTTTTTCTCCGCCAGCGCACGCGCCGACGTAGAGCGAACTTCAACCAGCGTGTCTTCCATCTCTTGGATCATCAACCGCACCAGCTTCTGCGGATCTTCCGCCTTGTCCAGCAGGGTGTTGATGTTGGCGTTCACGATGTCGGCAAAACGAGAAAAAATACCCATAATTCACTTCCTCTTGGTTCTGATGGCGTCTGAAGCGCCGCGTTAAGTCGTACAGCTTGCCCGAAGATATAATCAAAACCCGTGCCAACTTTTATATCATTGATAAATAATGGATAATATTTTTTGACTCTCTGCGCGCTTGCTGTAGAGTGATTATTTTCACCAAACATTGGCGAATTTCATCATGAACGAGCAGCCAGAGAATTTGTTGGGCGAGGCAAACGCCTTTGTCGACGTATTGGAGCAAGTCTCCCAGGTGGCAAAGCTGAACAAACCGGTGCTGGTGATCGGCGAGCGCGGCACCGGCAAGGAGCTGATCGCCCACCGCCTGCACTACCTTTCCAACCGCTGGCAAGGGCCGTTCATCTCGCTCAACTGCGCGGCGCTGAATGAAAACCTGCTGGATTCCGAACTGTTCGGCCACGAGGCCGGCGCCTTTACCGGCGCGCAGAAACGCCATCTGGGGCGCTTCGAGCGCGCCGATGGCGGCACGCTGTTTCTCGATGAGCTGGCGACCGCGCCAATGCTGGTGCAGGAGAAGCTGCTGCGGGTGATCGAATACGGCCAGTTGGAGCGCGTGGGCGGCAGCCAGCCGCTGCGGGTGGATGTGCGCCTGGTGTGCGCCACCAACGACGATCTGCCGGCGCTGGCGGCGGCGGGCAAATTCCGCGCCGATCTGCTGGATCGGCTGGCGTTCGACGTGGTGCAGCTGCCGCCGCTGCGCCAACGTCGGCCCGATATCATGCTGCTGGCCGAGCATTTCGCCATTCAAATGTGCCGCGAACTGGCGCTGCCGCTGTTTCCCGGCTTTACCGAACGCGCCAGGCAAACGTTGCTCGAATATGGCTGGCCGGGCAACGTGCGTGAACTGAAAAACGTGGTCGAACGTTCGGTCTATCGTCACGGCCACAGCGACAGCCCGCTGGACGAAATCATCATCAACCCGTTTGCGCCGCGTGAGGCGGCGCCGGTCGCCCCCGCCCCTGAAGGCGCCGGCGCGTTACCGGCGCTGCCGCTGGATTTGAAAAACTGGCAGCTGGAGCAGGAGAAGGTATTGATCGAAGCGGCGCTGCAGCAGGGGCGTTTCAATCAGCGCAAGGCGGCGCAGCTGCTGGGGCTCACCTATCATCAGCTGCGCGGCATGCTGAAAAAACATGCGCTGCTGCAAAACGGCGAGCAAGACGAGGATTAGTAACGCAGGGATTGGGTGCCGGTCTTTCCCGGCCGTCAGCTATTAGCCCCAGGTTGGGAGATGTGGCCTGAGGACGGCCGCCTGGAGATGTCGGCCTTTCCCGACGGTCACTTCACTGCGCGGGATTTTCCCGCCGATGAATCACCTTCTTGCAAGATCACTGCGGTATTTTCCCTGCCCGATAAATGACGCCGAGCGACAACGCGACGCAGACCAGAAAGGCATAGCGCAGACCGACAGTTTCGGATAAGAACCCGATTAACGGCGGCCCGATCAGCGTGCCCAGAAAGCCGATGGTCAACACCGCCGCGATGGCGGCGCTTGGCGCCATGGAAGAAGACCTTGCGGCCGCCCCCGCAACCAGCGGAATAATGACGCAAATGCCAAGCCCAACCAGGAAAAAACCGATTATCGATGTCACCAACCCCGGCAACCAGGTCGTTAGCGTCATGCCGGTGAACGCCAGCATTCCGCCCCACTGCAACGTTCTTCTCACTCCGATCCGATCAACGAACCGGTTCAACATGAGCCGACCGATCGTCATGGCCGCCATAAATACCGTAAAACCCAGGCCGATGTATTTTCGATCGACCGAGACGACATTCTGAAAATAAACGACGCTCCAGTCATACATGATGCCCTCACAAGCCATCGAGCAGAAAACGATCAGGCCATAGTTGAACAGCGAGCGGTCCGGGATGGCGAAAGCGCGCCCGGTCTGTTCCAACTCCGGTTTGTCGAACAATGCCCGCCGACACAGCAAGGCGGACACCAGAGCCACCGCCGCTATGCCAGTAAAGTGCAGCAGCAAGGCGACATCCCGACCGATCATTAGCGCCCCGATCCCTGCGCCGACGAACCCGGCCACGCCCCATATACCGTGAAAGAACGGCAGCCGCGTTTTACCGCTGACCGCCTCGGCGATACTGGCCTGCATGTTGTTAGAGACATTGACCGCGCTGTAAGCGAACCCGGAGAAAAACAGCAACGCCGCCAATTGAGGGACCGTCGCGGCAAAGGGCACCAGAAGCAAAAGCATGGCGTTGATCAGAATGGCCGCGACGCCGACCATCCTGCTGCCGAGTTTGGCGATCGCCCATCCCGATATCGGCAGCGACAAGACCACCCCGGCCGACATGGCGAACAGTACGCTGCCGAATACGCCGTCAGACAACGCGAGCCCTCCCTTGATCGTCGCCATCCTTGAGCTCAAACTGCCGAAACACAACCCCAACATGAAAAACATGCTGGATATCGCCAAGTTTTTTTCTTTCATCATCGACATCATGGTCGCCCCCTTATCCGATTAGCGGCCTGGTCAGGCGAAAGCATCAATGCCGGTCAGCGATGCCGAAAGCGCCCACAAACGCTGCGCCTGTTCCGGGTCGATCGCGTATTCCTTCACGCCGACCAGCGCCTGGCTGTCGTGCGCGGCGATGCCGGCAATATCGCCATCCTCGCAGTAAAGCCCCCCCAAACCTTGCAATTGCGGTGAAGTGGCGGCCCACACCTGAGTAGCGGCCCCCTGCTGAGGCGTTTTAAGAGCGTCGGGATCGGCCGGATTGCCGTCTTCGTCCATCCAGCCCAGGGCTATCATCTCTGCTCTCGATATGTGCCGCTGCAGCGGCGTGGCGATACTGCCAGGGTGAAGGCTAAATGCGCGGATCCCCCGCGAGCGGCCCAGAAGATCCAACCTGACGGCGAACAGGGCATTCGCCGTCTTCGACTGACCGTACGCCAGCCACTTGTCGTAACCGCGTTCGAACTGCACATCTTCCCAACGGATCGCCGAATGGTGATGCCCGGCGGAGGAGACGGTGACCACCCGCCCTCCATCGGCAATGGCCGGCCACAGCAAGTTGGTCAGCGCATAGTGGCCGAGGTGGTTGGTGGCGAACTGTCTTTCCCAACCTTGCCCCACCCGCGCCTCCGGGCATGCCATCACTCCGGCGTTGTTGATGACAATATCCGCCCGTAGGCTCGATGCGGAAAAGTCAGCGGCGAAGCGGCGCACGCTGTTCAAATCGGCGAGATCGAGTTCGGCGATCTCGACGCCGGCGCTCTGTCCTAACACCTCTTTGGCTGCCGCCGGTGCCCGGCAAGCAACGATGACACGTGCGCCGGCACCGGCCAGCGCCAGCGTCGTCTCCAGACCGAGACCTGAATGACCACCGGTGACGATGGCCTGCGAGCCTGACAGATCCAGGCCTGCGAGCACCTCGTCGGCGGTCGTTTTGGGCCCAAATCCTGACTTGATGGGGGTTTGTTGGGTAATCACAGGCATTCTCCTCACGGTTAACAGTGACCGGCCAAACGCAGCCAGCGCGTCGATGAGAAGAAGTATGAAATTCCGTCACGTGACTGTGAATGCATGAAACCCCGAACTTCTGTCGAGATCGTCCAGGTTACGCGGCGCAAAGAGAAGAGAAGTGGATCATGGCGGCTCGCCAAGCGAGATTTCCGGTCTTAGACAGGTAAAAAAAAAGCCAGCACCCGAGCTGGCTTAAAAAACACTGGAAGCAATGTGAGCAATGTCGTGCCTTCCACATCAGAGCCGCAAACTGTGGCCTTCCGTGAACTGCCAGGCGATGATAATAGTTATCAGTATCGTCTGTAAAGCACTTTGTTGAGAATTTTTCTCATTTCCACACGAAGATTGCGCAATTACCACTCAGGGAACGGGTCAGCCATGTCCAGCCAGTAGTCCACGCCGGCGGCCATTTCATCGTCGCTCAGCAGGCATTCGTCCAGCAAACGCACGATCGTCGCCTGCTGCAGATGCTGGCCGATAAACACCAGCTCCTGGCGCATGTCGCCGAACGGCTCCACCCATTTTTCCTGAATGTGCGCCCGCGCTTCGGGATCCTGCGGCCAGTTCTTTTGCGGGATGGCGCGCCAAAAGGTGCCCGCGAGGCCGTAGTGGGCGATGCCCCCTGCCTGGCTCCACTGCCCGGCCTGCCGCGGCCGCGTCGCCAGCCAGAAAAAGCCTTTCGAGCGCAGCAGCTTGCCGCCGCCCCAGTCGCCGTTGATCACGCGGTAAAACTTGTCAGGCGCAAACGGCCGCCGCGCCTGATAGACGAAGCTGCTGATGCCGTAGTTTTCCGTTTCCGGCACGTGTTCGCCGCGCAGCTCTTTCAGCCAGCCGGGCGCCTGCTGCGCCTTTTCAAAGCTGAAGCTGCCGGTATTCAGCACCGCCTCCAGCGGCAGCTTACCCGGCGCGATCGGCACAATGCGGGCATCGGGGTTCAGGCTGGCCAGCAGCGCCATCACTTCGCCCTGCTGGGCTGGCGTCAACAGATCGGTCTTGCTGACCAGCATCACGTCGCAAAATTCAATTTGCTCAATCAGCAGATCCGCCACGCTGCGCAGATCGTCCTCGCCCAGGCTTTGGCCGGCCTCCTGCAGGCTTTGCGCCTGCTGGTACTGCTGGATGAAATTCACCCCGTCGACCACCGTCACCAGAGTATCCAGCCGGGCGAACTGCGACAGGCTTTCCCCTTGTTCATCCTCGAAGGTAAAGGTTTCCGCCACCGGCAGCGGC
Source organism: Serratia sp. MF1(2023) (assembly GCF_030954545.1). Taxonomy (NCBI): domain Bacteria; kingdom Pseudomonadati; phylum Pseudomonadota; class Gammaproteobacteria; order Enterobacterales; family Yersiniaceae; genus Serratia; species Serratia sp. MF1(2023). Next base: position 61,513 of record NZ_JAVHUX010000022.1, on the reverse strand, counting down.
TCGGAGATGCCGCTCGATTCGATCAACAGATAATCGAAGCGCCCGTCCTGCGCCAGCTCGCGCACCGATACCAGCAGGTCTTCGCGCAGCGTGCAGCAAATGCAGCCGTTGCTCATCTCTACCAGCTTCTCTTCCTGGCGATCGAGATGCACCGCATTTTCCACCAGCGCGGCGTCGATGTTCACTTCGCTCATGTCGTTGACGATCACCGCCACGCGCATGCCCTGCCGGTTGTTCAGGATGTGGTTCAGCACCGTGGTCTTGCCGGCGCCGAGAAAGCCGGAAAGCACGGTCACAGGAAGTTGTTTCATGGGAGCCTCATTAAAATTCATTGCGTAATGCCTGATAGCCGCGCACCAGCTCGACGTTGGTGGCGGCCACTTCTTCCGAAAACTGCAGCGCGCCGCGATCGACCTGGCGATAGCGCGACAGGTCGCTGTCCGGCCCTACGCGCTCGGTCGAGGGGATATAGCGGTTTTCCGGCAGCGTCACGCCGTCCACCACCGCGTTGTAACGCACCACGCAGCCGGACTGGATGTGGCAGTTGAACAGCACGCTGTTGAAACCGATAAACACCCGATCGTCGATGCGACATGGGCCGTGGACAATGGCGCGGTGGGCGATCGAGCTGTAACGGCCAATGATGACCGCCGCCCCGCTCTTGGAGTGGATCACCACGCCGTCCTGAATATTGGAGTGCGAGCCGATGACGATCGGTTCCATGTCGCCGGCGGCGTTCAACTCGTCGGCGCGGATCACCGCATACGGGCCGACGTAAACGAAATCTTCGACGATCACCCGGCCGCAGATAATGGCGGTGGGATCGATGTAGGCCAGCGGCGAGACCTGCGGCAGGTGGCCGCTGGGATTTTTACGCAGCATGATTTTCTCCCCGCCAGCTCAGCTCCGCCACCGCATTGTGGGCATGCAGGCTCTCCTGATGCTCGACGCGCAGCGAGAAGGCGCGGTAATCGCACTGGCTGCGCAGCATGCGATACAGACGGCGCGCCGCATCTTCGCAAAACATCAGGTTCTGACCGTTGGCCAGCGCGAAGGCCTGCTCGTCGCGGCGTTTCACCAGCGTTTGTACCGGCGTGCCCAGCGCGTGTTCGATGCGGTCGATCAATTTCACCGGTTCGAACGCCCGTTCATTCTCGGGCGTCACGGTGACCCAGGCCCAGCTGCGCTGGCTGTGAGGGGTGGCCGGCATTCCCTGCTCCAACAGCCACTCGCTCACCTGCCGTTGGCTGATCCGCTCCGCCGCCTGTTCAAAATCAAACTGAAACTGTTGCTGCGCCAGCTGGCGGCTGAGCGCCGCCGAACTCGGACAGGTGGAGGAGTAAGGTACGCCGACGGTCAGCGCCAGCGTCAGCCTGTCCGTCAGGGTGGCCTCGATGCGCAGCGGGTAAGCCTTCCAGCCGCGCTGCGGCGACAGCAACGCCGGGCGCGACAGCAGCAGCTCGCCGCTGAGCGTCAGGCTGGCGCGATCGCTGTGTTCCGGCTGCGAATCCAGAAAGGCCTGCAGCGTTCGGCCGAGGCGCTGCGGCGTCAGCTCGCCCTGCGTCAATTCGTCCAGCGCCAGATACAGCCGCGACATGTGAATGCCGCGTTCGCCCGCCGCTTCGGCGCGCAGGTTGATGCCGGCGTCGACCTTGGCCATCAGTGGCTTGCCGGCCAGCTCCAGCGGCAGCGCGATCCCTTGCATCCCGACCCAATCGAGCCCGACATCACTCATTTCGCCGCGCCATGCCTGAGCGTCCGGCAGCGAACGGCGTGGTGGAAGTGCAACTTCGTTCATACATCCCCTTGCGTTATTGTGACTTTGCCGGGGAACGGTATCATGATTTTGTTATGTTATAACATATCAAATAAGATTTTTTTCACGATCGCGAACGACCTGATTAATCAAGTCGCAGAAAACTCAGTGATTTTGCTCAATGGATTGGGCTGCCGGTCAGAGTGCGATACACTAACGCTATTGCTGATTAACCCATGAGCCTCTATGCGTGGTTTACCCCTTTGGATAGTGTCGTTGTGCTTTACCGGCTCCGCCCTGGCCACAACAACACCGCCCGCGCCCGCCGCGGCGCCGCTGCCGGACATTCGCCAGAGCGGCTTTGTCTATTGCGTCAGCGGCATACTGAATACCTTCAACCCTCAAATGGCCAGCAGCGGCCTGACGGTGGATACCCTGGCCGCCCAGCTGTACGATCGCCTGCTGGATGTCGATCCCTACACCTACCGGCTGATCCCCGAGTTGGCGCAAAGCTGGGAAGTGTTGGACAACGGCGCCACCTACCGCTTCCATCTGCGCAAGGACGTGCCGTTCCAGACCACCGCCTGGTTCACGCCCACCCGCAAGATGAACGCCGACGACGTGGTGTTCAGCTTCGCGCGCGTATTTGACCAAAAACACCCTTATCACGACGTCAACGGCGGCGAATACCCCTATTTCGACAGCCTGCAGTTCGGCGATTCGGTGCAGAGCGTGAGAAAGCTCGACGACTACACGGTGGAGATCCGCCTGCAGTCGCCGGACGCCTCGTTCCTGTGGCACCTGGCGACCCACTACGCGCCGGTGCTGTCCGCCGAGTACGCCGACACGCTGACGCGCGAAGGCCATCAGGAGCTGATCGACCGCGAACCGGTCGGCAGTGGCCCGTTCCTGCTCAACGAATACCGCTCGGGGCAATATATTCGCCTGGCGCGCAACGCCGCCTACTGGAAAGGCCTGCCGCGCATGCCGCAGGTGGTGATCGATCTGGGCGCCGGCGGCACCGGCCGCCTCTCCAAACTGCTGACCGGCGAGTGCGACGTGCTGGCCTATCCGGCGGCGAGCCAGCTGTCTATCCTGCGCGACGATCCGCGCCTGCGCCTGACGCTGCGCCCGGGGATGAACATCGCCTATCTGGCGTTCAACACCCGCAAGCCGCCGCTCGACAACCTCAACGTGCGCCAGGCGATCTCGCTGGCGATCAACAACCAGCGGTTGATGCAATCGATCTATTACGGCACGGCGGAAACCGCCGCCTCGATCCTGCCTCGCGCCTCCTGGGCCTACGACAACGACGCGCACGTCACCGAGTACGATCCGGCCAAATCGCGCGAAATGCTGCGGCAGGCCGGCGTCGGCCAGCTGAACCTGAAGCTGTGGGTGCCGACCGCCTCGCAGTCTTACAACCCGAGCCCGCTGAAGACCGCCGAACTGATCCAGGCCGATCTCGGCCAGGTGGGCATCAACGTCACCATTGTGCCGGTGGAAGGCCGCTTCCAGGAGGCGCGCCTGATGGAGATGAACCACGATCTGACCCTGACCGGCTGGGCCACCGACAGCAACGACCCGGACAGCTTCTTCCGGCCGCTGCTGAGCTGCGCGGCAATCCGTTCGCAAACCAACTATGCTCACTGGTGTGACCCGGGCTTCGACGAGGTGCTGCAGAACGCGCTGCTGTCGCAGCAGCTGTCTCAGCGCATCGACAACTACCGCAAGGCGCAGAAGATCCTCGAGCAGCAATTGCCGGTGCTGCCGCTGGCCTCTTCCCTGCGGCTGCAGGCCTACCGCTACGACATCAAGGGATTGGTGCTGAGCCCGTTCGGCAACGCCTCGTTCGCCGGGGTGTACCGTGAATCCGCGCCGGAGGTGAAAAAGTGATTATCTTTACCCTGCGCCGCATTCTGCTGCTGCTGATCACGCTGTTCTTCCTGACGCTGGTCAGCTTCAGCCTGAGCTATTTCACGCCGCGCGCGCCGCTGAACGGTGCCGCCCTGCTGGACGCCTATCAGTTCTACTTCGTCAGCCTGCTGCACTGGGACTTCGGCGTCTCCAGCATCAACGGCCAGGCGATCAGCGAACAGCTGCGTGAAGTGTTCCCGGCCACCATGGAACTGTGCCTGCTGGCCTTCGCCCTGGCGCTGTTTATCGGCATTCCGCTGGGCATCATCGCCGGCGTGCTGCGCGGCAAGTGGCAGGACACCGCCATCAGCACCTTCGCGCTGCTGGGCTTTTCGATGCCGGTGTTCTGGCTGGCGCTGCTGCTGATGCTGTTCTTCTCGCTGCATCTGGGCTGGCTGCCGGTATCCGGCCGTTTCGACCTGCTCTATCAGGTGAAGCCGATCACCGGTTTCGCGCTGATCGACGCCTGGCTGTCGGACTCGCCGTACCGCGCCGAGATGATCGGCAGCGCCCTGCGCCACATGATCCTACCGATCGCCGCGCTGGCGGTGGCGCCCACCACCGAAGTGGTGCGCCTGATGCGCATCAGCACCGACGACGTGCTGAGCCAAAACTACATCAAGGCCGCCGCCACCCGCGGCCTGTCGCGCTTCACCATCATTCGCCGCCACGTGTTGCACAACGCGCTGCCGCCGATCGTGCCCAAGCTGGGGCTGCAGTTCTCCACCATGCTCACGCTGGCGATGATCACCGAAGTGGTGTTCAGCTGGCCGGGCCTCGGCCGCTGGCTGATCAACGCCATTCGCCAGCAGGACTATGCGGCGATCTCCGCCGGCGTCATGGTGGTCGGCACGCTGGTGATCACCATTAACGTCCTGGCCGATATTCTGGGTGCGGCAACCAACCCGCTGAAACATAAGGAATGGTATGCCCTTCGATAACGTATACCGCGAGAAAAAAATGCCGAGCCCGCTGCGCTACACCTGGCGGATTTTTTACGGCGACGCGCTGGCGATGATCGGTTTTTACGGGGTGATCGCCCTGCTGCTGCTGTCGCTGTTCGGCAGCCTGCTGGCGCCCTACGCGCTGGATCAGCAATTCCTCGGCTATCAGCTGCTGCCGCCTTCCTGGTCGCGCTACGGCAACGTGTCGTTCTTTCTCGGCACCGACGATCTCGGGCGCGACATCCTCAGCCGCCTGTTGACCGGCACTGCCGCCACCTTCGGCTCGGCGCTGGCGGTGACGCTGGCCGCGGCGTTCTGCGGAGTGATCCTCGGCGTGTTCGCCGGCGTCACTCACGGGCTGCGCTCGGCGGTGCTCAACCACATCCTTGATACCCTGCTGTCCATTCCCTCGCTGCTGCTGGCGATCGTGGTGGTGGCGTTTATCGGCCCCAAACTTGAACACGCCATGCTGGCGGTGTGGCTCGCCTTGCTGCCGCGCATGGTGCGCACCATCTACAGCGCGGTGCACGACGAGCTGGAGAAAGAGTACGTGGTGGCGGCGCGGCTCGACGGCGCTTCCACGCTGCAGATCCTGTGGTACGCCGTCATGCCGAACATCGCCGCGGTGCTGGTGACCGAGTTCACCCGCGCGTTGTCGATGGCCATTTTGGACATCGCCGCGCTCGGCTTCCTCGATCTCGGCGCGCAGCTGCCTTCGCCGGAATGGGGAGCGATGCTTGGCGATTCGCTCGAGCTGGTGTACGTCGCCCCCTGGACGGTGATGCTGCCCGGCGCGGCCATCCTCGTCAGCGTGCTGCTGGTTAACCTGTTAGGCGACGGTATGCGCCGCGCAATCAATGCCGGGGTGGAATAATGCCGTTACTCGATATCCGTAATCTGACGATTGAATTTATGACCGCCGAAGGGCCGGTCAAGGCGGTCGATCGCGTCAGCATGACGCTGACCGAGGGCGAGGTGCGCGGCCTGGTGGGTGAATCGGGCTCCGGCAAGAGCCTGATCGCCAAGGCCATCTGCGGCGTAACCAAAGACAACTGGCGCGTCACCGCCGACCGTTTCCGCTTCGACGACATCGATCTGCTGCAACTGAGCCCGCGCGAGCGGCGCAGGCTGGTGGGCCACAACGTCTCGATGATTTTCCAGGAGCCGCAGTCCTGTCTCGATCCTTCCGAGAGCATCGGCCGCCAGCTGGCGCAGGCGATCCCGGGCTGGACTTATAAAGGCCACTGGTGGCAGCGCTTCAACTGGCGCAAACGCCGCGCCATCGAATTGCTACACCGCGTCGGCATCAAGGATCACGACGACATCATGGGCAGCTTCCCGTACGAGCTGACCGAAGGCGAGTGTCAGAAAGTGATGATCGCCATCGCGCTGGCCAACCAGCCGCGCCTGCTGATCGCCGATGAGCCAACCAACGCCATGGAGCCGACCACCCAGGCGCAGATTTTCCGCCTGTTGGCGCGCCTCAATCAGAACAACAACACCACCATCCTGCTGATCAGCCATGATTTGCAGATGATGAGTAAATGGGCCGACCGGGTGAACGTACTGTACTGCGGGCAAACGGTGGAAAGCGCCCAGTGCGAAGAGCTGCTGGCGGCACCGCACCACCCTTACACCCAGGCGCTGATCCGCGCCATGCCGGACTTTGGCCGCTCGCTGCCGCACAAGAGCCGGTTGAACACGCTGCCGGGCGCCATTCCTTCGCTGGAACACCTGCCGATCGGCTGCCGTCTGGGGCCGCGCTGCCCTTACGCGCAGAAGAAGTGCATCGAAACGCCGCGCCTGCGCCCGGTCAAAAACCACTTCTTCGCCTGCCACTTCCCGCTGAACATGGAGGAGCAATAACATGGAAACGCTGTTGGAAGTGCGCAACCTGAGCAAAACCTACCGCTACCGCACCGGGCTGTTCCGCCGTCAGCACGTCGAGGCGGTGAAATCCGTCAGCTTTACCCTGCGCGAAGGCCAGACGCTGGCGGTGATCGGCGAGAACGGCTCCGGCAAATCCACGCTGGCGAAGATGCTCTCCGGCATGGTGGAACCGACCGCCGGCGAACTGCTAATCGACGATCATCCGCTGGAATTCGGCGATTATCGCTATCGCAGCCAGCGCATTCGCATGATTTTTCAGGATCCGAGCACCTCGCTCAACCCGCGCCAGCGCATCGGCCAGCTGCTGGACGCGCCGCTGCGGCTGAACACCAGTCTGGAACCCGCCGAACGCGAGCAGCGCATCAACCAGACGCTGCGCCAGGTCGGCATGCTGCCGGATCACGCCTACTACTATCCGCACATGCTGGCTTCCGGGCAGAAACAGCGCGTCGCATTGGCGCGTGCGCTGATCCTGCAGCCGAAGGTAATCGTCGCCGATGAGGCGCTGGCCTCGCTGGACATGTCGATGCGCTCGCAAATCATCAACCTGATGCTGGAACTGCAGGAAAAACACGGTATTTCCTATATCTACGTCACTCAGCACCTCGGCATGATGAAGCATATCAGCGACCAGGTGTTGGTGATGCACGAAGGAGAAATCGTCGAACGCGGCAGCACCGCCGAGGTGTTGGCGGCGCCGCTGCACGAATTGACCAAGCGCCTTATCGCCAGCCATTTCGGCGAGGCGCTGACCGCCGACGCCTGGCGGCGCGACGGCGGCCGTTTTTGAGCCCCGTCCTGGCCTGCAATAAACCCGCTGCGGCGGGTTTTTTATTGCCGCACGCGCCTGCCGCTACGCCAGAAAACGCAAATACAAATTACATTCTTGTTATATATCCTTATATTTTATTCCTTTCAGTTATTGATTAGTCCGTAACATTATTTTATCTCGCCAGGGCGATCGGTGAGGATATCCCCTACGTTGAGCCTCTCATACGACAGGATATCGCACTGATGAACAGCCTTCGCCATCGCCGCCTCTCGCAGTTTCTGCTTACGCTGGCCGCCGGTTTCTCTGTTTACGGCCACGCGCTGTGCTGCGATGAGCTGCGCTGAATCCGCCTTTCGCCCCGCCAGCGGGCATGTTGCCTCTTTGTCCAGCCGCCGCTGCCGTATGCAGCGTTGGCTGTTGCTCACGATTAAGGATTGACCCTATGGAACGACTCCGTCGACAACATAATGCCCAGTGGTATCACGAAACCCAAAGCAGCGTACGGGGCGATGCGCCGCTGGAGCCGCAGGCGGCCACCCTGCGCGATCGTTTTCTGCTGGGGCTGGGCGCCTTCGCCGACGAAGCGCTAAATGCTGCGCTCAGCGCCCGCGCCGGGGTATTCAACGCCTCGCTGGCCGGTTACCACGCGCTGTTTCCCGACCAGGTGTCGCTGTCACGATACGTGACATTGTCACCCTACGATCGCCTCAGCACCGCGTTGACCGTCGCTCAGGTGACGGGCGTGCAATCGCTTTGTAGCCACTACGCCGCCCGCCTCGCCCCGCTGCACAGCCCGGACGCCTCCCGGGAAAGCAATATCCGCCTTGCCCAGATCACCCAATATGCCCGCCAGCTCGCCAGCCAGCCCACGCTGATTTGCCGCAGGGCGCTGCAACAGCTTGGCGACGTCGGGCTGAGCCCGGCGGATATCGTAACCTTCTCTCAGACGATCGGTTTTGTCAGCTATCAGGCGCGCGTAGTGGCGGGTGTGGCGGCGTTGGCCGGCCGCCCGGCGGTGGTGGTGCCCGGCTTCCCGAACGTCGAAGACGCCTATGGCGTCGCTTTCAGCGCCGACGAGTTGAGCTGGACTGCGCGTCTGCCGACAATCGACACGGAAGCCGCCGCCGCCGAACAGCTTGACGTGCTGGATCAGAGCCACCCGCAGGCGCGCGCCGAATCTTATTATTTGCTGTTGGCGCACGATGCCGCCGCGCTGCGCGAGCGTAACGGCGTGTTTAACGGCATCAATGCCGAAGGATATGGGTTATCGAGCCGATTGAAAGCGCTGGCGACGCTGGCGGTCTCGCGCATCAACGGCAGCCGCTACTGCGCGGCTACGGTGGCGCAAGAGCTACAGGACGACGGGCTGGCCCAGGCGCTGTTCGCCGGGCTGCCTCAGGGGCTGGCTTTTACCGAGGATGCCGTCAAACGCGCGGTGATCCACACCGCCGCCGAGCTGACGCGCGCTCCGGAGAAATTCACCCCGCAGAGCGTGCAGCCGTTGTTCAACAGCGGCCTGAATCAGGCACAGGCGCTGGAAGTGATCCTCACCGCCGCGCTCTACGCCTGGGAAAACCGCCTGCGCCAAACGCTGGGCGATGCGGAGCCGGCACAGCCGGCGCAATGACCTATCACTGAGTTGACGGCTAATTTCGCCGTTAACTCTCTTTGGTCTATTTTGGCTAAAAACTTCACCAAAAGATGAACTGATAAAGTATAAATCCGAAAAAATAATATTTGTCAGAATTATGATTCGTTTTTTCCTGCCGTTCGCGAAAATAACGACTCGTCAAAATTATGTCTGCAAACAAAGCAATAGAAAGATTGCGCCCTCGCTCAATTATGTAACCGTTCTCATCGCAGAAGCAGTAAAACAAGGTTTTAACCCTGCTAATTAATAGAGGAACACATTAACGCCTCTAACTTTTCAGCAGTGGTGGCCTTGCTGTTTAGTTTCTATGATTAAGCCGATAGCGACGTTGTGATTTCCATTTCAAATATTCACTAAAAATAAACGCTCGCCGTCAACCCCATTATTTTTTGATTTTCCATCACAGCAAAAAAATATTGTGAGGTAACCCCATGTCTGAGCAAGAACTTAAATCCAGCAACAGTATCGTTAACGTGATTGTCGTCATCGATACCGATGCTCTGATAGAAGCATTCGAGAATAACAACCCCAGTCAGGACTCCGGCAACCCAACAGGTATCGGCCATCAATACGCTTATATGGTCGTCACCTCCGAGCAGGTGATCGGCGGTTCCGGCACGGCGGACCTGAACTTTAAAGCCAATGTCGGCGACGTCATTCGCTGGACCGGCACCTCAGAATCCGCCAATTTCGACGCCGGCGTGCTGATCTACGGGCTGCCGCAGTTCGGCAGCGGCACCCAAGTCTTTTCCAACCCGACCTTCAAAATGTACACCCGCAGCTCGATGATGCCGGCGCAAAATACCGTGTTCCCCGTCACCTTCACCAACCAAACCTATTGGTTCATCCAGGCGGACATCAGCAATACCGGCACGGAAAATTATTGCATCCAATTTGGCCTTTATTATCGGCCAAATGGCGGCGATCAGAAATTACTGGGTTATTTCTATTGGGATCCGACCATTACCATCAGCAATTAACCTTATTCCGTCGACCGTTAGGCACCACATGATTATGGCCCCACGGGGCCATAATCGTTGCGGAAACATCGGGTAAAATTAAACGTCTCTATTCATTTTGCCGACGCAGCCACTCGCTGGCGGCGTCGAAGAATTTTTGCGCCAACGGCGTGGCGCGCTCCGCCATATCGACCACCACCGCCGCATGACGCGGCATGGCGCCGATGGCCACCGGGCGCCGCTGCAACGCCGGCATCAGCGGCGATTGCAGCTGGCCGCGCGGGAACAGCCCGCAGCCCAGGCCGACGAAAATTCCCTCCAGCAGTTGGAAGATCGAGGCCGTCTCCAGCCGCGTGTGCAGCGTCAACCCGGCGTCGCGGAAGTGTTGATCGAGATAGCGGCGAAAATAACGCGTCGGCTCGGCCAGGCACAGCGGCAAAGCGGCCACCGCTTCCAGCGGCAACGGCGTATCGCCCACCAGCTTCGGGAAGTGTTGCGGATGAAATACCAGCTCGACGCCGGTTTCCACCAGCGGTTGCGATTGGAAATGCAGCTCCTTTAAGGTCGACAGCTCGAAAAAGCCGATGCCGATGTCGACGGTATGCGCCGTCAGCGCCTCCAGCAGCTGATCGGCGCTCAGCACCGCCAGCCGGTAATCGAGATGCGGGTAACGCGCGCTGACCGCCTTGAGCATTTCCGATACCGAAATACTGCACTGCGGCACCACGCCAAGGCGCAGCGTGCCGTGCAAGCCGTGCTTGAGCGACTCCACCTCCAGCTTCAGCCCCTGGTAGACCGAGACGATCTCACGCGCCCACGCCAGCACCCGCTCGCCTTCGGCGGTAAAACCGCCGAAATGGTTGCCGCGGTTAATCAGCGAAACGCCCAGCTCTTTCTCCAGATTTTTCAATCGCATGGATAGCGTTGGCTGGCTGACGAAGCTGGCTTCCGCCGCCCGGCCGAAGTGGCGTTCCCGTTCTAAATTACACAAATAAATCAGTTGTTTAATATCCATAGCGCGGCTCAATGATCGGCAGTCGCATCAGTATACCAATACCACCGGGCGCCTTCGCCCGCCCGGTGAGTCAGAGCTTCAGCTTCACGTAATCCACCAGGCGCGAGAACACGCCGCCCTGCGGCACCGCCTGCAGCGCGACCAGCGGCAGGGTTTTCACCACCTGGCCATTGTCGCTGATGCGGATCTCGCCGACGGTCTGCCCTTTGCCAATCGGCGCTTCCAGCCGTGCGGTATTGATTACGTACTGCGCCTTCAGCTTGTCCGCTTCGTTTTTTGGCAGGCTGAGCGACTGGTTCTGCGCGCTGCCGACCAGCAAGCGGTGATCCTCGCCGTACCAGACCGGCTCTTCCCCCAGGCTCTGCCCGGCGCTGAACAGGTGTACGGTGGTAAAGTCGCGCAGCCCCCAGGTCAACAGCTTATGCGCCTGCTCCTCACGCCCCTTAGCGCTTTTGCCGCCCATCACCACGGCGATCAGGCGGCGATCCCCTTCGGTGGCGGAGGCGATGATGTTGAAGCCGGCCGAGGCGGTGTGCCCGGTTTTCAGCCCATCGACGTGCAGCGTCTTATCCCACAGCAGGCCATTGCGGTTCTGCTGCGTGATACCGTTCCAGGTCAGCGACTTCTCGCTGTACATATGATATTCCGCCGGTTCACTCATGATAATGGCACGCGCAATCACCGCCAGATCGCCGGCGGTGGTGAACTGCCCCGGCGCATCCAGCCCGTGTACCGTTTCGAAATGGGTGTTCTGCAGGCCCAGCTGCGCGCTCTTCTCGTTCATCAGCTTGACGAAGTTGGCCTGGCTGCCCGCCACATAGTCCGCCATCGCCACGCAGGCGTCGTTGCCGGAATCGATGATAATGCCGCGGCTGAGATCGCGTACCGTGACCCTGTCACCGGGCTTCAGGAACATCAACGAAGACCCCTTGAACACCGGGTTGCCCTGCGCCCAGGCGTCTTTCCCCACGGTGACGACATCGTCAAGACCAATCTTGTGCTGGTCAAGCGCGTGGTCGATCACCAACCCGGTCATGAGTTTGGTCAGGCTGGCCGGGTTGCGCCGTTCATCGGCATTGCCGGCAGCCAACACCTGGCCGGTGGTGTAATCCATCAAAACGTAAGAGGCGGCGTCTATCGCCGGCGGGGTCATGGTGGGAAAATGGGGCGTCGTTCCCGCCGCCTGCGCCGCTAAAGGCAGTAATATACCGCCGATCACCACTGATACTGAACGCTTCACGCTGTGTTCCTCAGGCCCGCAGGCTGAATAAAATGCCAATATAATCCGCGAGATAGACTGCATTAATTCACTTTCAGACGAAACCATTACTCTTTTGCAGCGGGTGTCTTTATGCAACCATTTGTTTACGTCATCGGCCGCCGGCGATAGATAAGCTCTATGCCGCCATTGCCCCATTCGATTAGACGCCACCCGGCAGCCCCCCTAAACTTGTGACATAAATACGCAAGACGCATAAAAAAGCGTTTACTTTTTAGCTACAACCACCTGCGAAGTGTCATCATGAAATTTAAACCGTCAATCAAGCCTTACACCGGCCCGGCGGGCGGCTGGGGTTCGCTTGAAGCCACCACCCGCTTTGTCCTCGACAGTAAACAAACGCTCAAAAACATGCGCAACCTGATGCGCGTCAACAAGGCTCGCGGCTTCGACTGCCCAGGCTGCGCCTGGGGCGACGACAACCACAGCACCTTCAGCTTCTGCGAAAACGGCGCCAAAGCGGTCAGTTGGGAAGCGACTCGCAGCGCCGTCGAGCCAGAGTTCTTCGCCGCCCACAGCGTCAGCACCCTGCAGCAGCAAAGCGACTATTTCCTCGAGTATCAGGGGCGCCTCACCCATCCGATGCGCTACAACGCCGAAACCGACCACTATGAGCCTATCCATTGGCCGGATGCGCTGGCGCTGATCGCCAAGCACATCAACGGCATGGACAACCCGAACCAGATCGAGCTGTATACTTCGGGCCGCGCCAGCAACGAAGCGTCGTACCTTTATCAGCTGTTCGGCCGCATGCTCGGCACCAGCAATTTCCCCGACTGCTCCAATATGTGCCACGAGGCGAGCGGCGTTGGGCTGAAACAGAGCATCGGGGTCGGCAAAGGCACCATCCGCATCGATGACTTCGAAAAGGCCGATGCCATCTTCGTGTTCGGTCAAAACCCCGGCACCAACCACCCGCGCATGCTGCACAGCCTGAAAAACGCCGCCCGACGCGGCGCGCGCATCGTCAGCTTCAACACCCTGCGCGAACGTGGGCTGGAAAGGTTCGCCGATCCGCAGGATCCGGTACAGATGCTGACGCCAAAATCCTCGCCGATCAGCTCTTCCTATTACCAACCGAATCTGGGCGGCGATATGGCGGCGGTGCGCGGCATGGTGAAAGCCCTGCTGGAAACCCACCGCCAGCGTCTGGCCGCCGGCGAGCCCGCCCTGTTCGACCTGGCGTTTATCGAACGACACAGCGTCGGCGTGGAGGCTTACCTGGCGCAGGTAGACGCCACCGAGTGGCAAACCATTACCGCGCAGTCGGGCCTGAGCGAGGCGCAGCTGCGCCAGGCGGCGGCCACCTATCAGGGCGCCGAACGGGTGATCTGCACCTGGGCGATGGGCGTGACGCAGCATAAACACTCCATTGCGACGGTGCGCGAAATCACCAACCTGCAGCTGCTGTTCGGGCAACTGGGCAAACCGGGCGCCGGCCTGTGCCCGGTACGCGGCCACAGCAACGTCCAGGGTAACCGCACCATGGGGATCGACGAGAAGTCGCCCAAAGCGCTGCTCGACAGCCTGGAGCGCCACTTTAACTTTACCGCCAACCGCGCGCTGGGCCACAACACGGTGGAAGCGATCGAAGCGATGCTGCGCGGCGAAGTAAAAGTGCTGATCGCGCTGGGCGGCAACCTGGCCGCCGCGGCGCCGGACACCGAACGCACCGCCCGCGCCCTGCGCAACTGCGATTTGACGGTGCATATCAGCACCAAGCTTAACCGCAGCCACCTGGTGACCGGCAAAGACGCGCTGATCCTGCCGACGCTCGGCCGCACCGAACTGGACATGCAGGCCAGCGGCTCGCAGTACATTACGGTCGAGGATTCGTTCAGCATGGTGCACGCCTCGGAAGGCATCGGCAAACCGCTGGCGGAGACCCAACGTTCGGAGACGGCGATCGTCTGCGGCATCGCCGACGCGGTGCTGGGCACCCGGCAGTTGGACTGGCTGGAACTGGCCGACGACTACTCGCTGATCCGCGATCATATCGCCGCCACCATTCCCGGCTTCGAGGATTTCAACCGGCGCTGCGACCAGCCCGGCGGTTTCTACCTGGGCAATGCCGCCGCCGAACTGCGCTTCGCCACGCCAAGCGGCAAGGCAGAATTCAGCGCCGCCGCGCTGCCGACCACCCTGTTCCCGCAGCTGGGCGGCGAGCAAGCGCCGTTTACCCTGCAGACGCTGCGCTCGCACGATCAGTACAACACCACCATCTATGGTCTGGATGACCGTTATCGCGGCGTTTACGGCCAACGCGAAGTGTTGTTCATCCATCCGGAGGATCTGGCGGCGCTGGGCCTGCAGGATGGCGAACGGGTAGAGATAGAAACCCTGTGGAACGATGGCGTGGTGCGTAAAGTGGACGGATTCAAGCTGGTGAGTTACGACATTCCGCGTGGCAACCTGGCGGCCTACTACCCGGAAACCAACCCGCTGGTGCCGCTGGCCAGCTTCGGCGACGGTACCGGCACGCCGACTTCGAAGTCGATTCCGGTGGTGATCCGCCGCAGCGAACAGCAACCTTCGCTGCGCATCGCCTGAAAACGCGCGCCCGGTTCACCCCGGGCGCGCCAATATCGCCAGGATGGTCTGCAACTCGTCGGACAGCTGATGCCGTCGCCAGACGAAATACAGGTCGCTCACCCCCTCCTCACCCATTTCCACCACCTTCAGCCCCGGCGCCGGCAAGATCAGCGGCAGCAACGAACCGGGTACGCAGGCGACGCCACAACCGGCCTGCACGCAGGCCGCCATCGCGGCATAAGACTCCATTTCCAGCGTCATGCGCGGTTTCAGCCCGCGCGAGGCCAGCCAGTGATCGACCTTCAGGCGAAACGAACATTCGCGGCTGAAGGTGTAAAACTCCAGCGGCGCCAGCGTGGCGGCGTCGGGTTCCCCGGCATCGGCCGGCATCAGCAATACCAGCCGTTCGTCGAATGCCTTTTGGCTGGCCAGCAGCGGATGTTCTATCGGGCCGTCGGTGATCGCCAGATCGAGATCGCTGTCGATCAACATGCGTTCCAGCACCAGCGAGTCGCGGCTCAGCACGTTGATGTGCAGATGAGGCTGTAAACGGCGCAGCCGGGCAATGCGCGCCGGCAAATGGCTGACCAGCGAGAAATCCAGCGCCCCGAGGTTCAGCAGCCCATGTTGGTGCTCGCCGGCGAACAGCTGCTTGCTGCGCTCCGCCTGCGCCACAATGTCGCGCGCCTGCTGGTAGAACAGCCGCCCTTTGGGATTGACGTACAGCCGGTTCTTGTCGCGGAAAAACAGCTCGCCGCCCAGCGACTCCTCCAGCTCGCGCAGCCGCAGCGTGACGTTGGAAGGCACGCAGTGCAGCTCGCGCGCGGCGGCGGCGATGGTTTTATGTTCCACCACGGTGCAGAAAAACTTCAGCTGGCTCAGCTTCATCTATCATTCACTTTTAGTTAGTGTTTTAGTTAAAAACAATCACTTTAGATTAGCATCGATTTCACCTACAGTCTGCCGACACCCTGAGGAGGATCTCTGATGCCACTGAATGACCTACTGACGCTGCCCGGCGTGGCGGCCCAACCGGATGCGGTAACCGACGGTTACGTGTTCAACCACACCATGATCCGCGTGAAGGATCTGACCAAGGCGCTGGATTTCTACACCCGCGTGCTGGGCTTTACCCCGGTTTATCTGGAAACGTTCGAAGAAGCCGCCTTCACCATCTGCTACCTGACGCGCAGCCCGCGTGAACAGATCCCGCAGGACGACGACGAACGCAAGCGCTGGGCGCTGAGCCAGCCGGGCATTCTCGAGCTGACCCATAACCACGACACCGAAAATCAGGCGGATTTCCACTATCACAACGGCAACGGCGAGCCGCGCGGCTTTGGCCACCTGTGCGTCACGGTGCCGGACGTGCACGCCGCCTGCGAGCGGTTTGAGCGCCTCGGCGTCACCTTCCAGAAACGCCTGCATGAAGGCCGCATGAACTACGTGGCGTTCATTCGCGATCCGGACGATTACTGGATTGAAATCCTGCAGCCGACGCCGCTGCAAGACTGACGGTCACCCGCCCTCCACCCCGGCCCTCGCGCCGGGGTTTTTCATCGATAGCGTTTCGATTGACCAATCTTGCGCAAAATCGCGCGGCAACGCGGGGTTCAGTGACGTTAGGCTTGCTCGCAGCGGGTGATTCGCGTAAAACTGTCAGCCGCAAATCTTGCCACTCACAACCCATTCACTGGACGATATGTTTCAAGATAACCCGCTGCTGGCGCAGCTTAAACAGCAACTTCACTCTCAAACCCCGCGCGTTGAAGGCGTCGTGAAAGGGACTGAGAAAGGCTTTGGCTTTCTTGAAGTAGACGGTCAAAAAAGTTACTTCATTCCGCCGCCGTACATGAAGAAAGTCATGCACGGGGATCGCATTATCGCCACCCTGCACACCGAGAAAGAGCGCGAAATCGCCGAGCCGGAAACCCTGGTCGAGCCGTTCCTGTCGCGCTTTGTCGGCCGCGTGCAAAAGCGCGACGACCGTCTGTCCATCGTGCCCGATCATCCGTTGCTGAAAGAGGCGATTCCGTGCCGCCCGGTGCGTGAATTGACCCACAACTTCCAGGCCGGCGACTGGGCGGTGGCGGAAATGCGCCGTCATCCGCTGAAAGGCGATCGCGGCTTCAACGCCGATCTGACCCAGTTTATCACCAACGGTGAAGACCATTTCGCCCCGTGGTGGGTGACGCTGGCGCGTCACAACCTGGAAAAAGAGGCGCCGGAGATGCTGGCTCTCAGCGAGCCGGCCGCCGCGTCGGCGCGTGAAGATCTGACCGCGCTCGAATTCGTTACCATCGACAGCGCCAGCACCGAAGACATGGACGATGCGCTGTACGTGACCGACAACGGTGACGGTTCGCTGCAGTTGACCATCGCCATCGCCGATCCGACCGCCTACGTCGAACAAGGCAGCAAGCTGGACGATATCGCCCGCGTGCGCGCCTTCACCAACTACCTGCCTGGCTTCAACATCCCGATGTTGCCGCGCGATCTGTCGGACAACCTGTGCTCGCTGCGCCCTAACGAGCGCCGCCAGGTGCTGGCTTGCCGCGTGACCATCGCCCCCGACGGCGCGCTGGGCGAAGATATTCAGTTCTTCGCCGCCGAGATCGAATCCAAAGCCAAACTGGTGTACGACGAAGTGTCCGACTGGCTGGAAGGCATTGCCGGCTGGCAGCCGCCGAGCGACGCCATCGCACAGCAGGTAGCCCTACTGAAACGCGTTTGCGACGCGCGCAACGCCTGGCGCCACCAGCATGCGCTGGTGTTTAAAGATCGCCCGGACTACCGCTTCGTGCTGGGTGAAAAAGGCGACGTGCTGGAGATCGTTACCGAACAGCGCCGCAGCGCTAACCGCATCGTTGAAGAGTGCATGATCGCCGCCAACGTCTGCGCCGCCATCGTGCTGCGCGATCGCCTGGGCTTCGGCGTGTACAACGTGCACACCGGTTTCGATCCTGCGCTGGTCGAGCAAGCGGTCACCGTATTGCAGGCCAACGGCGTGGAAGCCGAAGCCGACAAGCTGCTGACCCTCGACGGTTTCTGCGAACTGCGCCGCCACCTGGACGCGCAGCCGACCCAGTTCCTCGACAGCCGCATCCGCCGCTTCCAGACCTTCGCGGAGATCAGCACCACGCCGGGGCCACACTTCGGTCTGGGGCTGGAGGCTTACGCCACCTGGACATCGCCGATCCGTAAATACGGCGATATGGTCAACCATCGCCTGCTGAAGGCGATCATCAACCAGCAGCCGGCGGAAAAACCGCAGGATGACGTGACGGTACAGCTGGCGGAGCGCCGCCGCCTCAACCGCATGGCGGAGCGCGACGTTGGCGACTGGCTGTACGCTCGCTTCCTGCAGGACAAGGCCGGTACCGATACCCGCTTCAACGCCGAGATCATCGACGTGACCCGCGGCGGCCTGCGCGTGCGCCTGCTGGACAACGGCGCGGTTGCCTTCATTCCGGCGCCGTTTATTCACGCGGTGCGCGACGAGATGCAGTGCAGCCAGGAAACCGGCACCGTGCAGATCAAGGGTGAAGTGGTTTACCGCCAGAGCGACACCTTGCAGGTCACCATCGCCGAAGTGCGCATGGAAACCCGCAGCGTGATCGCCCGCCCTGCGGCCTGAACGCCAATCTGAAACGGTAGCAGCGCCAAACGCCGACGGTGAAAACCGCCGGCGTTTTTTTTCGCCTCATTCCGGCTAGCGCAGCGGCTCGCCGCCGGTTTCGCGCAGCAGCGGCAGCACCGCCAGCGAAGCCAGCGTCGCCAGCATCAAATAGACGGCGGGCGCCAGCAGCGAGCCGCTCAGCGCGATCGACTGCGAGGCGATGTACTGGGCAAAACCGCCGAAGATCGCCACCCCGAGGCTGTAGACCAACGCAAACCCCAAAGCGCGAATGCGCTGCGGGAACAGCTCCGAAATCATCAGCATGGTCGGCACCGAACCGAGCGTGGTCAACCCGACCAGCAGCGCGACTATCAGCAACAGCACCGCCGGATGCGGCACCGCGCTCAGCCACCAAAACGCCGGCAGGGCCACGATCAGAATTGCGATCCGCGACCAACGGATCAGCGGCAGGCGGCCGTAACGATCGCACCAGTGCCCGACCAGCAGGCTGCCGCCGAAGGTGACAAGCCCCGCCAGTAGCATCGCGGCATAGCCGTAGGCCTGCGCCATCCCCAAGTATTTCACCGCGTAGGTGCCGAGATAATACATCGAGATGTAAGTGGCGACGGTGGCGCCGATGGTCAGCATCACGCCGAGCACCACCGCCCGCGAGTGCTTGCGCAACTGCGCGGGTGGCTCGTGCGCCCGCGGCACCGACGGCCGATCGCTCTCCAGCCCGAGACGCAGCCAGCAACCGAGCGGCGCCAGCGCCACGCCGATAAAGAAAGGAATACGCCATCCCCACTCGGCCATGGCGTTCGGCTCGCCGGAAAGCACCGGCAAGGCCGCGCTGAGCGCCAGCGCGGTGACGCCGCCAACCACGGTGGCGATGCCCTGCGTCGCCAACGACCAGCTGGAATAGAAGCCGCGCCGGTTGGGCGGCGCCGACTCCACCAGCAACGACATCGACGCCCCTACCTCGCCGCCCGCCGCCACGCCCTGGATCAGGCGCGCCGCTACCAAGGTGACGGTTCCCCAGTAGCCGGCGCTGGCGTAGGTCGGCGCAAAGCCGATCATCGCCGTGCCCAGGCTCATCAAGGAAATCGTCAGGATCATCGCCGGTTTGCGGCCGCAGCGATCGGCATAGGCGCCAATCAGAATGCCGCCCAGCGGCCGCATGAAGAAGCTGACGCCAAACGTCGCGAACGCCAACAGCAATGCCAAATGCGGATCGCTGGACGGTGGAAAGAACAATACGCTGATGTAAATAACGAAGAAGTTATAAATACCGAAGTCAAAAAACTCCAGCGCATTACCGAAAGAGGCGGCGAATATGATCTTTTTGCCGCTGGCGTTCGGAGCCGATATTATTGCCGTTTGAGTTTCAGCCGTATTTTCACTCATCATTATCTTCCCTGTTATTATTTTTCGCGTTTATTTTAAATACGCTTCCGCCAACGCTGCCCAATAATGGCTGCCGGCCGCCAGACAGCCGTCGTTAAAGTCATATCCCGGGTTATGCACCATGCAGCTGCCTTCGCCATCGCCGTTGCCGATGACCAGGTAACAGCCCTGCGGGTGCGCATCGAGCATGAAGGCGAAATCTTCGCTGCCCATCAGCGGCCGGGCGCCATAGTGCGCGCGGGCGGCGCCGAACTGCTGTTCCGCCACGCGGTGGGCGAAACGGGTCATCCCTTCGTCGTTGATCAGCACCGGCGTGCCGTTAACATGTTCCACCACCGCGTGAGCGCCGAAGCTTGCCGCCTGCGCCTCGATCAGCGCCGGAATGCGCGCCAGCAAGGTTGCGCGCGCCTGGCGATCCAGCGAGCGCACGCTGAGCTTCATCTCCGCGCTGTCCGGGATCACGTTGGCCGCCTCACCGGCCTTGATGCTGCCGACGGTGATCACCGCCGCTTCCAGCGGATCGATATTGCGCGAGACGATGCTCTGCAGGGAAACGGTGATATGCGAGGCCACCAGCACCGGATCGATCGCCAGCTGCGGGATGGCGCCGTGGCCGCCACGCCCCTGCACCCGCACGTTGAACTGATCCATCGAGGCCATAAACGGGCCGTGCTGGAAGAAGAACTCACCGAGCGGCATGCCCGGCATGTTGTGCATGGCGAAGATGGCGTCGCAGGGGAAGCGCTCGAACAGCCCCTGTTCCACCATGCGCGCGCCGCCGTTCAGCATCTCTTCCGCCGGTTGGAAAATCAGGTGCAGCGTGCCGTTGAAGTTGCGCGTATGCGCCAGGTAACGGGCGGCGCCGAGCAGCATGGTGGTATGGCCGTCATGGCCGCAGGCGTGCATGCGGTTGGCCACGCTGCTGCTCCAGGGTTTGCCGGTGTTCTCCTCGATCGGCAAGGCATCCATATCGGCGCGCAGCCCGAGGCTTTTCACGCCGTCGCCCGCCCGCAGCGTGCCCACCACGCCGGTGCCCGCCAATCCGCGGTGCACCTCATAACCCCACGAACTCAGATAATCCGCGACCAGATCGCTGGTGCGAAACTCTTCGAAACCCAATTCGGGGTGCTGATGAATATCGTGCCGAATAGCCGTGAGCTGCGGTAAATACCCTTCGATGATTTTATTTATCATAATTACATTCCTTTCGTGATTTTATTATTTATTTGGTGAATGAATAAACCTGGGGGTGAAAATAAAGGTATAACACGGCATGAATAATTTTATTTCGGCTCGCCTCGACAGATAAAATAATAATCCGCCAGACGCCGTATCCAGATAAAAAACGACAATGATTCGCTGTCCGCGCCGCGAAAATGCAGAATGAATAACTGCCCGGGATTCTGTGGGCGGCAGCCTGCGCCAACGCTGTTTCATCACTTTGTTTTTACACTAAAACCCCACCTGCTTCACATTTCTCATCCGACCTGCCGCGGTTCAGCGGCAAAACTTCTACTGTTAAAACGTCATTCCAAATAACAACGTCGATTTTTACCTCTGTACGCCAAGGAGTTGTTTCATGAAAAACATCAGGTCCGGACTTATCTGGCTGCTGGTGGCGTTGGTCGGCGCCTTCGCCTTCGCCATGCTGGCGCTCAGCCGCGGCGAACACGTCAACGCCGTCTGGCTGGTGGTCGCCGCCGTCGCCTGCTACAGCATCGCCTACCGCTTCTACAGCCGGTTTATTGCCGACAAGGTCTTTGAACTGGACGACCGCCGTCTGACCCCGGCCGAACGCCGCAACGACGGCCTGGACTATGTGCCCACCAACAAATGGGTGCTGTTCGGCCACCACTTCGCCGCCATCGCCGGCGCCGGGCCGCTGGTGGGGCCGATTCTGGCCGCGCAGATGGGCTTCCTGCCGGGGACCATCTGGATCCTGGTCGGCGTCATGCTGGCCGGCGCGGTGCAGGATTTCCTGGTGCTGTTCATTTCCACGCGCCGCGACGGGCGTTCGCTGGGGGAAATGGCCAAGCAAGAGTTGGGCGCCTTCGCCGGGGTGATCACCATGCTCGGCGCGCTGGGGGTGATGATCATCATCCTGTCGGCGCTGGCGCTGGTGGTGGTAAAAGCGCTGGCCGACAGCCCGTGGGGGCTGTTCACCATCGCCGCCACCATCCCGATCGCGCTGTTCATGGGCATCTACATGCGTTTTATCCGGCCGGGCAAGATCGCTGAAATTTCAGTGATTGGCTTCGTGCTGATGCTGCTGGCGATCATTTACGGCGGCAACGTGGCGCAAGATCCCTACTGGGGGCCGTTCTTCACGCTGCACGGCACCACCCTGACCTGGGTGCTGGTGATCTACGGCTTCGTCGCTTCGGTGCTGCCGGTGTGGCTGCTGCTGGCGCCGCGCGACTACCTTTCCACCTTTATGAAAATCGGCGTCATCATCGGCCTGGCCATCGGCATCGTCTTCGCCATGCCGGAGATGAAAATGCCGGCGGTTTCGCGCTTCATCGACGGCAGCGGCCCGGTGTTCGCCGGCGCACTGTTCCCGTTCCTGTTCATCACCATCGCCTGCGGCGCCATTTCCGGCTTCCACGCGCTGGTCTCCAGCGGCACTACGCCCAAGCTGGTGGAGCGCGAAAGCCACATCCGCTTTATCGGTTACGGCGCCATGCTGATGGAGTCTTTCGTCGCCATCATGGCGCTGATCTGCGCCTCGGTGCTGGATCCGGGGGTTTACTTCGCCATGAACTCACCGGCGGCGCTAATCGGCACCACGGTGGAAAATGCTTCGCAGGTCATTAACAGCTGGGGCTTTATCGTCACGCCGGAAACGCTGGCGCTGATCGCCAAAGAGGTGGGTGAGAACTCCATCCTGTCGCGCGCCGGCGGCGCCCCGACCTTCGCCGTGGGCATGGCACACATCATCAGC
Source organism: Serratia sp. MF1(2023) (assembly GCF_030954545.1). Taxonomy (NCBI): domain Bacteria; kingdom Pseudomonadati; phylum Pseudomonadota; class Gammaproteobacteria; order Enterobacterales; family Yersiniaceae; genus Serratia; species Serratia sp. MF1(2023). The sequence goes on along the minus strand of NZ_JAVHUX010000022.1, from coordinate 38,834 downwards.
GAGGTGTTCAACAGCCGGGCGATGATGGCCTTCTGGTACCACTTCGCCATTCTGTTCGAAGCGCTGTTCATTCTGACCGCCGTCGACGCCGGCACCCGCGCCTGCCGCTTTATGGTGCAGGATCTGGTGGGCGTGGCGGTGCCGCAACTGGCCAACAACCGTTCCTGGTTCGGCAACCTGGCGGGCACCACGGTGGCGGTGGCCGGCTGGGGCTTCTTCGTGTATCAGGGCGTGGTCGATCCGCTTGGCGGCATCAATACCCTGTGGCCACTGTTCGGCATCGGCAACCAGATGCTGGCATCGATGGCGCTAATCCTCGGCACCGTGGTACTGTTCAAAATGAAAAAACAGCGCTACGCCTGGGTCACCATTCTGCCGACCGCCTGGCTGTTCGTGACCTCCATGACCGCCGGCTGGCAGAAGATCTTCCACGAAAAACCGAGCATCGGCTTCCTGGCGCAGGCGAAGAAGTTCTCCACCGGCATCGAGCAAGGTACGATCATTGCGCCGGCCAAGTCGTTAAAAGACATGGAAACCATCGTGTTCAGCAACCAAATCAACGCCGCGCTGTGCGGGTTCTTTATGCTGGTGGCGGTGACCATGCTGATCGCCGCTTTCTTCGCCATCCGCCGAGCGTTGCGCACCGAACAACCGACGGCGCACGAGGTCAGCGCCGCACTGCGGGAGGAAACCAGCCGTGGCTGAGTCCCGGGGTTGAGATAGACGGCCGGCCTCTCGAGCAATGCGCTGCTCGAGGGGTTGGGTCGTTACCGCGCCGGTGGGCAATATTGCGTTTACGGCGGCATCCGCCTCCGCCTCACCGATCAACGGACTGCTGCAGCTGTTTTATTTCTTGCCTGCCTAGGCTATTTCTATTTTTTGCTTTCGCTCAGTTGCGTATGGCACGACTGGCACCCGGCCATGCCGTTCGCCTGACGCTAGACCACAACGTGCAGTAAAGACACGAGATAGGAGGTAGGAGATAGGAGATAGGAGATTTTCAGGGACTACTCGGGAACATACATACCAGAAGCTTCGGTGCAATGGGCATTTACCGAAGTGCAAAGAAACTGAAGTATCACAAGGGTATCATTGCTGATCTTCCATTATCGTTATGTTATATTTCAGATTGTTTTAAAACGTAACATAAGGAAATGATTATGAAAAAGAGACATATGGCATGCTTGCTCTATATATTGATGGGAATTGCAGAATACGCAAACGCTAACTCAACAATTCAAGCACTCGCAAACTGCGATGCATCATTTTTTAAAGAAATACAGAATGATGGGAATTTAAAGTCGCTCATCCCTTCGTTAGATATATCCATGTTAAAAACCACCGGAAAATTATCGTTCCCGACCACATTTACATCCCCGGAAGGCATTGAGGTTAATAGTTTTATTGTTACTTATACCGACTTTGATAAATACAAAGAAATTAGCACATTTGATGTGAAAGGCCAATTCTACTATTGGGGATTTGAGTCCCTTCAATCCTTTAATGAGATTGTGAAAATTCTATCCCAGAAAATCAACCTAGTTAAAATTGGAAATATTTACACCTACAACCCAATGATACGAAACACCGTTGATGGCCAATGGATGGCTAATAACTCAGCCGTTGACGGTGTAGCACCAGAAGAGAACTCAGCAGAAAAATTGTTTATAATAGAAGACAATAAAGAGAAAGGTGTTGTGAGTATCATGTGTACATTACAAGGGAAAATTACTGACAAAGACTTATATCTTACTGGGTTATTGAAAAAATGAAAAAATACAACCAATTGATCATCACACTCTTAGGTTTCGCACTCATATCAGGTTGTAGCAGCGAAAAATCAAAAGACACATCTCCACCACCAGGGTATACCAAATTATTCCAGGGAAGCGACTCGATTACCTACCTGAAGAAAATGGACTCGTGGCATTACCAGGGCAATAGCGACATTATTCAATTTGAGATGATTATTTCATTCTTTAAAGAGGATACGGTAGTTGGTAAAAAGTTTCAATCCATAAAAGAAAAAATACTTTATGATTGCAATACCGAAAATAAGTACACAAAACTCCCCATTGGCTTCTTCTCTGACAAATATGCAACGGGAAAAGCGATTGTTCCCTACCCACTCAGTTCGAGCAGGTGGCTTATCGCAGAAAATAACAGTCTTGACGCTATTGGATGGCAAAATTATTGCGTGAAATATAAGAAGGCCATCGACGCACAAAGTTGACAATCCACTTTAATAAAAGAGGCTTATTTCGAGCCTCTTTTATGACATATATCAAACACACTAATCCTTCTCCTTGTTGAATATCGGGCTGATGCTGCCGTCGTTGGCATGTTCGGTATCCCGGTTTAGCTGCGCCACATCCTGTTGCTGTTTGTCGGTGTCACGGACTATCAGCGTTCCCTCACTGACCCCGGCTTTTGTCGTACCCTCGGCGTGCCCGCTGTTGTTGGCACCCGACAAGGTGCCGCCGGCAGTTACACATAAAAGCAACTACCCCAGCCAAGGACAGGCAACTACTTACGGATGGTAAGGCTGGTAATCTTCGAATTCCCAAGCAAAAACACGAGAGAGTTTCTGAGCAATCTCCATCCAGTCATCGCCTTCACATTGATCGATGTAATCGGTGATGGTTTTGGTTATCTCATCCAAATCGTATTTACGTACCAGCAACGTGTGACGCATCAGTTCCGGCAGCCAGTGGTGCTTGCAGAGCCATTCAGGGGTGCAGATAAAAACATCAAAATGATTGATTCCCTCCTCCCCTACTGGCCCTATACATAAATGAGCTAAAAATTGAAAACAATCATTCTGCTCAGGTTGATAGCTTGATAAATCAAACCAATCACAGCCAATACTTCTTAGAGATGCCTTCATTATTTTCCACCCAAAATGTTTAAGTGACCGTTACCAATCTTATCCATTTTTCCTGTTTCAATATTCTTTGTATAACTTTCAAAGTTGGCCTGAGTTCCTGTTGGATTTAACGAACCTGGAGTATTTGGCTTTTCTTTTGGCGAACGGTAAATTCTGGTTCCATCGGCACTTACTAACCCTGTACCATCACTCGTTGGTCGTGCCCCTTCCCCAACCCAAATTTTACCCAAGCAATCGGCTTCTTCTTTGCTGCCTGAGCCAATTAGGAGGCGCTGATACCCGCCGTGTTGGTGGCGCCTTGTGCTGCACCTCTGTCTCCCGGCTGCAAGCCGGCGGCGGCGTTTTTCGCCTCAGCAGACGCGATCACTACACTCGAGTTTACCCCGGTCCTCATGACAACTGACGTTTCAGCATCACACACTCTAGATCACCACCGTCACCGATAAGACCACCTGGCGCGAACTCTGCCAGGCCAGCCAACAGCGGCAAGATTTGGGGGCCGACCAGGCGCGAGAGAACGGCGAGCAGGTTATCGCTGGCGACTGGCTAAGTCAGCCCGGGATCACCGAGGCGGAACACCTGGAGGTCTCTGCTGCGCCCGGTGTGATCCGGTTGCGGCGGCGAGAAGTGGGAGGATTTAGAGATTAGAAGCACAACCCCGGTCAAGACCGGGGTTACTGTTTTAATTCAGAAGATCCATTGAAACATTGCCTGTATCAAAGAACTCTTTAAAGATCCTGACAACAAGATCAAAGTCCTTAGTAAGCTGCCGCTTCGGCCAGTAATTACCAAGAATCATGACATTTTCCCCAGAAGAAGAAGTTTGATCCCATATAGACCTTACATCGCTCCCAGACTCATCATATTCAAGCAAAGTCACCAGATAAAAGCCATTCTCTGCCTCAACACTGAGTCTTTCAGGCCCAACTTCTGGAGCATTAATGATCCTAATATTTACACTACCACTACTATTCTTCAAAATATTTAAAAAATCGAGCACATCGGGCCATAAAGGGGACTCATTTCTGGCATATTTCTCACCAGCCAATAGACACGAAAGTTCATAATTCATCATTTTGCCGGCCCTCGTTTCTCTATTTTTTTCATCCCTTGCTGCCAAAAAAGAACGTTACCAGTTGCTTCTTCGTATATCGTCAGTGACTTTAATCCGGCCTTTTCTGCCATAGTTCTTACATCACTCAGACAGTAGTTACATACTTCCTTACCAGCTACACTCATCGCCATTTCACGCCCTTGAGTCATTCCTTTATCAAAGGCTTGCTGAATCACACCTATTTCTGCATGAGCGGTGCCCATATTTCCATTAGGGTAATTTTTATCAGGCCTCTTATCTATCTTGGCCTGTACCACATCGTTGATAAGAGTCGGTTTATTAAAATCGGCTAACTGTGAAGGTCTAATACCTTGGTTAGTATCAGTAAACTTACTACCATCTACGTTCCCTTTCGCCACGACCTTCAGATTCGCATCAACAATCTTACCAAGCTGTTTCGCTGCCGCTGAACCAAGCACAGGAGTCAATGAGGCCGCTACAATCTTCATCCCATCATAGGTTTCGATGTAAGCCTCTGCCGTAGCCTTATCTACGCCAAGCTGCACCATGGCATAGTTCACCATCGCATCTTTCACCTGTTGCTGACTCTGCGCATCAACACTGGTGATATTCAGCAGGTTCACTATCTGGCCGTAAGCATCCGCGTATTGCTGGCTCACCTTCGAGTTATACGGCCCGGTTTCATACTCACCCTTGGCCGCGATAACCTCCAGTCTCGCCGCACCACAGGCCGCACTGGCTGCCGCACCATTTCCGCAGGCCTCTATCACCTTCTTGTCGCTGGCGATATCCTTTTCACGCAGTTCATTAATCGTCTGCTGGGCCTGCTCACGCTCTGCCGGATCTTTGCTGTTCTGGAGTTTCTGCTTCGCTAACTCAAGCTTCGTCTTTTCTTCCACACTCAGATAGTTATTCTCAACCGCATTCTTACCCGCCTGCCCGCCGGTCACGGCTCCCGCAGTATCCCCCGTCGCCAGCCCGCCTGCAAGCCCTGCGGCCAGCTGGCTCAGCGCGCTCACCTGCTGTTTCTCGCTTTCGCTCAGCTGCTGCGCCGTCTTGCCCGGGAACAGCTGCCCGGCAATGTAGCGCGCCGCCAGTTCACCGCCCCCCGCGCCCAGTCCCCCTGCCGCGGCCGACTGGTTGTTCAACTGCGCCGTCACCGCGCCCAGCACTGCATGCGCCATTGTGTTGGCAGCAACGTCGACTTCACCGGTCAGCGGATTGGTGGTCAGTTTCTTGATTTCCGTCGCCAGATACGGCGAGGCACCGCTCGCCAGCGCGCCCGCCAGGTTATTGCCCGCCAGTGCCGTCAGCGCCCCCGTCACCGCCTGCGCCGCCTTCTGCAGGTCGCTGCCGGTGCCGTATTGCCGCATCGCGTTGTCGTACGCCCGCTGCATCACCGCCGCATCGTTCGTTGGTTTGCCGCTCTTCTCAAGCTGCTCCCTGGCCTGTGACAGCGCCGCCGGGTCTTTCTGCGCCTTCAGCCCGGCGATATCGCCCTGCGTGCGGATGACGTCCATCGCCTGGCCGCCAATCTCCCCAATCAACTGCGCCTGCTTGAGCCGGTTTTGCTCCTTCTCCTTGTTGAATATCGGGCTGATGCTGCCGGCGTTGGCATGCTCGGTATCCCGGTTCAGCTGCGCCACATCCTGCTGCTGTTTGCCGGTGTCGCGAACTATCAGCGTACCTTCGCTAACCCCGGCCTTTGTCGTGCCCTCGGCGTGCCCGCTGTGGTTGGCGCCCGACAGCATGCCGCCGGCCATGTTGGTCAGCAGATCCTTGCCCACCGGCCCGCCGGTGCTGAATGACCCGCCGCTGTGCGTCGCGCTGTAGTCCGCCTGGTTGTGGATGTCCGTCCAGCCCAGCGTGCCGGTATCGAGACGGTTTTTCTCCTTGTCAGCTTGGCTTGCAATCACAGCGCCGTCGAGCTGGGTATGTTCTTTGACCTTGACGTCATACCCGCCTTGGCCGGCAAACAGCCCGGTCTGCTCTTTTACCGAGTCGAAGTTGCTGTGCAGTTTGTCCTTGCTGGCGCTTAAGTTGGCTGAGCCGGTCATCGAGCCGAAGGTGAAGCTGCCACCCGCGCTGGCGTTTTGCTGTTTGGCATCATAGCGGTCGCTGTCCTGCTGGCTTTCCAGCGCCAGGTTACGGCCCACGTCGACGGTGACTTTTTCTCCGCTGGCCTGCGCGCCGGTAAGCCGGGTGTCGCGGCCGCTGGTCACCTTGAGATTACTGCCGGCATCCAGGGTGGTTTCGGCATGCGTCAGGCCGTTGCCGTTCTCATGCCCCTTGCCGGCATTGACGCCGGCCGAGACGCTGATGCCGTACCCGCCCGAACCTGCGCCGATGCCGACACCGACGTTGCCGCCTTTGCTGCTGTTTTTGCCGACGGTGCTTTCGCGCTTCTGCGCCGACTGCAGGGTAATGTCCCGCGCCGCATCGAGCGACAGATCTTTGCCCGCTTTCAGCTGGCTGCCGGTGACGACGATATCGCCACTTTGCGCGTTGTGGTTCTTGCCGCTCGCCGTTATCGACAGGTTTTGCCCGGCGGTGAGCGTGCTGCCCTGCGACTGGCGGCTGTCGGTGCGGGTTTCGCTCTTCGACGATTGGCTGCCGTAGGAGGCGCTGATACCCACCGTATTGGTGGCGCCCTGCGCCGCACCTTCGTCCCCCGGCTGCAAGCCGGCAGCGGCGTTTTTCGCCTCCGCCGAGGCGGTCAGCGCATTATCCCGCTCCCAGGCCTGTGCAGCCTGCACGCCGGACAGCGCCGCCTTGGTGTTTTGCAGCGCGTTCAGGCGCCCATCTCCTTCTTTTCGCGCCTGCTGTGCCAAGCTGACGGCGGTGTTGAGCGCGCCGCCCACGGTGCCCGACAATGCCACGCTTAGGCCGCTCTGCTTCTGCTCGTAGGTCTCTTTACGCGTGCGCGCATCAACGCCGGGATCGATAGTCACGCTGTCGCCGGTAAGAGCCAGATCCTTGCCCGCCACCAGATCGGCGCCGCCGATGTGCAGTTGGTTGCCCGCCGTGATGTTGACGCTGCCCTGGCTGCTGCCGACGGTGCTGAAGCTTTGGCTTTGGGTCCGGCCTTTCTCGTCGATTTCATGTTTGCTCGACTGTTTGCCAATGGTGAAGCCGATGCCGCCGCTGCCCAGCAGGCCGCTTTTTTTCTTCTCTTCCAGCTGGTAATGCGTGTCGGTCTCGGTGGCCGCGCCGATGTCGACGTTACGGCCGGCCTGCAGGTTCACGTCCTGGTCTGCGGCAATGGCCGAGCCGGTGACCGTCAGATCGTTGCCAGCGCTGACGCTGACGCTGTTGCCGCTGAGCAGGCTGCCTTTCTCGCGTGTGGTGGCGTCATGCGCCACGCTGTGGCTGCTGCTTTTTTTCAGGAAACCTTTTTTCTGTGACCGCTCTTCACTGAGGGCCGACTCGCGTTCGGTGGCGGTATTGAGGGTCACATCCTGCTTCGCCTGCAGGGCGATGGCGCCCTGTTCGCTGTGCAGGGCGCTTGCCGTGGCGATGATGCTGCCGTCCTGCGCTACCACCGTGACGCCGCCCTGCCCGCTGAGGGTGCTGCCCACCACGTTTTCCCGCAGGACTTCTTCGGCGCGCTCACCTTTAGTTTTCCGGCCGCGACTTTCCTCGTTGGAGACGCGATGCTCGCTGTCGGTGGTGTGGTTAAGGATCACATCGTTTTTCGCCTGCAGGGCGATGGCGCCCTGGTCGCTGTGCAGGGTGCTGCCGGTAACCGTGACGTCGCCTTCACGCCCGATCACGGTCACACCCTCGCGCCCGCTGAAGGTGCTGCCGGTGCTGATTTCGCGCTCGGTTTGCTCTTCGCGATGGCTCTTGGTTTTGCCTTCGCGCTTGTTTTCGCTGTCCTGGTCCTGCGTGCGGGTACGCGCGTCTTTAATGGTCACGTCCCGCGCGCTGACGCCAATACGCCCCTCTTTACTGTCAATCTGCGCGCCTTCGGCCAACAGGCGGTTGCCCGCCACCAGGGTGACGCCCTGGTCTCCGCCGAGTGCGCTTACTGTCAGGCGCTCTTCCTGGCGGTCGTTGCTGACTGATGAAGTAGGGCTGTTGGCGTCCAGGTGCGTGGTATTGGTGGTGCTTTCGGCCCTGATGTTGATATCGCCGCCGGCCTGCACGCGGGTGCTGCCGGCGGCGCTGGCCTGGCTGCCCGTGAACGTGACGTCTCGCCCGGCATTGAGCGTGAGGTTGCCGCCGGCGTTAAGCTCACTCCCCAGAGCCTGCTGCCATTCGCCGCTGACGTGCGCCATCCGGGAGCCTGCCGCTTCCGTGCCGCCGCGGGTGCGGTTACCCATTGAACCGGAGATAACCTCAAGATCGGCGGTATGGCTGCTTTTCGCGGCGGTGATGGTCAGATCGTTACGCGCGCTCAGGCTGAGCGTATCGGTCGCATCCAGTTTCGCCCCCGTGAGCGTGATATCGGTGCCGCGCAGGCGAATGTCGCCGGCGCTCATGGTCGCCTGGCGCAGCGCGTCCTGCAGGTTAGTGCTCATGGCCAGACTGTCTGCCTGCACGTCAATGCTGCCTGCCCTGACGTCGCCGCCCTGATGCAGGAACTGCCCGGCGTCAACCGTCAGGGCTTTTTCGGCAAACAGGTTGCCGGCATTGGTGATGCTGTTTGCCGAGAGTTGCAGGTCGCCGCCGCCAATTAGCGCGCCATCGCCGGTCAGGCGCAGCGTAGTCTGTGCCAGATACACCTTCGGCACCCACACCGTTTGCGGGCCGCCTTCCGTTTGCACCGTCTCGCTCACCAGCCAGACGATATCCTGTTGCAGCGCCGCAATCTGCTCCGGCGTCAACGCCACGCCCGGCACCAGATGGAAGTCCTGGGCGACTTTGCTGCCGTTGTTCATCAGTTGCTGATACTGCTCCATCGCATCCCAGCCCTTGACGGACGGTTTGCCGGTCAGCGCCAGCACCTGCTCGCGCACCAGACGCTGCTCGTAAAAGCCGTCCCCCAGGCGCTTATGGGCCTGCGCCGGGTCATACCCTACGCGCTCGAGCATATAATCACTGCTGATAAAGTTGTCGCGGCGGGTAAAGCGTTCATCGGTCACCACCAGGAACGGGCTGCCGGTCGCCGTATGTTGACTAAACAAGCCGTTATTGGGGATGGCTGTGGCCACATTGCCCAGATGCTGTAACTGCGTCAGCGCCAGCTCAGACGGCAGCAGTGGGCGCCCCAGCGGCGAGGACGGCGTGGCGCCCGGTCTTGTCATTTGCTCACCCGGCGCCAGCGTCGTATCGCCGTCAGGTCGGGCAGCGCCCTCTACCGTGAAGGCCAGCGGATTGCGCTCAAGCTCGGCGCGTTCGGCATCCACCGCCTTTAACGCCGCATCAAGTTGACTGATTTGCGCCTGATTGACCGTGGTGTTGGTGATGCGGGCTCCGTTGATGGTGACCGTGCCATTGCCGGTGATCAGCCCGTCAACGGTCGCCAGCGCTGTGGTTTCGTCCCGGTTGAACGTGGGGTACCAGTGATGCGTGTCCTTGTCATAATGGTCAACGATAGCCGCCTGACGCCGCTCGTTAACCGAGTAACCGCGGTTGTCCACGCTGCCGCCGCCGTCCTGCGTCAGATTGCCGTTGGCCGTAATGACGCTGGCGTCATTGAGCAACGCTCCCGTGATGCGCAGCACCATGTTGCCGCCGGCCAGAATACGCGCGCCGATCCCCTCACTCACCAGCTTGTCGCGCGTCACCGTGCCGCTCTCGGTACGTTCGCGGAAGTTGTTGTAATCGGTGATGAACGGCGCGCTGTCGATATCGACATGCTTTTCGGGATCCCAGGTCATCACCTGCGTCCAGTCGTGCTCCCAATGGAAGCCGTTTTGATAAGGCGTCGGGATGGTCGCCAGCTGATTGCCCCCACGCGTTTCATAGAACGTCATCGCATAGCTGCCATCGGCATTCGGCTTGAGCGCCAGGTAGTTGACCCACAGGTCGGTCAGTTGGCCCTTATTGTCCTTGACCCGCACCTGTGCGCGCTTGCCCGCCGCATCAATGGCCAGCAGTGTGCCGTAGCGGTTGGTTTGCGCCGCCGCGTCATCCTGATAGGTCAGCTGCTGGGTGGTCGGCGCCAGGGTGCTTTTATCGGGATTGACCTTTGAACCGTAGGAGCGCCAGTAGTAGTTGTAGCGGTGCCATTTGTAGTCGCTCTTCTCGGCGTTACGCTCAATTACCAGCCCTTCGCGCAGGTTGTTCAGGCGACGCGCTTCCACGGTGGCGTCACCGTCCGCTTCGATAAAGCTGGCCCGGTTTTCAATCAGGTCATCGCTGTGCAGGTGCAGAAGGTCGGCGCTGTAAATCAGCGCTCCCTCCCGGTTGGTCAGCCGCTCACCGGTCTGCACCGTCAGGCTGTGGGTCGCCGCCATCACCGCAGGCGCACCGTGGTTGTCGATAATGCGCCCGTTCACGGTGATGTCGTCGCCCATCAGCGCCGCGGCGTTGTCCAGGGTATCGACGTTCAGCGTCATGCTGTCCGCCTCAAGGCGCCCGGTGTTTTGCAAGGCTCCGGTCGTCAGCTGCAGCGTTTTGCCCACCAGCGCCGCCGGATTGGTGATGCTGGCCGCATGGAGCGCCAGCTTGCCGGGCAGCAACCAATCCGCCAGGTTGGTGAAGGCGCCGCTCAGGGAGAACGTCACCGTACCGTTACTGCTGATCGTTTCGCCGGCCTGATGGGTATAGTCCTGCTGCGCGGACAGCGTCAGCGCCTGCAGCCCCAGCAGGGTACCGTTCTGATTATTCAGGGTACGCGCATGCAAGGTAAGTTGCCCGGCGCTCTCCACGCGCCCGCCCTGGTTGAGCAGCGCCAGCGGCGAGTCGGTCCGTGACCGGTCAGTATTGATATTGAGGTTGCCGTTGGCCAGGATCCGCCCCTGGCGGTTGTCCAGCTGCGTGACCCCCGAGAGGGTCATCTGGCCGCTACTCTGCAGGCGGCCTGCGGTATTGTCGATATCACGAGAGGTGATATCGGTGCGCGTGGTGCCCAGTATCAACCCGCCATCGCGATTGTTCAGGCGCTCGGCCTGCACATCCAGTTCCGCCTGGCTGCTGAGCGTGCCCTGACCGCTGTTATCGAGCGTCCCGGCCTTGAGCGCCAGCCCCTGGGTTGACACCAATTGCCCACCCCGGTTGTTGACCTGCGCCCCCTCAAGGGTGAGCGCGTCGCCGCTGTGCACCTTGCCATGCTGATTGTTAAGCCGGTCGAGTCGGTAGGTGCCCGCCCCCTGACTGATGAGCGTACCACCGGTATTGTCCAGTTGCTTTGATGCCACCGTGATGCCGCCGCGGCTGCTGAATACGCCGCGTGTATTATTGATACCGGCGGCCGACACCTCTTGCCCGCCATTGCTGCGCACTGCACCGCCGGTATTTTCCAGCAAACCAAGAATGCGCAGCGCCACGCGTTGCTGGCCGTCTATCGTCCCGCCGGCATTATTCAGCGCCTGCGCTTCAAGCGCCAGCGCATCGCCGCCCTGTATTTTCCCGCCGCGGTTGTCCAGCCCGCCGTTCAAATTGAGCCGCAGCTGCTTCTGGCTGTAGAGTTGCCCCGCCTGGACGTTATCAAGGCTGCGGGCGGCGATAGTCAGCGCCTGGCCCGCCAGCCATTCGCCGCCGGTGTTATTGATGGCGCCGGCGTGCTCGCCGTCAGCGGCCCCTTGTACGGTCAGTTGCCCCTGCGCCGAGACCTTACCGCTGCGGTTATCGATATCCTGTTTGATGCGCAGCGCCAGGTTTTGCGCCGATTGCATCACGCCCCGGGCGTTATCCAACCAGTCAGCCGTAAGCTGTGTTTCCTGCCGGCTCTGTACGCTGCCCTGCGTATTGTCAAAACCGCCGCTGATGGCCCGCCAGCTCCCCTGGCTGCCCATCCAGCCCTGCGTGTTGACGATATCCTGTGCCTGCAACACCTGAGACGATTGACTGAAAACACGCCCCTGGCGGTTATCCAGTTTGCCGGTGAACTGCATGTCCAGGCTATCCAGCGCGTTGATGGCGCCCTGAGCATTGAGCAGACTGGCGGCGCGCACCTGCGTGCGGCCATTGCCGGTCAAGGTGCCGTTTTGGTTATCCCAGCCCCCCGCCAGATTCAGAGAAAGCGCCTGGCCGCCCAGCACCACCCCTGCGGCGCGGTTGGTCAACTGGCCTCCCTGCAGAGACAGATCGCCGCCGCTCTGCAGGGAGCCGCCGTCATTATCGAACAGGCTGCTTGCTCCGCCGTTAACGGCAAGGGCCTGCTGCGCGGTCAGTTTGCCGGAACGGTTGAGGATATTGCCTGCGGCGTCAAGCGTCAGGCCTCCGCCGGACTGCAGCCGCCCGCCGGTATTGTCGAGCGACTGCGCGTTGGCGGTGACCTGCCGGCCACCTTGTGCGGTGCCGCCCTGATTGTCCCAATCGCCATCGGTGTTGACGGCGAGTGCGCTGCCGCCTTCAAGCCAGCCGGCGGCGTTGCTCACCCCTTGCTTCGCCGTCAGGTTCGCATCCTGCCTGGCGACCACCTTGCCCTGAGCGTTATCGAGGCGCTGCGCCGTTAGCGTGAGCGACTCGCCGCTGATTTCCCCCTCGCGGTTGCCAAGCACGCCCGACGCAGTGAGAGAGAGTCTCTGCCCACCCAGCAGCTTGCCGGCCTCGTTGTGGATGTCTCGCGCTGACACCGTGGTTTGCCCATTTCCCTGCACCCTACCGTGATGATTGTTCAGCTCGCCCTCACTGCTCACCGTCAGCATCTCACCGGCACCCAGCAGCCCCTGCGTGTTGTCCAGCCCCTGACGGGTATGCAGGTTAAGCCGTTGTCGGCCAATCACCTTGCCCTGCTTGTTGTCGAGACGGTCAGACTGCACCGTCAGCACCGTAGCACTGATTTCACCGCCGCGGTTGGTGGCGTTGCCCGAGGTCTTCAGGGTTGATGCATGGCCTGAAAGCAGCTTACCGCCGTCGTTGTTGAGATTGCTCGCCGTTGCCGTGACGGCCGTTTCGCCTTGCGCCGTGCCGCCACGGTTGTCCCAGTCGCCGGCGTGCACATTCAGCGCCTTGCCGGCGCCCATCAGGCCGCGTTGGTTATCCAGGCGGCCGGCCGTCATTTCGAGATTTCCCTGGCCAATGACCTGCCCCTGCGCGTTATCCAGCCGTTGTACCGCCAGACGCACGTCATCGCCGCTCAGGGTGCCGAACTGGTTATTCAGAGCGCTACCTGCCTCAAGCGTCAGGCCGTTCCCCGCCAGCAGGTTGCCGCCGGCATTATTCACCGCGCCATCAGCATGGAGCGTGAGCCCCGCCTGGGTTTTTATCGTGCCGCGCTGGTTATCGAGGCGGCCGGCGTCGAGGCGAAGAGCTCCGTTGCTGCCCATCGTGCCACCGCCATTGTCGAGCAGGCCACCCACTCGCCAGTGCTGCGCCGTTTCCCCCAACGCCACCAGGCGACCGCGCTGATTGATCAGCCGGCCGGCCGAAAGCCGGAGGCTCTGCGTCTCGATGGTGCCGTCACTGTTATCCAGCGCGCCCGCCAGGGTGAAACGGCTCTCACCGTCACCGGTCTGAGACCAGGTAGCCTGTTGGTTGAACAGGTTGTCAGCATCGACCGCCCAGCGCCCGGCCTTGACCCTGGCCTGCTGCGCATCCACATTTCCCTTCGTGCTCACGGCCAGCTCACCGCTGTCTACGGTGGACTGGCGCAAAGCCACGCCGCCCTCGCGGGCCGCCAGCGCGGTGTGGCCGGCCGCAACCTGCGCGCCGCTGATATCCACCCGCCGCCCGGTCGCGTTGACGTTCTTTTTACCGAGCAGACTGCCACTGGCGCGGATATCGCCCTGGCTATCAAGCTGCAGATTGGCATCATGGACCAGCGCGCTTTCGGCATTACTGCCCGCCAGCAGGTGGCCGCTGCTTTGGATGCCGCGCGTGGCGTTCAGGTGCACATTCCCGGCCGCCGCCAACGTACCGGATTGCGTTAACATTCCCTCGCGACTCTGCACGGCCAGTTGGCCACCGCTATACACTTTCCCGTGCGTCTCGATGTCGCCTTTTGCCGCCAGCTGAATATCGCCGCCGGCCTGCGTGGGCGCATCAGAGCGCCAACTGAGCTTGCCTTCGCTGCTCACGGTGAGCGTTTTGCCCGCCCGGACCTGTCCGCCCTGGTTACGCACGCCGACGCCGGCTTCGGTGCCGATCATGCGGATACTGCCGCTGTACATGCCACCCATCTGCCCCATGTCGATGGCAAGCTCAGGCCTGGCACTGCCGTCGTCCGAAAGCGGCGCGGCGGTTTTGCCGTCCGCGCTCACGCGGTTACGACCGGCCACCAGCGTCACGCCTTCTTTAGCCCAGACGCCGGCGTTGACCTCCACCGCGCGCGCCAGAATGTCGACGTACTCGGTATCATGACGGGTATCGCCGTTGAGCCCACCGCCCTCGATGCGCACCACGCCGCGCTCGACCTGGTAGCCCGCCACGCTGCCATCGGCGTTCAGTTGCGGTTTGCCGGTGGTCAGCGTCATGCGCCCAGCGTTGATGGTGCCGCAGCCGTTGCAGACAATGCCGGCGGGGTTGGCCACAATCACCTGCGCCTTGCCGCCGGCCACTTCCATAAAACCGCGCAGCTGGCTGGGATTGTTGCTGTTGACTTCGTTGAGGATGACGCGAGCCGGCGCGGAATTGGGATTGAGATTAGGGTTACCCTGGATCATCCCGGCCATCTGGGTCGCGGTCATCACCGCCGAGTTGTTGAGGATGGCGCCTTTGGCGTCGACGTCGAACTGCTGATACTGATTATGTGAAACCCCAGCCTGGTTGGGGGCGGTGATGTTGACCTGCGGCAAGCCGTTCTGGGTAGTGATGACCTCCGGCCGCTGGGAAGAATTGGCACCGCCGTCCGCGACAATGCCGTCTGCCATGACGGGGCCGGCGAACATCAACAGCCCAAGCAGCCACACTGACCGACGCACGGTGACCCACAGACGACTTCCACCCGTTATTCCTGAACCGATGCGCTGCCCCGGCTCGCTGCTGCAGCTGCGGGCCAGTTCGGACACCACCCGCAACTCCCCGTGGGTGCGGCTGAAGATAAGGCGATAGCAATGTTTGTTCATAGGTCACATCCATGAGAAAAGTCAGTCCGTTCAGGTCAGTGCAGCAACGCTGCCGGTATCGCGATGTTCAGATTTCCAGATTTACGCTAAAACCCGCGGTCGCGCCGGAGGTATGGAACCCCGCAGGCTTGTAGAGCGGAACGCCGGCAAACAGGTCATAGCTGAATCGCCCCCACAGCGCGCCGCGCACGCCGAGCGCGCTGCCCGCCAATTGATGGCCAACCAAGTGGCGGGTGTTTGGGCCGTCCACCCGGCCGTAGTCGGCGGCCAGATACAATTCATGCCCGCGAGAAAACACGTTCCAGGCGATTTCATTGCGCCATAGCAGGCCCTTTTCGCCGGACAGCATCTGTTCACCGTCAAAGCCACGCACCGTGTAACGCCCGGCAATGGCCATCCGCTCCTGCGGCGTCAGCGCGTTCGGGCTCCACTGCCCCCTTACGCTGGTATACACCCGCCAGGGCTGATCGCCCCAGGAGAACGGCTGATTGATACCCAGGTCGCCGAGCAAAATGCCGGTACGTGCGCTGCCTTCATGACGCGACTCTTCCGGGGCAGGCAGGGCATTGAATGCGCCGGTGCCGCGGCGCCAGTTGATATTGGCGTCCAGCGTAGTGGTACCGAAGTAGCTGCGCTGATTCAGCCCCAGCTCCCAGCCGGCGGTCCGACGTTTTTGCGACACAATATCAACGTTGTCCACGGCGTTAGTCGAGTGCTTGCGGTAGCCGCGCAGGTTGAGCGTTAACTTGTGTGACTGGTCGCGGTACAGCAACCGGGAGACGGTCAACTGAATGTTGTCACTCTTGCCGCTGTAGCGCAGCACCTCATTGGCGTTGGGGATGTTCTGGTGATAGGTGTAGTCGTTGTAATTGGCCGAGAAAGCCCAATATCCCACCGGGAAAAAGTAGTTCAGCGTATGTGAACGGTTGCCGAACGGCCCGTGCTGAAACACATCCTTGCCGATGTTGGCGTAAAACAGGTCATTCTGCGCAAACGGCGCATCGATAGCCAGAGTGGCCGAACCGAGATAACGCCCGGTACTTTTGGAGCCGCTGTCGTCCAGCCCCAGGCTGAGCCGCACCGGGCGCCCTTCGTGCCAGTTGACCTGCAGGTCACTGGTTCCGTCCTCGGCACCGGGTACGATTTTAATATCGGCATTGGCGCTGGGCACCCGCCTGAGGTTCTCCAGCCCCTGTTCGATATCGCGCAGGCTGAGAATATCGCCGCGTGAGGCAGGAATAGCGTTCCACAGCCGCCCACGCCAGGAGACCGGCTCCTCAAAGCGGATCTCACCGATACGCCCCGGCTGCAGCGTGAGCGCCAACACGCCCGTGGTCAAGTCCTGCTCCTGCGCCATCACGCGTGTGGTGACATAGCCCTTGGCCAGTATGACGTTTTGCACCTTGTTGATGGCAAGCACAATGCCCTGGCTACCCAAACAGCGGCCCCTGGCATCCGCCGCGGCGTTCAACGCCCATTGAAAGCGATCGGCAGACTCGCCGACCAACGTTAGCCGATTGATGATGAAGCAAGGGCGTTCATCGGTTGGGTAATCGGGCAGCACAACGTCGGGACGGGAAAGGCGCGCATCGGCCTGTGGGGCATTTTGCTGTTGCAGGGCGCGCTCGCGCTCCTGCTGGCGCTGCTGTTCGCGGGCATCAATGGACGCCATTCCATCGCTGGTAGACGCCGAAGCGGAAAACAGGGGTACGACGCCGATCAATAATCCCGACAGCCCGCAGCGGATAGAATAAAGTAAAGCACGAGCAGTATCTGAATCTGAGCGCATCCTTGGCTCCTCACCGTTACTTATAGTTATTTATTTGGTCAAAATCATAAGTTAAGTAAATTAATGTAAATAAACTTACTCTGGGGCGAATTATGAGCTTCGAGGGGGAAAAATCAACAGCTTTATGGCGCTGCGATTCACAAAACCATAAGGGAGGCGGCGGGCATGCGAAGAATGGCGAAACGGCGGGAGGATGACGCCATGATGCGCCATCCTTTAAAATTAATTGTCGATCGGGAGGAGAATCAGTAAACGAGACGGACAGCTATCAGCCCAGCAAATTGCTGCCGAACGCCCCCTGCCAATCCTGTTCGAATTTCTCGACCGCGGCCTGCACCGCCGGCGCGCTCAGGAACTGCTCCGCCACATCCACCGGCAGCGTGATGGCCTGGCAACCCGCCAACAGGCATTCCAGCGCCTGGCGCGGCGTCTTGAAGCTGGCGGCCAGCACCTGCGCCGACGGCGCGTGCAGGCTCAGCAGCTGCTGCAGCTCGTGCACCATTTCGATGCCGTCGCCGCCCTGCGCGTCCACCCGATTGACGTAAGGCGCCACGTATTCCGCCCCGGCCAGGGCCGCCAGCAGCCCCTGCCCGGCGCCGTATATCGCCGTGCCCAGCGTTGGGATGGACATCGTTTTAAGCTTCTTGATCGCCGCCAGCCCTTCGGCGGTTGCGGGGATCTTGACCACCAGCCCCGGTACGCGCTGGCTGAGCAACGCGGCCTCCGCCACCATGCGCTCCGCATCGGCCGCCATCACCTGCGCGAACAGCTTGCCGGTGCCGCCGAGGGCGTCGCGCAGCGCGGGCAGCACTTCCCAGATCGGCTTGCCTTCCTTCGCCACGATGCTTGGATTGGTGGTGACGCCGTGCAGCGGCAGAATGCGCGCCAGGCGTTTTACCGCCGTCACATCGGCGGTATCGAGATAAAGCTCCATCACGGACTCCTGTGTCATGTTCTGTGGGCGGATTCAAACTCTGATCATCATAGGGCAAAAACCCCGCCAACCTTTGACCAAAATCAATCCAACCTTCATTCGAAACACCTTTAATGGCGAAAGATTCAGCAACGCCAAACGGGTGACTCATGTTCTTCAATCTGCAGCGCTACTCGACCCATGATGGCCCCGGTATCCGCAGCGTGGTCTTTTTAAAAGGGTGCCCGCTGAGCTGCCGCTGGTGCCAGAACCCCGAAAGCCGCTCGCGCCACGCGGATCTGCTGTTTGACGAACGCCTGTGCCTGAGCGGCTGTACGCTGTGCGCCGAGCGCTGCCCGCAAGGCCTGCAGCGTGACGAGGGCGCGCTGACGCTGCGGCGCGAAGCCATCAGCGCAGACGACTATGCGGCGCTGGCCGCCGCCTGCCCGACCGGCGCGCTCAGCCTGTGCGGCAGCGCGGTCAACCTCGACGATATCATGGCCGAGGTGATGCGGGATAAGCCTTTCTACCTGCGCAGCGGCGGTGGTGTAACGCTGTCCGGCGGCGAACCCTTTATGCAGCCGGAGGTCGCGGCGGAGCTGCTGCGGCGCGGCCGCGAAGCCGGCATCCACACCGCCGTCGAATCCTGTCTGCACGTTCCGTGGCGTTACATCGCCCCTTCGTTGCCCTGGCTGGATCTGCTGTTGGCCGATCTCAAACACACCGATGAAGCGCGTTTCAAAACCTGGACCGGCGGCTCCGCCCGTCGGGTGATGAACAATTTCCGCCGGCTGGCGGCGCACGGCGTGCCAATGACCGTGCGCGTGCCGCTGATCCCCGATTTCAACGCCGATCGCCATTCTGTCCGCGCGATTGTCGACTTCGCCGCCGACGAGATCGGCGTATCGGAGATCCATTTTCTGCCGTATCACACGCTGGGCATCAACAAGTATCACCTGCTCGGCGAACCTTACCGCGCCGCCCGCACGCCGCTGGACGCGCCCGATCTGCTGGCCTTCGCCGAAGCGTACGCCGGCGCCAAAGGCCTGAGCGCCATTTTGCGAGGATAACGCCATGACTACGTTGGATTTGAAAACCCTCAGCGCCCGTATCCAGGCGCATAAGAACGCGCTGATTCACATCGTCAAACCGCCGGTGTGCACCGAACGCGCTCAGCACTATACCGAGGCCTATCAACACCATCAGGATCGGCCGCTGCCGGTGCGCCGCGCGCTGGCGCTGGCCAACCATCTGGCGAAGCGCAGCATCTGGATCGCCAACGACGAGCTGATCGTCGGCAACCAGGCCAGCGAGCTGCGCGCCGCGCCGATCTTCCCCGAATACACCGTCGGCTGGATAGAAAACGAGATCGACCAGTTGGCCGACCGGCCGGGCGCCGGCTTCTCGGTAAGCGAAGAGAACAAGGCGATTTTGCACCGTCTTTGCCCCTGGTGGCGCGGCCAAACGGTGCAGGATCGCTGCTATGGCATGTTTACCGACGAACAGAAGGCGCTGCTCGCCACCGGCATCATCAAGGCCGAGGGCAACATGACCTCCGGCGACGCCCACCTGGCGGTCAACTTCCCGCTGCTGCTGGAACTAGGCCTCGACGGCCTGCGTGAAAAGGTGAACGCGCGCAGCAGCCGCCTGCGCCTGACCGAATGGGAAGATCTGCATAAAGCGCAGTTTCTCAACGCCATCGACATCGTGCTGGCGGCGCTGAGAGAGCACATCCTGCGCTTCGCCCGCCTGGCGCGCGATATGGCGCAGCGCGAAACCCGCGACTGGCGGCGCACCGAGCTGCTGGCTATCGCAGACAACTGCGACCTGATCGCCCATCGCCCGCCGCACACCTTCTGGCAGGCGCTGCAGCTGTGCTATTTCATCCAGCTGACGTTGCAGATCGAATCCAACGGCCATTCGGTTTCCTTCGGCCGCCTCGACCAATATCTCTATCCCTGGTATCGGCGCGACGTCGAGCTGGAGCAGAACCTGGCGCGGGAAGACGCCATCGAGCTGCTGCACAGTTGCTGGCTGAAGCTGCTGGAGGTCAACAAGATCCGCTCCGGCTCGCACTCCAAGGCCTCCGCCGGCAGCCCGCTGTACCAGAACGTCACCATCGGCGGCCAAAAACTGCTCGACGGCCGGCCGTGCGACGCGGTCAACCCGCTGTCCTACACCATTCTCGAATCCTGCGGCCGCCTGCGCTCCACCCAACCCAACCTCAGCGTGCGTTACCACGCAGGAATGAGCGCCGATTTCCTCGACGCCTGCGTGCAGGTAATCCGCTGCGGCTTCGGCATGCCGGCGTTCAACAACGACGAAATCGTCATTCCCGAGTTCATCACGCTGGGGGTTGAACCGCAGGACGCCTACGACTATGCCGCCATCGGCTGCATCGAGACCGCCGTCGGCGGCAAATGGGGCTATCGCTGCACCGGCATGAGCTTCATCAACTTTGCCCGCGTGCTGCTGGCGGCGCTGGAACAGGGCCGCGACGCCACCTCCGGGCAGATTTTCCTGCCGCAGGAACAGGCGCTGTCCAAAGGAAACTTCGCCGATTTCGATCAGGTGATGGCCGCCTGGGACCGACAAATCCGCTACTACACGCGCAAGTCAATTGAGATCGAATGCGTGGTGGACAGCGTGCTGGAGGAGAACGCCCACGATATTCTCTGCTCCGCGCTGGTGGATGACTGCATCGAACGCGGCAAAAGCATCAAGCAAGGCGGCGCCAAGTACGACTGGGTTTCCGGCCTGCAGGTCGGCATCGCCAACCTCGGCAACAGCCTGGCGGCGGTGCGCAAACTGGTGTTCGAGCAAGGGGCGATCGGCCAGCAGCGGCTGGCGGCGGCGCTGGCCGACGACTTCGCCGGGCTGGATGGCGAACAGCTGCGCCAGCGGCTGCTCAACGCCGCGCCCAAATACGGCAACGACGTGGACGAGGTCGATCGGCTGCTGGTGCGCGCCTACCAAACCTACATCGACGAACTGAAGCAGTATCGCAACACCCGCTTCGGCCGCGGGCCGATAGGCGGCGGCTACTACGCCGGCACCTCGTCTATCTCGGCCAACGTGCCCTTCGGCGCCGCCACCCTCGCCACCCCGGATGGGCGCAAGGCGCACCAGCCGCTGGCGGAAGGCGCCAGCCCGGCGTCCGGCACCGACCACCTGGGGCCGACCGCGGTGTTCAATTCGCTCGCCAAGTTGCCTACCGAGGCAATCCTCGGCGGCGTGCTGCTCAACCAAAAGCTGAACCCGGCGACGCTGGACAACCCGCGCGATCGGGAAAAGCTGATGCTGATGTTGCGCACCTTCTTCGAGAGCTATCGCGGCTGGCATGTGCAGTACAACATCGTGTCGCGCGAAACGCTGCTGGCGGCGAAGCAACACCCTGACCAATATCGTGATTTAGTGGTTCGCGTAGCTGGCTATTCCGCCTTCTTTACCGCATTATCCCCTGAGGCGCAGGATGATATTATTGCGCGCACAGAACATACTCTTTAAACCTTTGACTCTTAGCGGCCGCGCCTTGGCGGCCGCATCATCAGGCCGATATGAATTTACGACAACAGACCATATTGCAGTTGGTTAACGATCGCCGGCGGATCAGCGTCAATGAGCTGGCGCGCGCCTCGGGCGTCTCGGAAGTCACCATCCGGCAGGATCTCAACCTGCTGGAAAAGCGCAGTTATCTGAAGCGGGTACACGGTTCCGCCGTGGCGCTGGAGAGCGACGACGTCGACGCCCGCATGATGTCCAATTTCACCCTCAAACAACGGTTGGCGCAATATGCCGCCGCGCAGGTCAACGACGGCGAGACGATCTTCATCGAGAGCGGCAGCGCCAATGCCCTGCTGGCGCGCTACATCGCCGAGCGCAAGCGCATTACGCTGATCACCGTCAGCCACTACATCGCCAACCTGCTGAAAGAAACCGACTGCGACGTGATTGTGCTGGGCGGCATGTACCAGAAGAAAAGCGAGACCGTGGTCGGCCCGCTTACGCGGCTGTGCATTCAGCAGGTGCATTTCAACAAGGCGTTTATCGGCATTGACGGCTTTCAGGCCGAAACCGGCTTTACCGGCCGCGACATGATGCGCGCCGACGTAGTCAGCGCGGTGCTGGCCAAAGGCGTGGAGAATATCGTGCTGACGGACTCGAGCAAATTCGGCCAGATCCAGCCCAACCCACTGGCGCAGCCCGGCCAGATCAGCCGGGTGATCACCGATTCGCGCTTGGCGCTGGAGTATCAGCATCAGCTGAAACGCCAGGGCGTACAGGTGGAGCTGGTTAACGAATAACGCAGGTCACCGCCGCACCGCGCGGGCTACACCGCGCGCCTTCCCCTTGCGCAGCGGGATTTTAAGACTATTTACCTGTTTATCCTTCCCGAGAAACCTATACTCAGTTTCGGCGCCTTTTGGGCCGTAACTTGCTAATTATTCGGCCGTTAACAAAAAATGCCATTTTTTTTATATCGATACTGTACGGGAATCAACGGCAGGCCTGATTTATGGTTAACGCCTATACTTATAGGGCACTTCCATATAGCCAATGCTAAGGAGAAGTCATTATGATGATTATCAATAAACGTTTCGCCACCGCCGCGCTGGCACTGACTCTGGCGTTTTCACTCAGCGCCTGTTCCAACATGTCCAAACGCGATCGCAACACCGCTATCGGCGCCGGCGCCGGTGCAGTCGGCGGCGCAGTGCTGACAGACGGCAGCGCGTTGGGCACGCTGGGTGGGGCTGCGGTAGGGGGCATCATCGGTCACCAGGTTGGCAAATAACCTGACCGAGAGACCTCGGCCGACAGGCTGGCAAAAGCGCCTCGGCGCTTTGACGTATTAACCAGAATAACGATGATTTCAGGTCTGTTTTACTTTAAGTCTATGGTTCTTTTGCCGTTAACGGGCTAACCCCCGGCAGCAACAACCTCAAGCCATGCCGCAGTATTGCACCGCGGCATGGCGATTCACCTCAACCGCCCGCCAGTTTGACCTTCATGCCTTTGGCTTCCAGCAGCTGTTTGAGCAGATCGCGTTTATCGCCCTGGATCTCGATAATCCCGTCTTTCACCGAACCGCCGCAACCGCATTTCTTTTTCAGCTCGGCCGCCAGTTTGTCGAGCGCGGCATCATCCAGATCGACGCCGGCGATCAGGCATACCCCCTTCCCCTTGCGGCCGCTGGTCTGACGCTGGATGCGCACGATGCCGTCGCCCTTGGCGCGTTGCGGCTTAACGTCTTCCTGCTTGATGCGGCCGGTGTCCGTGGAATACACCAGGCGGCTGTTATCGTCATTCATCATTGCTTCCTCAGGCCAAAGAGGCGCGGATCGCGCGCAGCGTCGCGGCAGGATCCGCAGATTGGGTGATCGGACGCCCAATCACCATGTAGTCCACGCCGGCGGCCTGCGCCTGCACCGGGGTCATGATACGGCACTGATCGCCCGCCGCGCTGCCTTCAGGGCGGATCCCCGGCGTAACCAGCTGGAAAGCCTGCCCGCAGGCGGCCTTCAGGCGCTGCGCTTCGTGTGCCGAACAGACCACGCCGTCCAGCCCGCAGTCGCGGGCCAGGCGCGCCAGGCGCTCGGCGTGTTCCGCCGGGCTGGCCTCGATGCCAATGCCGCGCAGGTCTTCCGCTTCCATGCTGGTGAGCACCGTCACGGCGATCAGCAGCGGCGCATCCGCTCCGTAAGGCAGCAGCGCTTCTTTAGCGGCGGTCATCATGCGCGTGCCGCCGCTGGCATGGACGTTGACCATCCAAACGCCCAGCTCGGCCGCCGCCGCAACCGCATGCGCGGTGGTATTGGGAATATCGTGGAATTTCAGGTCGAGAAACACGTCGAAACCGCGCCCGTGCAGATCGCGCACCAGCTGCGGCCCAAACAGCGTGAACATTTCTTTGCCCACTTTCAGCCGGCAGTCTTGCGGATCGATACGGTCGGCGAACGCCAGCGCAGCGTTCTTATCGGCGTAATCTAACGCCACAACGATTGGAGATGATTTTAAGTCATTGTTATTAGCGTTATTTTCAGACTTCATTTCTTCTACCTTCTGTAAAATGGACATAATCAGGTACTCACCCGCGAAACTGACCGCCGCATTCTACATGCCGGGGGCCAGAAATCCCAGCCGCAGCGCGTACCGCCGCTCTGTCATGTTACCTCTCACCTTTGTCATGGCGCGTCAACAAAAGCGCGTCAGCGATAAACCACGCAGCGTAAAACGTCGTAAAGATGCGTAAATTCTCAATCAAAAATTTTGAACAACTTGCTCAGCATTATCAGATTTTCAAACGGCGCAGATGCTTTATTATTCACCACATCGGAAGCGAATGGCTTCCTTCCTAAATAAACAGACTGGAGTCACCTATGAAAACCATCAAATATTTTGCAGCCGCTGCCGCTATCGCACTGACCTCTTTCGCTACCTTCGCCGCTGAGCCGGTCAACAGCCAACAGGCTGACAGCCTGACCGCCAGCGGCATCGTTTCCGCGGGCCATGCGACCACCCTCAGCAGCCTGGAGAAAAAACTGGCCGCTAAAGCCGATGCCCAAGGCGCCGGCAGCTACCGCATCATCTCCGCCGGCGGTAACAACATGCTGAGCGGCACCGCGATCATCTATAAATAATGTTTCCGGTACAGGGCCCGCACGCTCGGGCCCTGCCTCTGTTTCTCGCCTAAAAAACCCGCGTTTGCCTCACCCTTCTTTGTTACAGAAATATTAAATTTTTATTACACACTAGACACCCGATCGCCAGTGGCTTAGCTTGAAAGCATCTTCCTGCAGAAAGGCTTTCAAAATGAGCGAGATATCGACACTTACCATCAAAATTCCTCTGGAACTGAAGGAAAAAATCCGCGCCGCCGCCGCTGAAAACGAATTTTCGTTGAGCGTGGAAGTATGCCAGCGCCTGGAAAACAGCTTCAACGCGCCCGCCGCCAAGGCAGAAAAGCCGGCCAAAAAGGCGGATGAGCTGCACCACGGCGAGATCGACAATCAAAGCACCGAAGAAGAGGTTGAACAGCCGCTGAGCCAGAAAGAACTGAAGAAACTGCGCCAGCTGTTGAAAACCGGCGCCAAAGGCGGCAAAAAAAAGTAAGCGGCAAACGAAAAAACGGGGCGATAATCGCCCCGTTTTGTTTTGCCCCGCCGCCGCGTTATTGCCCGTCCAGACCGCGGATCGGTTTGACCGATGACCAGGCTCGGCACGACGGGCAATGCCAATAGAGCGAGTGCGCAGTGAAGCCGCATTTGTGGCAGCGGTAACGCGGCTTGGTGCGAATTTGCTCGCCGACCATATCGCGCAACAGCAGCAGGCTCTCTTTCGCCCGGCCGTCTTCGGCGTCCGCCAGGTGATAATCCATCAGCCGGTAAAACACGCGCATGGTCGGATGGCGCTGCAGCTGGCGGTTGATATAGACCTGCACCACGTCGCGCCCTTCGTGCTGTTCGATGATCTCGGCCAGCATCAGATCGGCGGTGGCGCCAGTGTTCTCTTCCACGCAGCGTTTCAGGAATTCAACCCAGCTGTGCTGTTGTTCCGGCAGATGCGTGTAGCATTCCTGCAGCATCGGCAGCGTTTCGCTGACCAACTCTTTATCCTGGCTCAGCACGCGTTGCAGCGACTCTGCCGCTTTGGCGTAGTCGTTTTGCGCCATGTAGATGCGCCCGAACATGATGGATACGCGCGCACACTGTTTATCGGCTGCGTCCGCACGTTTGAGCAGGCTCATCGCCCGATCGAGATCGTCGCTGCCCATCGCCTGCAGCGCCAGTTCGCAATAGAAGTGCGCGATCTCGACGCGCTGTTTCTCTTTACCCAGCTTGACCAGCTTTTCCGCCACGTCGATCGCTTTTTGCCAATCGCTGGTGGCCTGATGGATCACCAGCAGTTGCTGCAGCGCCGATACGCGAAAATCCGCTTCGTCAGTCAACTGGCTGAACATGTCTTCCGCGCGATCGTACAGCCCGGCCGCCATATAGTCGCGGCCCAGCTGCTGTACCGCCAGCAGGCGCTGTTCAAAGGTCAGGGAGGCACTTTCCATCAAGGCCTGGTGGATGCGGATGGCGCGGTCGACTTCGCCGCGCGAACGGAACAGGTTACCCAGCGTCAGGTGGGCTTCAACGGTGTTGCTGTCCTCTTTCAACATGTCGAGGAACAGATCGACCGCCTTGTCCTGCTGGTTGGAAAGCAGAAAGTTCACCCCTGCCACGTATTCACGCGACAGGCGGTTGGCTTCTTGCTGTTTATCCTGCTGAGCGCTTCTGCGCCCCATGTACCAACCGTACGCGGCAGCCACGGGCAGCAACAGAAACAGCAGTTCTAACATAGAGGATTATTCCTTGCTGACAACGGGCTGAGCCGCCGGTTCAGCGGGCTGCTCAAGCTGCAGCTCCAGCCTTTTGATCTTGCGCTCGGCGCGGCCCAACGCAATGCGCGTGCGCAGGTAAAACAGGCCGCAAATGATCCAGCCGAGAACAAAACCGGCGCCAAACAGCGTGGCCAACAGGGTCGATACGCGATAGTCACCCTGCGCAACCAGATAGTTGAAATTGACCACCTGATCGTTATGCGCACCCAAGGTGACGGAAATCACGAAGATCACCAGAACCAACAAAAAAATCAGCAAATATTTCACATTCTTTCCCGCGATGCCGAGTGAATCGGATGAACGATGCCAAAACGTGGCGTCCCTAACCCTTAAGTTAGCATTTCCCACTGCGGCAGGGAAACCCTGCGGCACGATAAAACCACATATCTGCTGGCATATTCGGCAGTAAACGGCCTTAGCGAACAAATTGATGAGAAAGCTTCTCAAAACGTCGAATTTATAAGGATATGGGGGCGACGGCGCGGATTGCAATGGCGGGAAAATGTAAGCGGTTAATGCGGCGCCGTTCCGACGCCGCGTTTTTGTGACACAGTCACGTCATGACATGATTAACCCGCCGTCCACATTGATGGTTTGGCCGGTGATGTAGTCGGCATCGTCCGAGGCAAGAAAGGCCACGAGACCCGCCACGTCCTCGGGCTGACCGGCGCGCTTGAGCGGAATGCCCGCCACCCACTCGGCCATCAACTCCCCTTTGCCGTAGGTTTTTTCCGGCCCGCTGAGAATTTCGCCCCAAACGCGGTCGTTATATTCCCACATCTCGCTTTCAATGATGCCGGGGCAGAATGCATTGACGGTAATGCCATACGGTGCCAGCTCGAGCGCTAAACTTTGCGTAATGCCGATCACGCCCATTTTGCTGGCGGCGTAATGCGGTGTGTAAATGAATCCGTTACGCCCCTGACCGGAAGAGGTGTTGATCAGCCGCCCCTTGCGCTGGCCGACCATATATTTAGCCGCTTCCCGGCAGCAGAGCCACACCGCAGTGGTATTTACCGCCAACACTTTCTCAAAATCGCTTTTGGGCATCTGGTCAAAACGATCGATAGTGATCACCCCGGCGTTTTGAATGGAAACGTCGATCGCGCCGAATCGCTCCCAAGCCTGACGATAAAAATCAACCACCTGCGCCTCATCGGTGACGTCGAGGATCACCGGCAGAATCTCCACACCATAACGCTGGCGCAGCGTTTCCGCCGTGGTCAGAATGCGCTCCGCATTCGATGCAATCACCAGATTGGCACCCAAACGGGCGAAGCGCTCAGCAATACCGGCTCCAATGCCGCGGCATGCGCCGGTAATCACCACGGTTTTCCCCGTGAAATCACGATTCATGGTTGTTCTCCTGTCATCAATGAGCTCGCCTGCGGCCGCCACAGGGTGCGTTGCACCGCCTGCCGCCAGGCGCTGTAGTTTTCCTGCAGCTGCCGGTGGCGCTGCATATCGGGTTTAAATTCATCATGTTGGGGCAACAATGCCGCCAGTTGCCGATCGGTAGTCCCCCACAGGCTGCGCATCGCCATCAGCGCCGCCCCCAGCGCCGAGAGTTCCGCCGTGTTGCTGCGCCACACCGGGCAACCCAGCAGATCGGCCTGAAACTGCATCAGCCAGTCATTGCGGCTGGGGCCGCCATCGGCCATTAACCCCTGCAATGCAAAACCCGGCTGTTGCCGCAATACGCCGATCACATCGGCGATTTGATAAGCCACCGACTCAAATGCGGCCCGCACCAAATGTTCCCGCCGCGTGCCGCGGCTGAGGCCGCAGATCACGCCGCGCGCCTGCTCATCCCACCAAGGTGCGCCGACCCCGGTCAGTGCCGGCACAAAATAGACGCCACCGCTGTCGGCCACGCAAACAGGCAGTTCACTTAACGGCGTCTCGTCCCCCGCCGGCATGGCGGTGATATCCAGCATCCAGGCAATGGCGTCGCCGGTGTGGGGAATATTGCCCTCCAGCGCATACTGCATACGCTCGCCATCGTGCCAGGCGACGGTCGTTGCCAGAGCGCTCGTGTCGCATTGCGCTTCGGCGATCGGCGCCATCACCGATGAACCGGTGCCATAGGTGGCCTTAACCTGCCCCGCCTGGCCGAGCGCATGGCCGTACAGCGCCGCATGCGAATCACCGACCATCGCGCCAATCGGAATGCCGTCGGCAATGCCTTCCAATCCCAACGTCACGCCGAACACATGGCTGGAGGGGGAAATCGTCGGCAGCGCCTGGCGGGGAATGTTGAACAGCGCCAGCATCCGCTCGTCCCAATCGCCGGAGGCAAGGTTCAACAGCTGGGTGCGAGCGGCATTGGAGGTATCGCAGCCGAATGCCTGTCCTCCGCTCAACTGCCACAGCAGCCAGGCATCGATGGTGCCAAGGCAGATTTCCCCGTTCTCCGCCATCCGTTGCCCCCCTTCGCAGCGATCGAGTAACCAGCGCATTTTCGCCGCCGAGAATAGCGGTGAAAGCGGCAGGCCGGTGGCGCGACGCACCACTTCGGCCTGCCGATCGTGCCGCAGCCGTTCACAGAAATCGGCGGCGCGCGCGCATTGCCAGGTTAGGGCCGGCCCGATCGGCTGGCCGTTGGAACGCCGCCAGCCGATGGCGGTTTCACGCTGGTTGCTGATGGCGATACCGGCAATACGGGATGCGCCGGCCAACGCAATCGCTTCCCGCAGCACCGCCACAGAGGCTGCCAGCAAGGTCTCGCCCCGCTGTTCCACCCAACCGGGCTGCGGCGTCTGCAGCGTCAACGGCCTGCTGGCTCTGGCGACGATCGCCCCCTGCGCATCCACCACCACGGCCTTGGCGTTGCTGGTGCCTTCGTCCAACGCGACAATGCAATCCGCTTTAGCCATGGCTCACCTCAGCCAGCGGTTGCACCGCTTTTTTATCCTGCCGCTGCATCAAAATGACCTTGCTCTGCAAACGCTGCTGGAACTGGTCAATCACCACGGCGGTAACGATCACCAGCCCTTTAATCACCATTTGCCAGAACTCGCTGACGCCCATCATCACCAGACCGTCCGCCAAAAAAACGATCACAAAGGCGCCGATGATCGAACCAAATACCCTGCCGCGGCCACCGCTGAGCGCCGTACCGCCCAGCACCGTCGCGCCGATGGCGTCCATCTCGAACATATTGCCGGTCATCGGGTGCGCGGTTTGCAACTGAGAAGCGATGACCAGCCCCACCAGCGCCGCACACAGCCCGGAGAAGGCATAGACGAACATTTTCACTTTGACGATCGGCACTCCCGACAGCCGCGCCGCCGGCTCATTGCCGCCAATCGCATAGATATAACGGCCCAGCGGCGTTTTCTTGGTGAGATAGATCCCCAACAACACGATGGCCAACATCAGCCAAATCGGGTTGTAAATCCCGAGAAAGGTGCCGGATCCCAGGGCCGCGAAACCGGTGTTGCCCAGCGCTTCCATGCCCACCAGATTGGGATAGGTTTTACCGTCCGCCGTCAACAACGCCGCACCACGCGCCACGTACATTGCGCCCAGAGTACAGATGAACGGCGCAACGCCGAGCCGCGTGATCAGCGTGCCGTTGACCAACCCCAACAACACGCCCAACAGCGCCACCGCGCCGATCACTTCGAAAACGTTGAGAAACAGCCGGTTGCCATCCCACAGCGGGATACCGACGGTCAACAGCGCACCGGCGATCATCCCGCACAGGCCCGCCACCGCGCCGACCGACAAATCGATGCCGCCGGTGAGGATCACCAGCGTCATGCCAACCGCCAGCAGCCCGGTAATCGCCACGTGCTGCGTCATGATCAGCAGATTGGAGACGGTCAGAAAATTCGGCACCATGCCGCTGAAGAACAGCACCACCAGCAACAGGGCGATGAAGGTGCGCGCCTGCAGCAAATACATATACAACCGATACTTGGTTTGCATTGCCTTATCCTTATGCGTGTGGGGTTGAGGCGCGGATCAGCGTTTCGCGATCGGCCCGTTCGCGCGGCAGATCGGCCGTCAGTTTCCCGTCCGCCATCACCATCACCCGGTCGGCCAGTGAGACCACCTCATCCAGCTCCGACGAAGAGAACATCACCGCCAGCCCCTGGCGTGCCATCGCGCCAATCAGGTGATAAACGTCCGTTTTGGCGCCGACGTCGATTCCGCGCGTCGGCTCATCGAGAAACACTACCTGCGGCCCGGTCAGCAGCGCCTTGCCCAACACCACTTTCTGCTGATTGCCGCCGCTCAGGCTGGTGATTGGCAGCTCCCGGTCACTCACCTTGATCGCCAGTTTTTCGATCATGCCGTCGACCAACGCACACTCCCCGGCCGACGCCAACGGCCGCAGCGCGTTGCGCCCCAGGCTGGCCAGGGTCATGTTGGCCTTGATCGACATCATCTGCACCAAGCCCTCCGCCTGCCTGTCTTCCGGCACCAGCGCCATGCCCAACGCCATGCGCTGACGAAACCCCAACCGCTCCACGCTTTTGCCGTTGAGCAGAATGCGGCCTGCCGTCTGGCGCATCACGCCGTTGATCACCTTGAACAGTTCGGTGCGGCCGGCGCCCAACAGGCCATAAATGCCGATCACTTCCCCTTTGCGCAGTGAAAAACTGACGTCGTTAAGGCAATAGCCACCGTTTTCACGCGGCAGCGTCAACTGCTCAACCTTCAGCACTTCATCCCCTTGCTCTGCCGCGCAATAATCAAAGTGCTTGCTCTTTTCCCCGACCATCTTTTCGATAATCCACGGGATGCTGACGTTGCAGACCGGCTCGGCGGCAACAAAACGCCCATCGCGAAACACCGTGATGCGATCGCCAATCTCCATCAGCTCTTCCAGACGGTGAGAAATGTAGATGATGGTGACGCCGCGTTTTTTCAGATCGGCGATCACCCGAAACAGCGTGCGCACTTCAGCCTGGCTCAGCGCCGACGTCGGCTCATCCATGATCAGCACCCGGGTGTCCTTCGCCAAGGCGCGAGCAATTTCCACCAGTTGCTGATGTCCGATGCCGAGACTGCCCAACGGCGTATGCGGATCGATGTCCAACTCCAGCCGCTGCAGCAAGGATTTGGCCAGCTGATATTGATAGTCCACATTGATGCGGCCACGCTGGAAGAACTCGTTGGCCATAAAAATGTTGTCCATCACCGACAGGTTGGGGAACAGGTTCAGCTCCTGGAAAATAATGCTGATCCCGAGCCGCTCCGCCTGCTGCGTGGAAGTTAGCGTCACCGCTTTACCCTCCAGCTCGATGGTGCCGGAGGACGGGGTTTCCACCCCCGCCAGCAGCTTCATCATGGTCGACTTGCCGGCGCCGTTTTCGCCGATCAGCACGTTGACCTGATTGCGAAACACTTGATAACTCACGCTATCCAACGCGGTGACGCCAGGATAGAGACGCGAAACGTTGCGCGTTTGAATAATGACCGGATCGCTCATCACGCCCCCTTAAGGTTGAATGCGTACCGGCGTGATCAACAGCGGCTCGGCAGGCGCCTGCCAGCTGCTGAATACGCCGTACACGGTAATATGGTCACCCACCTTGGGCGGGGGTCCGGCCAGTTCGTCGATCGAAGCCTGATTAATCGCCCTGGCAAAATCGCCGAACAGCGCTTGGTCATTGAAATCGCTGTAGCTCAGCCCGCGATAGCTGTCGCGCAATGCCGTACCGCGATAAACCGGCCCGATCTGCACCTCCACGCTGCTGAGCGGTGCATCGGTCAGCTTGAGCGTTAATTTTCCGCTGCGCGAACGGGTGTTGACCGCCGCGACTTCACCGCTGACCTTAACGTTGAAATAACAAGGGAACTCCGGTTGAGCGCGGTACCCCAGCAGATCGCAGGCGCTGTCAAAATCCTTGGCCTGGGCGATCCGGGCGAGCAGCTCGCCCAGCGGCTGCGCCGTTTTGACCGCTTGCGGAGCGATTTGGCCGCGGTAAATTTCCGCCGCCTGCGCCACATGCGGATTCACCGGGGAGCGAAGCTCCGCCAGCTTTGTCTCCGAAACGATACGGCAACCACTCAACGCCAGGACGACGGTGACGGTCAGCGCAATGCGCATCGACATAACAACACCTCCGATCGCACCCCGCCGCCGGGACGGGGTGGTGAAAGACGCCGCTCAGCGCGGATTACGGTTTGAAGTTGAAGTCACTGACCCGTTGCGCATTGTCTTTGCCGATCAGGATGCCGCGGAACATCACGCGCTCCTTGCCGGTATAGCTGCCGGACTGGAAATAGCCGTCGAGGATTTCAACGCCCTGCGCGGCGATCGCCTGCGCCTGCAACATCACGCTTGCGTAGAGGCTGCCGTTGAGAATGGCGTCGCGTTCATCGTTGCTGCCGTCGATGCCCACCACGGTGACATCCTGCCGGCCGGCGGCCTTCAGCGCCGCCACTGCGCCCAGCGCTACCGGGCCGTTGCCGCAGATCACGCCTTTGATGTCCGGATGCGCCTGCAGAATGCTGTCCATGATGCGTTTCCCTTCCAGCAGATTGCCCTTGGCATCCTGCCGCGCCACGCTGACCATCTCAGGGTATTGGTCGATCACGTTGTGGAACGACTGCGAGCGCGTGACGCAGTTATTGTCCGCCAGGTTGCAGGTCAGCTCGGCGTATTTGCCGGTTTCCCCCATTTTTTCGACAAACTGGTTGGCGACGTCCGAGCCGGCCTGGAAGTTGTTATGGGTGATCTGCGCCAACGCCACGCCATCGACCGGGATTTCGCGGTTGATCAGTACCACCGGAATACCGGCGTTTTTCGCCTGCTGCACGGCGGCGACGCTGGCCTGAGAATCGGCGTTATCCAAAATGATGCCCTGAACCTTGCGGCCGATAACCAGGCTGATCAGCTCCCCCTGGCGCTTAACGTCTTCGCCGTG
Source organism: Serratia sp. MF1(2023) (assembly GCF_030954545.1). NCBI lineage: Bacteria > Pseudomonadati > Pseudomonadota > Gammaproteobacteria > Enterobacterales > Yersiniaceae > Serratia > Serratia sp. MF1(2023). The sequence goes on along the minus strand of NZ_JAVHUX010000022.1, from coordinate 5,783 downwards.
CGACAGCACCAGCGTCTGATAGCCGAGCGACTTGGCTTTGGCCTCGGCCCCCTTGGCTTCCGCGGCGTAATAAGGGTTGTCCAGCGAGTTGACGAGAATGGCGATCGTGCCCTTTTCCGCCGCCATGGCAGAGGTGCAGGCAAAACCGGTGAGCAGTGTAAGGTAAGTGGCTATTTTTCTCATGATGGTGTTCTCTTATCGTTGTGTTGAACATCGTCTGGTGTTGGCGATCGCTGCGGTTGCCGCTTACCAAATGGTAAAACCGCCGTCGATCATCAGGTCCGCGCCGGTGATCATGTCGCTGCCGTTGCTGGCAAAAAACAGGATCGCCGCCGCGATTTCATCGGTATAGGCAAAGCGCCCCAGCGGGATCAGCTTTTTCATCGCCTCGCCCTTCTCGCCGTGCCAGGCTTTCTCTCCCATAGGCGTCAGCACTACGGTGGGCGATAACGTGTTGACGGTGATGCCGTGCGGCGCCCATTCTTTGGCCATCACCTTGGTCATGCCCAGCAGCCCCGCCTTGGCGGCGGTGTAAGCGCAGTGATCGTCAATGGCGATGGAGGCCGCCTGCGACGCGATGTTGATGATTTTCCCGCCGTGGCCGGCGGCTATCGCACGGCGCGCCAGTTCCTGCGAACACAGGAAGGGCCCGGTGAGATTGACCGCCAGATGGCGCTGCCACTCCTCGAGCGTCACTTCCGTCGCCGGTTGCAGATTGACGTAGCCGGCGCAGTTGACCAGGATATCGAGCCGGCCAAAGCGAGATTGAGCCGCGTTGAAGGCGGCAGCCACCGAGTCGGAATCGGTCACGTCGCACACCTGGCAGCACACCTGTTCTTCACCCAACTCCCGCAGCGCCGCCGCGGCCTTGTCCTGTTCGAAGGCCGGATACATCAATACCAGGCGCGCGCCCTTTTCCAGCAGCAGGCGATTGGCAGCCATCGCGATGCCGCCCAGACCGCCGGTGATCACCGCCACTTTCCCTGCCAGCGACATCCGGCTATCGACACCGTAGCGTAAATTAACGTCGTATTCGTTCCGCTCCATCGCATTCCCCCTATGGCGTTAACTGAGCATGCAACCCTGCGGCGTCGATGGCGTATTGCCGCCGCAGCGCCGCCCGGCTGCTGCTGTGGGTAAATTCATAAGCCGGCACGCCCAGCGCGGTAAACGGCCGCGGCAGCTGATGCCGCAGCAACAGCTCACCGATGATGGTGCCCAGGCCACCGCTGAGGGCGTGCTCCTCCATGGTCAGCACCCGGCGGTGCGAACGCATCAACGCCACTACCGCCGCCTCATTGAGTGGCCAGAGCGAAGGCAGCGAGACGATGGTCGGGTTATCGCCCAATTCCAGCACCTTCATCGCCTCGTGCGCCACCGTCCCCAGGCAAAACACCAGGCTGTCAGAGCCTTGATGCAGTACCTCCGGCTCTCCGGGGCGGAAGTGATAGCTCGCGTTCAGCACCGGCAGCTTGTCGCTGTCCATACGGATATAGGCCGGGCCGGGTTGCGCGATGACATAACGGACAATCTCTGCCGCTTGCCGCGCATCCGCCGGCGCATAGACGCTGAGATTGCCCAGCGTGCGGGCGATGGCGATATCGTTCATGCAGTGGTGCGTCGCCCCCAGCGGCCCATAGCCGAATCCGGCATTCAGGCCGAGCATTTTCACGTTGGTTTCCGTGTAGCAAACATCGTTTTTCATCTGCTCGTTAGAACGGGCGAACAGGAAAGGCGCGGCGTTGGCGGTAAAGACCGTGCGGCCGCTGAGCGCCATGCCGGCGGCCATGCCCACCATATTTTGTTCGGCGATGCCGACGTTCACCACACGCTCCGGATAAGCCTGCTCAAAGGGCGCGATTTTCGACGTGGACGTGGAGTCCGCCACCATCACGCTCAGATCTGCCCCCGCCAGCTGCTCTTCGATCAACGCCGTCACCACGGCATCGCGTAAGTCCTGCATGTTCACCCCTCCAGTTCCGCCAGCGCCTGCGCCAGCTGTTGTTCGTCCGGTACCGCGTGATGCCAGGCGGCAACGTTAGCCATAAACGACACGCCGTGCCCCTTTTCGGTATTGGCCAAAATCACCCGCGGCTTGTCTTGGCTCGGGCGTTGGATCGCCGCCACCAGCGCCGCCGGATCGTGCCCGTCGCATTCCAGGGTTTCGAAACCGAAAGCGCGCCATTTTTCCGCCAGCGGCTCCAGCGGCATGATGGCCTCTGTCTTGCCCGCCAGCTGCAGCCGGTTGCGATCGACGATGGCAATCAGGTTATCCAGCTTGAATTTGCTGGCCGCCATCGCCGCCTCCCAGTTGGATCCCTCCGCCAGCTCGCCGTCGCCCAGCAGCACGAAAGCGCGGCGATGTGCGCGCCCGGCCAGTTTGTTGCCCAGCGCCAGCCCCACGGCGATCGGCAGGCCATGCCCCAAACCGCCGGAGTTGATCTCCACCAGCTCCGGCAGCTTCTGCCGCACCGGATGCCCGGCCAGCAAGGTGTCGTCGCCCATGAACTGATCGAGCACCGCCGGATCGAGCAGGCCCATCGCCGCGCAACTGCAGTAAAAACCGCCGGCGCCATGCCCTTTAGACAAAATGAACCGATCCTGATCGGGCCGGGCATTGCCGCGATCCATCACCGCCATATACAAGGTGCAGATGATGTCGATTTCCGACAGATCGGCGCCGGTATGGCCCTTGCCTGCCTTATGGTTCATGGTCACCACATATCGGCGCGCCTGGCGCGCCGTGTTTTTAATCGCCTGGAAGTCCATCGTCACCTCTGTTTGAGCTCGTTGATTATCGTTATCGCCTCTAAAACGATCCGCCAACCCGCCTTTGATTTTCGAATGGAAATCATATGCAGCAAAAACGATAATTAATGTGGGCAAGATCAAATTTCAAGCAAAAGCACGCAGCAGGCGGAATCACAATTCACAAAAAGCAATTAATAACAATGAAATAAAAGTATTCAAACAACTTAAAATTCGTTTTACCCGGTGACTTTCGCTGACACCATAGACTTTCGAATAAAAATCAATATGGGTTGACCGGGTTTATCCATAGCTTTATCAATAATCGCGAGCTAAAATTCAGCGCATCAATAAGGAGTTGCCGTGGCAAACCGCCCGGCGGGAACTGACAGGTGCAGGAGTCTTTCGATTGAAAAGCAAAAGCGAACAGCTGGCGGAAATGCAGCAACGGCGCGAAAAGATCCTCGACATGATCCGCGAAGACGGCTCGGCGACGGTCAAAATGCTGACCGATACCTTCAAGCTGACCGAAGCGACCATTCGCACCGACCTGCGGGTCCTGCAGCAACAAGGTTATGTGCAGCGTTTCCACGGCGGCGCAACCCTGGTCGATGGCAAGCAAAACACCCATGCCATGCTGTTGGAACGCCAGGTCAACCTGACCGCCAAGGATCGCATCGGCAAGCTCGCCGCCGGTTTTATCGAACCGGGCGACACCATCATTCTTGATTCGGGCACCACCACCACGGCTATCGCCAATCACCTGAGCCACATCAAGAAACTGTCCGTTATCACCACCGGCGTCAATATCGCGCTGCAGCTGGGCGGCGAACCGGGCGTGAACATTTTGCTGACCGGCGGCTCGTTCAAATTTCCGACGCTTTCCACTTCGGGGGACAAAGCCGCCGGCTTCTTCGAGAACGTTCTGGCCCAGAAACTGTTCCTCGCAACGGCCTGCATCTCACCCCGCCACGGCCTCAGTTTCCCAAGCGAGACCGACATCAAACTGAAAACGGCGATGATCAACGCAGCCAACACGGTGTATGTGGTTGCCGACTCCAGCAAAATCGATAAGGTGTCGATGTTCGCATTGCCCTGTGACTGGCAGCATATCGACTATTTGATCACCGACGACGGTATCAGCAATACCGCCATACAGGCCTTTGAGAAGGTGGGAGTAAAGGTGTTGGTGGCAGGCGCCTGACGGGCGCCTGCGAGAAGAATGCTTATTCCGGCTTGCGCGCCGCGATTTCCTGCTGCTCTTGCGGCGGCGGCGTCAGCGGGCCAAACCAGCGCTGCGCCAGCCAGCAGGTGACCACCACCAACAGCCAACTGATCAGCGTGGCCATCGCCAGATCGCGTGGCCAGTGCATGCCCAGCAGCAAACGGCTGCCCATCACCCCCGTTGCCCACACCATCAGCAGCACGACGGTTTTATAATGGCGGCGCGGCCACAGCAGCCCTACGCCCAACAGCGCCCAGGTGGCGGCGAACATCGTATGCCCCGACGGGAAAGCGAAGCCTGTTTCAAACTGCCAGTGCTTGCGCAGCCAGTTCGGCACCAGGGTCTGATCCTGCAATTGCTCGCGCACCAGCGCGCTGCGCTCTTTGCGATGCAGCGAATAGAAGTATTTGCCGTCCACGCCGTGGTTTTGCTCCAGCCATACCACAAACGGCCGCGGTTCTTGCACCCGATCCTTGATCAGCGACTTGATCCCCTGCCCAATCACCAACGCGGCGGAAAGCAGGATCGCCAGACCGATGGCCGCCTTGAGCCGAAAGCGCAGACACCACAAAAACCAACCGCAAAGGATAGCGCTGGTCAAAATGCCCCACGGCGAGGTCACGGTTTCGGTCACCCAGTACAGCGCTTTCAGCAGCCGATCATTGCCGCCGGGCTGCCAGTGCCAGCCGGATACCCAGACCGCCAGCGGCATCAACAGCAGCAGCAGCGCGCCGCCCGCCGTGCGTTTTGCTATCTCATACATTCCCGTTTTCCTCTGCGTGAATCAGACTGCAGTGTAACAAGAGTGTAATCTTGATAACACGCGAAAAATTAAACAGATAGGCAACCTATCGCAATAATAGGTAGCCGGAAAACGCCATCTGCTGGTTTGCTGAGCACCGCCCGGCAAGAAGTTGTGGCAAAATAGCCGATAATTAACGAAATAGAGATCGGCGCAGCACGTTTTAGTCTTGGTCAATTTACCGAACCGGACTTAGGATGCGCGACAATGATTGAATCGTAGGTTTTTGTGGAGAGTGACATGCAGCTTAAACGGGTGGCAGAGGCTAAACTGCCGACACCTTGGGGCGATTTCCTGATGGTAGGATTCGAAGAACTGGCGACCGGGCATGACCATCTGGCGCTGGTATTCGGTGATATTTCCGGCGAAGCGCCGGTGCTCGCGCGCGTGCATTCCGAATGTCTTACCGGCGATGCCCTGTTCAGCCTGCGCTGCGACTGCGGTTTTCAGCTGGAAGCCGCGCTGGAGCAAATCGCCGAAGAAGGCCGCGGCATTCTGCTTTATCATCGCCAGGAGGGCCGCAATATCGGCCTGTTGAACAAGATCCGCGCCTATGCCCTGCAGGATAAGGGCGCAGACACCGTGGAAGCCAACCACCAGCTCGGCTTCGCCGCCGACGAGCGCGACTTTACCCTGTGCGCCGACATGTTCAAACTGCTGGGCGTCGACGCGGTGCGTTTGCTGACCAACAACCCGAAAAAGGTCGAGATCCTGACCGAAGCCGGCATCAACATCAGCGAGCGCGTGCCGCTGATCGTCGGCCGTAACCCGAAGAACGAACACTATCTGGCGACCAAGGCCGCCAAAATGGGCCATTTGCTCGACCAGAAGTGATCGCCGCCGCGGCGGAAACAATCAGGGCGCCTTGTGAACTGACCCCCAGAAGTTGGACGATGTAAATTCAGGCGGCCTTCATGGCCTGGGTTCGATACTCTACCGGACTCAGGCCTTTTAGTTTCTCTCTGAGGCGGCTGTGGTTATAGTAATCAATGTAGTTCTCTATTTCTT
>NZ_JAVHUX010000009.1:0-125515 GCF_030954545.1 Serratia sp. MF1(2023) | reverse complement strand
GATGACGGGCTCGAACCGCCGACCCCCTCCGTGTAAAGGAGATGCTCTACCAACTGAGCTAATCGCCCCGTCTTGTTGGAGTCGCATTATAGGGATAGTTCAAAGTGAGTCAACGGTTTTTAAAATGATTTCAATCGTTCGCCGCAAATTTAGGCAGGGCGCGATAATTATCGCCAACGGCGCCGATTCTTTGCGCAATGCTATGCGAAACTCACCGCAAAACGCGCGAAATCGACCGGCGCAATATCGTGTCGGCGTTGAGGAATTAGCGCGTGGTGATACAATGTCGTCCACTCTTTTTTCAATTCCGAGCAATCGTCGGCAACCGCCGACACGCGTTGCGTAATAAGGCAGTGAACCCAATGAAAATCAAAACCCGTTTTGCACCGAGCCCGACCGGCTATCTTCACGTCGGCGGCGCGCGTACCGCACTTTATTCCTGGTTGTTCAGCCGCCATGCGGGCGGTGAGTTCGTTCTGCGTATCGAAGATACCGATCTGGAACGCTCCACCCAGGACGCGATCGACGCAATTATGGATGGCATGAACTGGTTGAACCTGGATTGGGATGAAGGCCCGTATTTCCAGACCAAGCGTTTCGATCGTTACAACGCGGTCATCGACGAGATGCTGGAGCAGGGCACTGCCTATAAATGCTATTGCTCCAAGGAACGTCTGGAAGCGCTGCGCGAGAAGCAGATGGAAAACGGCGAGAAGCCGCGCTACGACGGCCATTGCCGCGACAGCCAGTGCAGCCACACCGACGACGAGCCGCACGTGGTGCGCTTCCGCAACCCGCAGGAAGGCTCGGTGATCTTCGACGACAAAATTCGCGGCCCGATCGAATTCAGCAACCAGGAGCTGGACGATCTGATCATCCGCCGTACCGATGGTTCGCCAACCTATAACTTCTGCGTCGTCGTCGATGACTGGGACATGGAAATCACCCATGTGATCCGCGGCGAAGACCACATCAACAACACCCCGCGCCAGATCAACATTCTCAAAGCGCTGGGCGCGCCGGTGCCGGAATACGCGCACGTGTCGATGATCCTCGGCGACGACGGTAAAAAGCTGTCCAAGCGTCACGGCGCCGTGGGCGTTATGCAGTACCGCGACGACGGCTATCTGCCGCAGGCGCTGCTGAACTACCTGGTGCGTCTGGGCTGGTCCCACGGCGATCAGGAGATCTTCTCCATCGATGAGATGAAAGAGTTCTTCACGCTGGAAGCGATCAACAAATCCGCCAGCGCGTTCAACACCGAGAAGCTGCAGTGGCTGAACCACCACTACATCAACCATATGCCGGCGGAAGAAGTGGCGGTGCATCTGGCGTGGCACGTTGAGCAACTGGGCCTTGAAACCCGCAACGGCCCGGAACTGAAAGACATCGTCAAGCTGCTGGGCGAGCGTTGCAAAACGCTGAAAGAGATGGCGGAGTCCTGCCGCTACTTCTATGAAGACTTCAGCGAGTTCGATGCCGACGCGGCCAAGAAGCACCTGCGCCCGGTTGCTCGTCAGCCGCTGGAAGCGGTGCGCGCCAAGCTGGCCGCCATCACCGTCTGGACGCCGGAAAACGTGCACGACGCCATTCAGGGCACGGCGGATGAGCTGGGTGTCGGCATGGGCAAAGTCGGCATGCCGCTGCGCGTTGCGGTGACCGGCGCCGGTCAGTCGCCGGGCATGGACGTGACCGTGCATGCGAGCGGCCAGAAGCGTTCGCTGCAGCGCATCGACATGGCGCTGGCTTACATCGCCGAGCGCGAAGCGCAAGCCTGATTTGCTGATACGCCTTAAAGAAAAAGCCCCGTGGAGCGATCCCGGGGCTTTTTTCATGGCGGTGTGTCAGGCTTGCTCGCCGGCCGGCAAACCCGGGCGGTAGGCGAGGAAATACATCAGCCCGACAAAACCGGCGCCCCCCAGCGCGTTGCCGAGAAATACCGCGACGAAATTGGGCAGATACTGCTCCCAGCCCATGCCGCCGGCAAAGATGGCCGCCGGGATGATGAACATATTCGCCACCACGTGCTGGAAGCCGATGGCGACAAAAGCCATGACCGGGAACCACATGCCGATCACTTTGCCCGGCACATCCTTGCTGGCGAAGGCTAACCACACCGCCAGGCACACCAGCCAGTTGCAGCCGACGCCGGAAATGAAGGCGTGCAGGAAGTCCGCATCCACTTTGGCCTGCGCGATCGCCAGCGTCTTATGCAAGAATGCGCCTTCGGTCAGGCCCAGCAAATGGCCGAAGAAGTAGGCGACGGCCAGGCTGCCGGCCAGGTTGGCCAGGGTGACCCAAAACCAGTTGCGCAGCACGGCGATGGCGGGGATTTCGCGGGCAAACCAGGCCATCGGCAAGGTCATCATGTTGCCGGTCAGCAGTTCGCCGCCGGCCAGAATAGTCAGGATCAAACCGATAGGAAAGACCGCGGCACCCAACAGGGCACCGAAAGAGCCCCATTCGGCCGGCAGGGTGCCGATGACGTGAATATCCAGCAGAAAGCCGGTGGCAATAAAGGCGCCGGCGAGAAAGCCCAGAATCAGCAGATTAGCGAGCGGGGCGCGGCTTTTGTTTACCCCGGCCTGAACGGCGAGGGCGGCGATTTCTTTTGGTGAATGCAAAGACATGACGGACTCGGTTTATAGTAATGAAGTTTATGGCGCGGGCAGTCTATGCCGCTCGGGAGTCCGACTCAAGCGCATTTCGTTAACATTCCATTAATTAAAAATCAATGTGATATGCAGGGTCTTTTGCCATTTTGAGATGTAGCGCGCAAAATGGATGAACTCTGCGCAAAGTGATGATTTTTTGGCGCCAAAGATGCTGATTTGGCGGCTTTTTCAACGCTTGATTCAGTAATTCAATTTAGCCGTTGACAGCTTTGAGCGGGTTTCATATTATGCGCCCCGTTCACAGCACAAAGTGATTGTGGAACGGGGCTATAGCTCAGCTGGGAGAGCGCTTGCATGGCATGCAAGAGGTCGACGGTTCGATCCCGTCTAGCTCCACCAAACTTCTTCTCAGAGAGGTTGGGGAATACCGTAACGCCGGTCAACGCGTACCACTTTTGTGGGGCTATAGCTCAGCTGGGAGAGCGCTTGCATGGCATGCAAGAGGTCGACGGTTCGATCCCGTCTAGCTCCACCACCATTTAAAAAGCCGACCTTAGGGTCGGCTTTTTGCTTTATGCGTGCGTCTAATGCTTGCCTGACGCTTGGAAAAATGACTCTGGCTTTCTGATAGCTCGGAGTTATGCCGCCAGCTCACCAAAACTAGCGATATGACACGGTGAATTGAGCCACGGCATTGACTTCTCCCGGCGTAACTTTTTCTTCCGTTTGATAATATTGCACGCTGAGCGGGATTTCGTTCATCCCTACCAGCGTCTGGTTTAGCATGCCGGTTTTCGTCCCCAACTCAAAGGGAATGCCGTTACGCAGTATCTGCAGACCAACGCCGGTGGCCGCCTCTTTTGATGGGATAACGGCCAATACCTGACGATTGCCATTAACCATGTCACCGCGTATCTCCAGATCGACTTTAGTGTTGACATTGCACTCCATCGCGATGTTAAAAGGGGTATTTCCCGCCGTGGCCCCTATACCAGAGAGCGTCCGCCGGTTGATTTTTCCCAGGAAAACCTGTTTCGACGGCGTGCTGAGGTGGCAACCTTCCACTGCGATATTGACGGCAGGAAAATAGGTCTCACCCAGCCGTCTGGCGTTGGTTGCTCTCAAGCAGGTATAGTTAAAGGAGAAAGGGGAAAATGCAGACATGGCACCAGATTGTATGTCGCCGGTCTTGACCAGATAATATTTGAAGTTTCCGCCAAGAACATAGTTCACGGGTGTATTACGCGGCGCATAAATATCCCAAAGCCCCGGTTGGTCATTGAGCGACATGGCAATGCCGACCCCCTGCCAACCAGTCTGATAGACGGGAATACCGTGGTATTGTAATGCTGTCGCACTCAAGTGGGTATAGGCTTGCAACACCAGATCGCCGGGTTCGCCAAAGGAGAACTGTATGGCATTAGCCAACAGCCTGACGGAAAAGTAAGATTCCCCACGACCGATAAGATCGCCGACTTTAACGCCTGCCGGGACGGTAATGCCGGATTGCTCGATTTTTAGCGGATGATGCCATATCGCATAGCAATCGCCCTCACTTTGGGCTGAAAAGGAAAATAATAAGACCAGGATGCCAGCGATCCTGGCTATAGCTGTTGTTTTAAATAGCGTTGACATATTCACTTTTCCTATTAGATATTGCTCGAACTGCACATAGTGTTATTTTTATCTATCAATTTTTTATATAAACGATGGGCGCTCATCCTTCGGCCATCATGTAGTTTTCTAGCGTTAGTTGTATGAATATTTTTGATATGACTGATATTGCATACTGAAGCACTGGGTGCACGGAACAGAGGCGTCGTTTATGTGCCAATGTGGCTTGGAGCCCCTCTTATTCCACAAAGGGCTATCGATATGAAACGGTGAATTGGGCGATGGCGCTCACGTCTCCCGGCGTTATGTTCGCCTCCGTTTGGTAAAATCTTGCCAGAAAAGAAAGCGAATTCTGGCCGAGCAGCGTTGTATCTAATGCATTAATTTTGTTGCCTAAATCAAATGGGGCACCGTTGCGCAGAATCTGCAACCCGACGCCTTTGGCCGCATTGTCAGTATGATTAATCGCCAATACCTGGTTGTTGCCACTCACCGTTTGCCCTCTGATTTCCAGGTCTACTTTGGCATCTGAGTTACATTCTAAAGTAATATCGAACGGCGTTTCGCCAGCGGTACTTCCAATACCGGAGAATTCTTTTCTATTCACTTCTCCCAAATGGACGTATTTGATTGGCGTGGTTAATCGGCAACCTTCCACTGAGACGTTGGTAGCGGGAAACTTTGGATGACCGAGTCTAAAGGCTCTACCGGCGATCCGCAAACACGCATAGTTCATCAGGAATGGCTCAAATTGCGGCATCACACCCGGTTTAATATCTCCGATTTTTACGAGATAGTATTTAAAATTTGCCGAAAGTATATAATAAGGCGGCGTTGGGTCCGGTCCAGAAAACTCTGGAATACCGGCATGGTTATTTAATGACATTGCAATGCCAATGCCTTCCCAGGAGGTTTTATAGACGGGGATGCCATTGTGTTTAAAACCGGTTGAGGTCAGGTAGGTGAACGGTTGTACCACGAAATGTCCGTATCCGAAAATCGCTTCGCCATTTGACAGTACCTTAACGGAAAAATCCAATTCACCTTGCCCCAAAACTGCCCCGTTTGACGCATCTGCCGGAACAACGATCGGACTCTGGCTAATATATGGCGGTATATGATACATTGCCCGGCAATCTTCATCTCCGGCATAAGTTTTCGCGGAGTATAAAAATACCAGAGCAAGCGAAATAATCCCATGCAATATTATTTTTGCTTTATCTAGTGATTTTCTTCCTATCATTATCTTTTTCCTTTCAACCGCTAATGAAGTGTTTACCATGCCGTGATGAAGATAACAAAGGTTCGCCTGACATGAAGCTTCGATGGGGTTCTTGTGCATCATTTTTTTTGTCTTCAATGGGATTGCAGGATTCATCGCAAAACCAGTCAGTGTTTATATTTGATAATATTAACAGAGCAGATGCGAACACCAGTATGTAAATAATTACGACTGCTTTCATCATGTCGTTTCTCTACGCTGTGCTGTTTAATTACAAACATGCCTTGGTTGCCTAATGTTTAGCTCATTGCCAGTTGGTCGACATTTAGCAGGAAAGATCCTGCATATTATGCTATGTGCGTTTATCAATAATTTAATGCTATTTACATATCATATTGAGCATTTTTATTTTTGACTCAGACTCTTTAGCTGTAATGGCATAACTGCCTTGGCAGCGTTGCTTCCCCTCCCAATGAACCAACACCGTTCCTGAATCCGGCATACCGCTCATATAAACGCTATTATCATTTCCTACGATCCCTGTCGTTTTGTCTTCACCTTGCAGCGTAGCGACAGCGCCGAAAGGGATTGCGTTGGTATTGTGTTGCAGCTTTAAGATAATTCTATTGCCGATGTTAGATTTAAAGTGAGCGGATACAACAGCGCCTTTTGTCGGGATAACAATCTTGCTGTTCTTTGCTATTTCAACGTCATCGCCAAAGCTTTGCGGGTTTAAGGCAATCCGATTCTTATGATAACTGCTGATGTAAGGTACTACCGCATAGCCTCGAGAGTCAGTTTTGACGCCGACACTGTTAATCACTTCAATGTTGTGGGTATTGGGTACCTTAACTAAAGCCACAGTATCCCCCAGCGATTGCGATAATGTAATGCCGTCGCCATGGGCGATGGCGCCGCCGCGTAGGCTGTAATTAACCCGCTGCATATTTTGATCAAAGCTGTATCCGGCCCCGACCTCGCCATACCCGCCGCGATAATAGGCGGAGCCGTTGCCGGATGGTCCGGATCTGATGCTGCTTTGGGAGGCCGAGACGTTATAACTGAGCTGGTTATTTTCCAGAGCCGTTCCGCTCACACCTAATTGCTGATTGAACTTGCCCTTGCTGTTCTTGCTGGCGGTGTAGTTAGCCCAGCTGTTCGATTGCCATTTGTTCAACGGGATCTGAACGTTAAGAGTGGCAATCTTGTCGGGTTTATCCGTATAAGGGCCGCTATTGTAACTCAAAGCAAGATTGTAGCTAATACCACGCTGGCTGGTTGAGAACCCAAGCAGAAAATTCTTCTCAACGCTGCTGTTATGCCAGTAGTTCTGTTGATAACCGTTGAGGTAGAAACTACCGAAATCGTGAAGGGGCTGATTAATATTGAGAACCAGCTTGCTTCTTTTTATGTCACGCGCCAGCCACTTTTTCTCAAGATTGGTATTCATGTCACTAAATTCAGAAAAATTTAAATAGCCTGATGTTGAATATCGATATCCTGCAAGCGTGAAGTTTGTACCCGTAGTTTCAAGGTTTTTTGCGTACTGGAGCCGATATTGTTGCCCCGAACGGGAAGTGCCCGTAATGAGCCGGCTTTTGGTATGGGTGACATCGGCTGAAAATGATCCGAACTTTTTCAAGCTGCTGCCGATGCCGGAAGAAATTCCCTGGTGTTTTTCTGAGATGATTGCGCCCCCATAGAGCGTTTTATCGTCTCTAAGACCATAAATTAATGACTGTTGAAGAAATTTATATTTAGATTTATCGCGTTGCGCGGCACGGTACTCGCCTAGCGTTAATTCATTTTTTTTCATGCCTTCTCGCAGCATGATGGGCACTGCGGAAAAGGGTTGAAAGAAGCTGCGTTCTGAGCCATCTGCCTCTTTGATGATTACTTGCAGTCCACCGCTGGAGGTGGTGGGGTAAATATCGGTTATTTCAAAACTTCCTGCGGGCACGTGAGTTTGATAAATGATGTAGCCATTTTGCTTCACAATGACTTCGGCATTGCTTTGCGCGACGCCTCGCACCGTGGGGGCGAAGCCCCGCTGGCTGTCAGGGATCATGGAGGGATCGCTCGCGAGTTTCAGGCCGCGAAATTGAAAGCTGTCAAAGACGTCGCCAGAAGTTGAACTGTCACCCACGATCAAGGTGCTTTTACTGTCTCTAAGACCGCGCTCAGCATAGGAATTGATGCTTTTCCATTTGGTGCTGTTTTGGCTTGAGTAGGTGGAGTAGTTTCTCAAACGCCAGGCGCCGAAGTTTGCGCCGCTGCGCAGGTTCAAATATTGATTATCACCCGTTTTTGCATTCCCATTTTGCCATGATTCGGTGCCGCTGAAGCTGTAATCCATCAGGAAGGCGTTTATGCCGTCATCCCAAAGCGTCGGGTTTACCCAGTCCCGCGGCTGGTTTTTAAGATAAGCCTGAGGAATATTTAAATCTAATCTTTGGCGATTGAAGTCAAACTTTGCATAGCTGCCCGGAATAATCTCATTGATGGGATGATCGGTTAGACTGTTTTCGCTCGTCGTTGCCTTTAATGCGTCAAGTTGGATGCCGAAATTTTCAAGATCGTTTCGATGGATGCGAGGTTGCAAAGCACCGGCAACGTGAAAAAACTCCACTTTTTGATTAGCGAAAAAAGCGTTGTTTAGATAGATATCCACCCAATACTCACCAGGCAATTGATCGCTCGGATTGTTGAAATGGGACAAGTCAGCCACGTTTTGATAATTTCTGTTTAATGCAGAAGGCTCAAAGTAGTCCTCTGCCAGTGCAACCGGTGAGGATAAAAAACAGAAAAACAGCACCGACTTTTTGTTGTTGGCGATACTTGGCATAGTCATTTTTGCATCCCTTTACATATTTTTATAACGATGCTTTTATTTCCTCGGTCACGCCTCCATAGTCGTTGATGGCTTGCCATTTTATTACAGTGCTGCGTATTCCGTTTGGCATAGCCCATTGCTTTTTACTTTTTGGTGCGACCATGTCGGCTTCTTTAAGCTCTTTTTCACCTACAGAGAGAGAGTAAAAAGAGACATAAAATGGCGTTGGGTTACTCACAACCAACATGTTTCTTTCTCGAGAGAATTTTATTTTTTTGTATGCGTCACCTGCCTCTTTCTTTGATAAAGAACTGGGGCGATAGATTATTTTTATTCTGTTTTGTACTGTGATAAGGAGTTTGTTTTCCTTGGTTCTTTTGGTTGAAGGTATCGATCTTACGCTAAGCCAATATACTTTTTCTTCATGCTGTGGCAAAACGCCGCCAGAATGGATGATTCTAATAATATTATCCTGCTCTGGCTCCAGCCTGAACAATGGCGGGGTAACAATGAATGGGACTTCACTGCTATCCTCGGCCCGAAAATTTTCTGCCCAGGCTTGGATGAGTACCGGTGAGTTGCTGTCTTGATTGCTTACTGAAATATTCGATTCTTTTTTATTTTCCTCATAAATGACTCGCGTTCCTCCCAGGGTTACGCTGGCGACAGTATTAAAAGAAAATAATAGCAGAAAGCAAAGGATTCTTTTTTTAATCATCGTTATTCCCGTGGCGATTTTAATTATCTGGCCGGCGTTGTTACCGGCCAGGTAAGAGGGCTTTATTAATTATATGAGATGCTGAATTGTGTCGTGGCATTTGCCGGGCCGACGGTAACCGTGCCGGATGTAGACATATATTTTGCGACATAAGTAAAGACGTTCCTGATGTCTTTTTGCACGCTTTGCGCATTAGAGAATGACGCCACTGGTATTTGCGTTGTGCCATCGGCCTCATAGAGCGCAACGCCGATGCCTGTAGCGGCGTTAGTCTCTTTATTGAGCGACAACAGAGTTGTGTTGCCATCTGCGTAAATGCCATCGAACTTGATAGACGCTTTTTTGACCGTGTCCGGACAGCTGAGTAAGGCGATATTGAATTTTGTCGGTAGCGCTGTATCGCCAATGCTTCTAAACGCTTTGGCGCTGACATTGCCCATTGGGATTGTCTGGTTGGCGCTGCCCGCCTCAACCGTGCAGGTTTGGTCGGTCACCGTGCCGGTAAAGTTTATAGTACCGTCTGCAGCGTATGATGTAGACGATATGACTAGATATGCTCCAGCTAACAGCATGGTTCTCTGTGTGCGTAATTTCATATTCTCTATCCTTTTATAACTGTATGTAAATCATAGTTTTTTAAATCAATCCCTATGGTTCTTGAATACGCGATAAAACTCCCTTTTTCAGGTGATTGATGCTTAAAAATGTGTGTTAGTTTGAATTTGAAAACTGCAATTATCGTTTTTACTGGTTTTTAATGCTGTCAGATGATTTTTCTCCGACCGCTATTTGTTAACGAAATTTAGTCTATATGAAAAAAAGTTATTCAGTGGTAAAGATCATAAAAAGTGCTATTTTTAGAGTTAAATTCTATATTTATAGTTTTTTATGCTATTGGTTTGAGTGTGTATCCTGAATTTAAGCAATCCTAATAGTTTGATCCTCTGATTAATCTTGTGATTGTTAATGTGCTAATTAATGTTGGTGATGGGTATGTGTTGACATTGATATTGTTTTCTTGATGAAACTATTGTCATTGTTTCACCATCGTTGGATGAGGTTATCCATGAAAAAAAATAAAAATATCGCAATTGTTGGTGGTGGCGGGGTAACGGCGGTGATGACGGCCTTGGCCTGTGCGAGGAAAGGGATCTCCGTTGATTTTTTTCTCGATGAGATGGATTACGATGAGTTCAAGACCTCTTTGGGTAACCATTGTTTATGGCGAAGCGTTCATGAAGATAATCTGCGCCTGAGCCGATTTTCGGCTCAGTCTCAATGGATATGGGAAAAATTTATTCTGGCCTCTAGCGGTGAGTTTGGCCGCAAAGAAAGAATGGTACGCGTGGTTGAACGTGCGGAACTCAACCGGCTGATAAAATTGTATGAGCAGTATAATTTACCCTATGAAGTGAAAAACTGTGGCGATGAAGAGTCAATTGTATTGCCGCCTTTCCTTGATTATAAGAATAAATTTATCTTCGTGAGTTATGACTCTATTTTACTTAACGTGGCTGAAATATTTTCATATTTTGGTGATGAATTGGCGTTTTTCACGAGCGTGAATGTTTTCAGAAATAAAAATATTGGTGGATTAGGTAGTATTGAAGGCGGCGTGATTTTTGTTGACGAAAAGAAACATCTGTATGATATCGTGGTTAAGTTTACAAATGATTTTAAAATCAATGAGATGAGTTCTTTCGAGGCCGTAGATGTCGAGGCTAAAACGATTTTTAAAGACTTTTATCTGTCAGACGCCATCGGCCATTTAACACAGCCCATATGGATTTCTGAAAATGAGTTTAATATATCGCTCGTACCCTCTGTCGATGGACGTGTTATCAGGGTTGGCATGGATGTTCATTTCCCCCAATCGGCAGAGGTATTGGTGCGGAATTTAAACATTGATGCTTATTTATCAAGAAGTAAAATCGACGTAATGTCCAGTTCGATATTTTCAATTAGCTCATGTGGCGTCTCTTCTGAAGATGCCAGGTCAGTGATTCCATGCTGGACAGTCAGTGATGACAATAAAAAGATAGTCGTCGTTGAAAGCGTGGACTCCTACTACAATGCCTCACCTGCTGTTGCGGAGGAGATCACGACGCTGTTAACGCTGATTATCAACTGATTGTTTGTTTTATGGCGTGCGCACAGCTAAATGCAATACCGTATGGCGTATCAAAAGCGTTCTGTTATAAGGACAAAAATCGACCTGTTCTGACTACGCAGATTGTTGTCACAGCCATTCCATTTTATGCAGAAGCATTATTATTGGGGGAAGTTTAACCGAGCGGCGAATGCTTATTTTCTGTCAGCATGCGCCATTGTAGGCGGTCAGGATACCGGCATAAAAAAGGCGCCCGCAGGCGCCTTTGTATGTTTGTGGCGACGCTGAACTTAGCCCAGCACCAGGCCTGCGATCGAAGCGGACAGGATGCTGACCAGCGTAGAGCCGTACACTAGCTTCAGGCCAAAGCGCGACACCACGTTGCCCTGATGTTCGTTCAGGCCCTTGATCGCACCAGCCACGATACCGATGGAAGAGAAGTTGGCGAAGGACACCAGGAACACCGACAGGATCCCCAGGCTGCGCGGTGACAGTTCGGCAGACACTTTCTGCAGCTCCATCATTGCCACGAACTCGTTGGAAACCAGCTTGGTGGCCATGATGCTGCCAACCTGCAGGGCTTCGTGCTTAGGAATGCCCATGATCCAGGCGAACGGATAGAAGAAGTAGCCGAGGATTTCCTGGAAGCTCAGGCCGAAGATGGCGCTGAACACACCGTTGAGCGCGGCGATCAGGGCGATGAAGCCGATCAGCATCGCGGCAACGATAATCGCTACTTTGAAGCCGGCCAGGATATATTCACCCAGCATTTCGAAGAAGCTCTGGCCTTCGTGCAGGTTGCCGAGGTGCAGCTCTTCTTCTTTATTAGTGTCGTACGGGTTGACCAGCGACAGCACGATAAAGGTGCTGAACATGTTCAATACCAGCGCCGCCACCACGAACTTGGCGTCCAGCATGGTCATGTAGGCGCCGACGATGGACATGGACACCGTAGACATCGCGGTCGCCGC
This sequence comes from Serratia sp. MF1(2023), assembly GCF_030954545.1. NCBI lineage: Bacteria > Pseudomonadati > Pseudomonadota > Gammaproteobacteria > Enterobacterales > Yersiniaceae > Serratia > Serratia sp. MF1(2023). The sequence continues at coordinate 113,432 of NZ_JAVHUX010000009.1, read as the reverse complement.
CATGGTGTACATGCGCTTTTCCGACATCTTGCCCAGGATATCCTTGTAGGCGATGAAGTTTTCGGATTGGCCGAGAATCAGCGAACTGACGGCGTTGAATGACTCCAGCTTGCCCATGCCGTTCACTTTCGACAGCACGGTACCGATAATGCGGATGATGAATGGCAGCACCTTGATGTACTGCAGAATACCGATCAGCGCCGAAATGAAGACGATCGGGCACAGCACCTTCAGGAAGAAGAATGCCAGGCCTTTGTCGCCCATGCCGCCGAACACGAAATCAGTCCCTTGTCCCGCAAACCCGAGCAGTTTGTCAAACAGCGCGGCGAATCCTTTTACGAAGCCCAAACCCGCTTCCGAATGCAGGAAAAAGTAGGCCAGCAGTACTTCGATAACCAGTAATTGAATAACATAGCGAATGCGGATGCTTTTGCGATCGCGGCACACCAACAGGGCCAGGATCGCCACCACCACTATCGCCAACGCAAAGTGCGCAATATGGGACATGTTTGCTCCAAATTTGAGGCAGGCTGAATTTCGGCTGTCATTTTATGTAACGCTACGTTTAAAAACGAGACTTCTATTGCAAATATGGAAAATCATAGCGGGAGTTCTCCTAAAGTGTTGCGCAAAAGCATAAAAAATCAAGACGTTAAATCGGCAATAGGAAATTCGTATTCTTGTGCTAACCTGTCTTTCAGGGGTATTGCAGCCAAAATCCCATCAGAAAAGCACGGAAATCGGCAAGCTCCGCGCTGAACCCTTCGATAAAACCGTTAATGTTGGCTATTACAGAGATAAGTTTTACCGCTCTAAATGCGCTTGATAATTATTATCATTTATATAGAGTGGAGATAAACGTAATTTCAGTAAGGGTTCAACATATGCTGAACAGTCGCGTGGTTGAAACCACCTCCGGTCGCTCCGCCAGAAAAATCAAACTCTCGCTGATGGGGCCTGCCTTCATCGCCGCTATCGGCTATATCGACCCCGGTAACTTCGCCACCAACATCCAGGCCGGCGCCTCGTTCGGCTACAGCCTGCTGTGGGTGGTGGTTTGGGCCAACGTGATGGCGATGCTGATCCAGCTGTTGTCCGCCAAGCTGGGCATCGCCACCGGGAAAAACCTGGCCGAGCATATTCGCGATCGCTTTCCGCGGCCGGCGGTGTGGGCCTATTGGGTGCAGGCGGAGATCATCGCCATGGCGACCGATCTGGCCGAGTTTATCGGCGCGGCGATCGGCTTCAAGCTGCTGCTCGGCGTTTCCCTGCTGCAGGGCGCGGTGCTGACCGGCATCGCCACCTTTTTAATTCTGATGCTGCAAAAGCGCGGGCAAAAGCCGCTGGAACGGGTGATTGGCGGCCTGCTGCTGTTCGTCGCCGCCGCTTACATTGTCGAGCTGGCGTTCTCTCAGCCGCAGCTTGCGCCGCTGCTGAAGGGCGTGGCGCTGCCCGATCTGCCCAACGGCGATGCGGTATTTCTGGCCGCCGGGGTATTGGGCGCCACCATCATGCCGCACGTGATCTACCTGCATTCCTCGCTCACCCAAATCGGCGGCGAGCACGACAAGGCGGAGCGCTATGCCGCCACCAAAGTCGACGTCGCCGTGGCCATGACCATTGCCGGTTTTGTTAATCTGGCGATGATGGCCACCGCCGCGTTTCATTTCAGCGGCCACAGCGGCATCGCCGATCTCGACGTGGCCTACCTGACGCTGCAACCGCTGCTCGGGCAAGCCGCCGCCACCGTGTTCGGCCTGAGCCTGGTGGCCGCCGGCCTCTCCTCTACCGTGGTGGGCACGCTGGCGGGGCAGGTGGTGATGCAGGGGTTCGTGCATTTCCATATTCCGCTGTGGCTGCGGCGTGCGGTGACCATGCTGCCGTCGTTTATCGTCATCATGCTGGGGATGGACGCCACGCGCATTCTGGTGCTGAGCCAGGTGCTGCTCAGCTTCGGCATTGCGCTGGCGCTGGTGCCGCTGCTGGCTTTCACCGGCAATCGGGCGCTGATGGGGGAGATGGTCAACGGCCCTGTGGTGCAAAACCTGGGCAAGCTGATCGTGCTGGTGGTGGTGGGATTGAACGGCTACCTGCTGATCGGCAGCGTACTGTAGGCGAAAATAGCGCGGGCCGGCATTGCGCCGGCCCGTCGTCGTTAATCGCGGTCGTCATCGCCGTGGCGGCGCCAACGATCGCGGTCATGATCGTGGTGGTGCTTTTTCTCTTTCTTCCAGGGGTGCTTATCGTAATGCCTGTCGTATTTACGATAGCGTCCTTCATGATAGTAATAGTGTTTGCGCCAGTAGTCGCGGTCGCGCCAGCGATAGCCGTCCCAGTAGTAACCGCGGCGGCTGCGGTCGCCGAGATAGCGCCCCTGATGGCCTTGCCACCAGTCGCGATCGCGCCAGTCGTAACCGTCCCAGTAACGGCCGCGATTGTCCCGATCGCCGATGCGCAGTGAAACGCCCGGCATCAGATCGATGCTGATCCCTTCGGCGTGCGCCTGCTGTGCGGCGGGCAGTACCGTCGCCGCCAAGATGGCGGCCAAGAGCAGAGGTTTAAACATGACTTCTCCTTTCCGCTTGCGCGGCCTGGCCGTTTGTCACTTTATGAAGCGCGTTCATCAGTTTAAAAAAGCGGCCTTATCGTTATTTTTGCTGCAATATCGGCATCATAGCGCCGGCGCATAGGGTTGAATCTGAGAGCCACTCTGAAAACGGCGACGAAGGCCAAGATTTGAGATTTTTCTGGGGTATCGCCGCTCGATTGAGCGGCGGAATTTGTAAGCGATTACAATAAGATTTTCTCGATCTGCGCGAGTTCTTCTTCACTGAAGTGGCGATTGGCCAGCATGCCCACCGCGTCTTCTATCTGCGCATTCTTGCTGGCGCCGATCAGCACCGAGGTAACGCGATCGCCGCGCAGCACCCAGGCCAGCGCCATTTGCGACAGCTTCTGCCCGCGTTGCCGCGCCAGCGCATCGAGGCGGCGCACCTTGTCCAGCCGCTCGGCGGTCAACTGCTCCGGTTGCAGGAAGCGGCTGCCGCTGGCGGCGCGGGAATCTTGCGGAACGCCGTGCAGGTAGCGGTCGGTCAGCAGGCCGCCCGCCAGCGGCGAGAAGGCGATCGAGCCGACGCCATGCTCCGCCAGCGTATCCAGCAGCGCCGTCTCCGGCCCGCGTTCCAACATCGAATACTTCGGCTGGTGGATCACGCACGGCGTGCCGAGCCGCTGTAGAATGTCGAATGCCTGCCGCGCACGCTCGGCCGGGTAGTTGGACAGGCCGACATACAGCGCTTTGCCCTGGCGCACCAACAAATCCAGCGCCGCCATGGTTTCTTCCAGCGGCGTCTGCGGATCCGGCCGATGATGATAAAAGATATCCACATACTCCAGCCCCATGCGCTTCAGGCTCTGATCGAGGCTGGCGACCAGGTACTTTTTCGAGCCCCAATCACCGTAGGGGCCGGGCCACATGGTGTAACCGGCTTTGGATGAGACGATCAGCTCATCGCGCCAGGCCCGCAGATCGGCGTTGAGTATGCGGCCAAAGTTCTCCTCGGCGGCGCCGGGCGGCGGGCCGTAGTTATTGGCCAGATCGAAATGGGTAATGCCGCGATCGAAGGCGCAGCGGATCAGGCCGCGGGCGTTGTCGTACAGCGTGGCGTCGCCGAAATTGTGCCACAGTCCGAGCGAGACGGCGGGCAGCTTCAGCCCGCTGCGGCCGCAGCGCCGGTATTCCATGTCTTGATAACGTGAGGGGGAGGCGGGGTAGGACATAGTTATCCTTGTCGGCGAGAGGTGAAGTGCTTTGAGTGTATACGCTTTCACACCGCTCTGCCGGGGGAACGATCACAGCGCCGGCATGTAACGCCAGGTTGCCGATCGATGCAGGAATCCTTGTTCGAAATTTGAACAGCATCTTCGATACTTAAAGGTAATCGCTCCAGCTGCAGACAGGTGATGATCATGACTCAGACCTATACGGTGGCCGATTATCTGCTCGATCGTCTGGCCCAAATCGGCATCCGTCATTTCTTCGGCGTGCCGGGGGATTACAACCTGCAATTCCTCGATCACGTCCTCGCCCATCCGCAAATCACCTGGGTAGGCTGCGCCAACGAGCTGAACGCCGCCTACGCCGCCGACGGCTATGCGCGCTGCAAACCGGCGGCCGCGCTGCTCACCACCTTTGGCGTCGGCGAGCTGAGCGCGTTAAACGGGGTGGCCGGCAGCTACGCCGAATACCTGCCGGTGATCCACGTGGTCGGCACGCCGGCGCAGCGCGCTCAGCGCGCCGGTGATTTGCTGCACCATTCGCTGGGGGATGGCGACTTCACCCACTTCGCCCGCATAGCCAAAGAGGTAACCGTCGCGCAGGCCGACCTGACCGCCGACAACGCCGCAGAGGAGATCGACCGCCTGATCTGCGCCGCCTTGCTGGAGCATCGCCCGGTTTACCTGATGTTGCCCAGCGACGTCGCGCAGGCGCCGCTGCCGAGTAAACCGGCGCCGCTGATGCTGCGCCAGGCCAAACTGTCGCGCAGCGCATTGCAGGCGTTTATCGCCGCGGCGCGCGAAAAGCTGCTGTCGGCGCGGCGGGTATCGCTGCTGGCGGACTTCCTGGCCGATCGCTTCGGCGCCGAAGCGGCGCTGGACGAGTGGCTGCAGGAGGTCGACATTCCGCACGCTACGCTGCTGCTCGGCAAAGGCGTGCTGGATGAGAACCGCGCCGGTTTTGTCGGTACCTACTGCGGCGGTGCCAGCGATCCGGCGGTGAAACAGCTTATCGAAAACGCCGATGTGGTGATCAACGTCGGCGTGCGTTTGACCGACACCATTACCGCCGGTTTCACGCATCATCTGCCGGTGGAAAAATGCATCGACATTCAGCCGTTCGAAGCCTGGGTCGGGCGGCAGCGCTTTAGCCGCATTCCGATGCGCGACGCGGTGCGGGCGCTACATCGCCTGAGCCTGTCGCTGGCGTCGCGTTGGCCGTTGCCGCCGATCGTCCGCCCGGCGCTGCCGGAAGGCGATGGGGAAGGGCTGGATCAGCACGCCTTCTGGCGGCAGATGCAGGATTTCCTGCGGCCCGGGGATATCGTGCTGGCCGATCAGGGCACCGCTTGTTTCGGTGCGGCGGCGCTGACGTTGCCGCGCGGCTGTCGGTTGATCGTGCAGTCGCTCTGGGGATCGATCGGCTATACCCTGCCGGCGACGTTCGGCGTGCAGACCGCCGAACCGCAGCGCCGGGCAGTGCTGCTGATTGGCGACGGCGCCGCGCAGCTGACCGTGCAGGAGCTGGGTTCGATGTTGCGCGACGGACTTAAACCGGTGATCTTCGTGCTGAATAATCAGGGATATACCGTCGAGCGCGCCATCCACGGGCCGGAGCAACGTTATAACGACATCGCGCGCTGGAACTGGACGCAGTTGCCGCCTGCGCTGGCTGGCGAGCGGCCGGTGAAGGCGCTGCGGGTCAGCGATTCGGACGGCTTGCGCCAGGCGCTGCGCGAGGTAGCCGACGGCGAGCGGCTGGCCTTCATTGAAGTGATGCTGCCGAAGATGGACATTCCCGAGCTGCTCGACACCGTTTCGCGCGCCATCCAGGCGCGCAACGCCGCCGCTTAAGGCAGGGAATCGCCCAGCAGGCGCTTCAGCACCCAGAACCCCGCCGGGCCCGGCGGGGTCAGTTTTGACCATACCGCATCCACCGAGATCATTTTCGGCCAGCCGCGCGGCCGCAGCTCGGTCAGCATATTGTGGCCGTATTGTTGCACCAGCCAGTGCGGCAATACCGCCCAGCCGAACCCCTGTTCCGCCATCTCCAGCAGCAGCAGATAGCTGGGCGCCGACCAAACCAGGCCGCCTTGTCTGGCCGCTTCGGCGCCGGTGTAGGTGTTCAGGATCAGCTGTCGGGTGCTGGACAACTGCTCCGGCGTCGGCGCGGCGGCCTGCGCCAGCGGATGCTGGTGGGCGACAAACAGCCCCATGTCGGTTTGTTCCGGCAAACGAGAGAAGGCGATATCCGGCGGGTAGCTTTTTTGCACTTCCACCATGCCCAAATGCGCGCGGCCGCTTTGCAGCAGATCGATAACGTCGCCATCTTCGGCGATCATCCACTCCAGCTCAATCTCCGGGTAACGCAGTTCGAATTGTTGCATCAATTGATCGTGATGCTTGGGTTGATAGGTATCGGAGAACACCATGCTCAGGCGCGGTTCGACCTCGCCCGCCAGTTGAATGCTCAGCGCGTCGAGCCGCTCGCTGGCGGCGAGGATCGCCTGCACATGCCCCAGCACTTTGCGGCCGGCGGCGGTGAGCACCGGCTGGCGCGCGCTGCGATCGAACAGCGTCAGCGCCAGGTCGGCCTCCAGATTGGCGATGGCGGTGCTGATGGTGGATTGGCTTTTGCGCAGCTTGCGCGCGGCGGCGGAAAACGAGCCGAGGGCGGCGGCTTCGACAAACGCGTGCAGCGCTTCCGGGGAATAGTGCATAAACTATCTACTTTATCGATGGTATCTATTTTTAATCTACCCAAAAAAGCGATGATAATCACCTGACTTTCGCAACAACTGTCGGAAAAAAGGTGATGTATGCAACTGCAAAACAAGTCTCTCATTGAACGTATCGTCCACGCCGTTGGTTTCGAGGTGATTGCCGTGATGATCGTTTCTCCGCTGGGGGCATGGCTGCTTAATCGTTCGATGGTGCAAATCGGCGCATTGGCGGTGGCCTTGGCGACCATCGCCATGGTCTGGAATATGGTTTACAACACGGTGTTCGACCGTCTGTGGCCGGTCAGCCGGGTCGTCCGCAACCTGAAGGTGCGTGTGCTGCACGCCGTCGGCTTTGAAGCCGGTTTTATCCTGATCGGCGTGCCGATCGCCGCCTGGCTGCTGAATATTTCCGTATTGCAGGCCTTTATGCTGGAGATCGGTTTCTTCCTGTTCTTCCTGCCGTACACCATGGCCTATAACTGGCTGTACGACACGCTGCGCCAGCGCTGGTTCGAAGCGCGCCAGCCGATCAATTCCGGCGCTGAATAAGGCGTCGTCAGCCCGGCGATTCTCAGGTAAGGTCAGAGGACTGTCGCAACAGGCTGAGGAAAGAAAAATGAAAGTGTTGGGCTTGCTGGGTGGCATGAGCTGGGAATCCACCATTCCGTATTACCGCACCATCAACGAGCAGGTAAAGGCGCGCCTCGGCGGGCTGCATTCGGCCAAAATCGTGCTCTACAGCGTCGATTTTCAGGAGATCGAGCGATTGCAGCATCAGGGCGATTGGGACGGCGCCGGCCGATTGCTGGCCGCCGCCGCGGTGGTGTTGCGCGCCGCCGGCGCCGAAGCCATCGTGATCTGCACCAACACCATGCACAAGGTGGCGGAGGCGGTCGAGCAGGCCAGCGGCCTGCCGCTGATCCACATCGCCGACGCCACGGCGCTGCAGGTGCGGGAAAAAAACATTCGCCGCGTCGGGCTGCTGGGCACGCGCTTTACCATGGAGCAGACCTTCTACCGTGGCCGCCTGCAGGAATTGCACGGCATTGAGGTGGTGACGCCGGTCAGCGCCGATCGCGACATCGTACACCGCATCATCTATGACGAACTGTGCCTCGGTAAAATTCGCGACGCCTCGCGCGACGAGTATCGCCGGATCATCAGCGATCTGGAGCAGCAGGGCGCGCAGGGGATTATTTTCGGCTGCACCGAGATAGGGTTGTTGGTGAGCGAGCAGGATGCCTCGGTGCCGGTGTTCGACACCACCGCGATCCACGCCCGCGCTGCCGCGGCGTTCGCGCTGGCCTAATCGTCGTGCGGCGGTTGCCGGCGGTTCACCAGCATCAGCGGTTTGCCCGCCAGCGCCAGCCAGGCGGGCAGCATCACGATGCACAAGACCGGCAGCAGGTGCAGATCCGGCACCACCGCCACCGCCATGAACAGGCTGAGCCAGCCGTCGCGCGTCACCACCAGCACCAGCCCCATGATGGCGCAGGAGACGGTGATCGCCGCCGGCACTGCGGGAACGTGCTGGTGCAGCATCAGTCCCAGCGCCACGCCGACGAACACCGCCGGGAAGATGCGCCCGCCGCGAAAGCCGCTGGCGGCGGCGATCACCAGCGCCGCCAGCTTGGTCAGGGTAATGGCCAACAGCGCCGGCACCGAATAGCCGTCGTCTTGCGCGAGGCGCTTCATTTCATCCAGCCCTTTGAACAGGGTAATCTCTCCGCCCACCAGCGCCAGCAGGCCCAGCACAAAACCCCCCAGCCCTAACATCAACACCGGATTCTTCATCGAATGGAACAGGCGGTGAACGTGCGGGAAGCACCACAGCGCCACCATGCCGAGCGCGATGGCGATCAGCGCCACGATGGCGCCGCTGAAGATGTCCGGCAGCCGCGTCACGTCGTAGGCGTCGAGCTGCAGGGCGAAATTGGGCACGAAGAACATCTGGGTGGTGACCGCGCCGGCGGCGGCGGCCACCAGCGGGGCGAACAGGCGATCCCACAGCGGCGTTTCGTTATTGCCCGCCAGGGTTTGCGAGAAGATCAGCGCGGCGGCGACCGGCGTGCCGAACATCGCGCCGATGGTGCCCGCAGCCGCCAGGATGATCCAGTCCATGCGCGGCACCTTCGGCAGCAGGCGCGCACCGGCGGCCGCTACCAGCGCGATATTGATGGCGGTGATCGGGTTCTCCGGCCCCAGGCTGACGCCGCCGGCCAGGCCGACGATCAGCGCCAACCCCAGCCCCGGCAGGGCGGAGAGCGGCAGCGGCATGCCGATCAGCGATTCCGTCGCCGGGTCCGGCCCGGCGTGGCCCGGCATATAGCGCACGATAAGGCCCACCGCCACGCCGGTCAGCGTCAGCATCGCGACCGGCCACCAGGGCGACTGGGCATCCAGGCTCAGCGCATCGGGCAGCGTCACCCACAGTAATTGCTGCAGCGCGGCGGCGACTTTCATCACCAGCAGCAGCACCAGACTGGAAGCGGAACCGATAATCAGCGCAGGCAAAGCAAAGGCCAACATGGCATTGGCGCGCGGATGCAGCATGGGTAATCCCTTGTCGATGCCTCCCTGCAGGGCAGGGAGAGCGGGTGGTTGGGCTGTGGCCACAGCTTGCCAGACTATCGGCGCGCAGGCACGCATTGATATTGCCCGGCGGCGATGACGGTTAACAGTCGCCGGGGGGCGTTTTTTGCCGCAATTTGTTTCAAGGCGCGGCGTCGCGGGCAAGCTGAACCGTTTTTTGTGATCCGGATCGCTATTGGGGTGCAGATCCGGGGCGGGTGATTGTTGTTTTCGCAGCAGGATTTTACAGTGTGGGCAGCTTTTTATTTTTCATTTTGCGGAGACGAAATCAATGACCTATGCCCTCGTGGGTGATGTTGGCGGCACCAATGCCCGCCTGGCGTTGTGCACTGTTGCGACGGGTGAAATTACCCAGGCGAAAACCTATTCCGGCCTGGAGTTCGACAGCCTGGAGGCGGTGATCCGCCAATACCTGAAAGCGTGCGATATCGAGGTGCAGGACGCCTGTATCGCGATCGCCTGCCCGGTGACCGAAGACTGGGTGGCGATGACCAACCACAGCTGGGCGTTCTCGATCAAAGAAATGAAGGCCAGTCTGGGGCTGAGCCACCTGGAAGTGATCAACGATTTCACCGCCGTCTCGATGGCGATCCCGATGCTTTCGCCGGACGATGTGCTGCAGTTTGGCGGCGGCGATGCGCAGCCGGGCAAACCGATCGCGGTGTACGGCGCCGGCACAGGGCTGGGCGTCGCCCACCTGGTGCACGTCGATCGCCGCTGGGTCAGCCTGCCGGGCGAGGGCGGCCATGTCGATTTCGCGCCGAACAGCGAAGAAGAGGACATCATTCTGGAGGTGCTGCGCGGTGAAGTGGGGCACGTTTCCGCCGAGCGCGTGCTATCCGGGCCGGGCCTGGTCAATCTGTATCGCGCCATCGTCAAGGCGGACAACCGCCTGCCGGAAAAATGGGAGCCGAAGGACATCACCGAGCGGGCGCTGGCCGACAGCTGCATCGATTGCCGCCGCGCGCTGTCGCTGTTTTGCGTGATCATGGGGCGCTTCGGCGGCAACCTGGCGCTGAATCTGGGCACCTTTGGCGGCGTGTACATCGCCGGCGGCATCGTGCCGCGCTTTATGGAATTCTTCAAGGCCTCGGGCTTCCGCGCCGCCTTCGAAGACAAGGGGCGCTTCCGCGACTATGTGCGAGACATCCCGGTGTTCATGATAACGCACGGTCAGCCGGGCCTGCTGGGGGCCGGCGCGCATCTGCGCCAGACGCTGGGCATGCAGCTGTAAGCAACGCGGCAGCACGATAAAAAAAGGGGGCGCAACCCGCAGGTTGCGCCCCTTGTCGTTTTCGCGGGGGATCAGGCTTTGGCCAGCTCCGCCGTCTGGGCGGTTTCTGCCGTTTCCGCTTCCACCGCTTTCGGCGCTTTGATGAACAGCGTAATCAGCAGGGAGGCGGCGGACAGGACGCCAATCACCATGAAGGTGGCGTGGAAGCCGCCGAAGTATTTGGCGACGAACGAACCGGCCAGCGCGCCCAGGCCGAAACCCTGGTAGATGATGCCGTAGTTCTTGCTGTGGTTTTTCAGGCCGAAGAAGTCGCCGACAATCGCCGGGAACACGGTGATGTTGCCGCCGAAGCAGAAGGCCACCGCGCCGACGCAGATAAAGAACAGCGTGTGGTTCAGGGTCATGAAGCTCAGGGCGACAATCGCCAGCACGGTAACCAGCATGGTGAAGCTGATGACGCGCATGCGGCCCACTTTATCGGACAGCGTACCCAGGATGATGCGGCCGGCGGTGTTGAAGATGGCGACGGCGGACACGGTGTTGGCGGCGGTGGCCAAATCCATCCCGGCCAGTTGAACGCCCATGTCTTTCACGATGCCAATCAGGTACAGACCGCTCATGCAGGCCGCGAAGAAGATGGTGAACAGCAGGTAGGCTTCTTTGGTGGCCAACATCTGGCGCACGCTGAAGTCGTTGCCCAGACCGTTGGCGCCTTGCTGCGCGGCGTTGGTCGCCAGCACCGGCTCTTTCAGCAACAGGGAGCCGACGACGATCAGACCCATCACGATGGCACCCCAGTAGAAGAAGGCGCCGGAAACGCCGACGTCGGCGATCAGGGCGGCGTTGACGTATTTGAACAGCAGGCTGCCGCTGCCGAAGGCACCGACGGAGATGCCGGAAATCAGGCCTTTATTGGCCGGGAACCACTTAATCAGGTTGGACAGGGTGGAGATGTAGGCGATACCGACCGCAAAGCCCACCACCACGCCGGCCAGCAGGTAGATCATGTCGAGCGAGCTGACGTGGGCGCTGGCGATCAGGCCCAGGCCGACCAGGATGCCGGAACACAGCGTCAGATTGCGGATGCCGAAGCGTTCTTGCAGCTTGCCGGCGAACAGCGTGGCGAAGGCCAGGAAGAAGCTGGTGATGGAGAAGGTGGTGGCGACGTCCGCCAGCCCCCAGTGGAACTTGTCGACCAGCGGCTGGTTGAACAGGCTCCAGGTGTAGATGGTGCCCAGGCCCATCTGACAGATGATGGTGCCGAGAACGATTAAGCTGCGATTTGCCGGTTTGGTGTTCATGGCCGGTCTCCTTCCTGTGTGTGCGTTGCCGGGCGTGAGCCGCTGGCTGAAATTTGCGGGGTGAAGCTGTGTTCCCGCGGTATGGGCTTATTATATGGCCGGCCCCCCCAGCGGGCGGCGGATCGGGAATGAGTTGCACGGCGGAAGGAATGAAATGCATGTTATGCGGCGTGAGTTGCCGTTTTAGCGCCGAAAAGCGCGTGAAATGCCGTGGGTGACACGTGATCTACATCAAAGATATCAACGATTTATTGTTAACTGCCGGTGAACGATTGTGGTGAAATTGTGAAGGATGCGTCTGAATGGCGTAAATCGGCATTGCGCCTATAGAGCGGCGATGAGCGCGGGACTATGTTATCTGCGATCGGACGAGGTCCGCTCTGCAGGAGTCCATGAAATGAAAAAAACGCTGTTGTTACTGGCCGCGCTGCTGGCGCTGCCGCTGGCGAGCCAGGCCGACGTGTCCATCGGTGTGAACGTGCCGGGCCTGTCGTTGCATATCGGCGATCGCGATAATCGCGGCCACTACTGGGACGGCTATCGCTGGCGCGATCCGCGCTGGTGGGCCGATCACCACCGGTATGAACGCCCGCGCGGGTACTATTATGGCCCGCCGCCACGGGTGATTTACTACGGGCCGCCGCGGCGCGACTGGCGAGATCGGCCGCATTACCGCATGCCGCCACCGCCGCCGCCCGGCTATTACTACCGTCCGGGCCCGCGCTGGTAAGCGCTTACAGGCGCATCAGCTGGCGAAACTCTTTCACCTTGCTGCGGCTGACCGGCACTTCAAACTCAAGATCGCTCAGCCGCAGAATGTAGGTATTGTTGAACCAGGGCACGATCTCGCGGATCTTCGCCAGGTTAACGCAGTAAGAGCGATGGCAGCGGAAGAAATGCGCTTCCGGCAGCCGGCCGTAAAACTCGGTGATGTTCATCGGCATCACGAACTCTTCACGGCGGGTATAGACCCGCGTCACCTTTTCATCGGCGGCGGCGTAGTAGATGTCGTTGATGTCGGTAACGATGATCCGCTCGTCTTTGATCAGGTTGATGCTGTGGCTGCCGCGGCTCGGCGCGTTGGCCGGTTCCGCCGCGCCGGCGGGGCGCTGATGCAGCGCCTCCAGCTTTTGCAGCATGGTGACGATGCGCGCTTCGTGATAGGGCTTGAGGATATAGTCGAACGCCTCGATCTCGAACGCTTCCACCGCGTGCTCTTTATAGGCGGTGATGAACACGATCGACGGGCGATGCGCGAACTTGCTGATGTTTTGCGCCAGCAGCACGCCGTCCAGCGACGGGATATTGATGTCGAGGAAAATGGCGTCGACCTGGTGGGTTTGCAGGTATTTCAGGACGTCGAGGCCGTCCTCGAAGCTGGCGACGATATCGATATTGCTGTGTTTCTTGATCAGGTAGCTGAGTTCTTCCTGCGCGAGGAATTCGTCTTCCACGATGATGGCTTTCATGAGGCCTCCCCGACCGGTGGCGCGCTCGGTTCCTGATGCAGCTTGCCGCCGTTTTTACTGATGTAGAACGCGATTTCGGTGCCCGGCTCCAGGCGGCGGATATGCAGCCCTTCACCATACAGCAGCGACACGCGGTGGTGCACGTTGAGCAGGCCGATATTGTGGCCCGGCATCTCGTTGCGCGCCACCCGGTCGATGGTTTCCTGATTGATGCCGTGGCCGGTATCCTTCACCGAAATCTTCACCCGATCGCCCTGATCTTTCACCGCGATCACCACCACCCCTTTACCCTTGCAGGGCTGGATGCCGTGCACGATGGCGTTTTCCACCAGCGGCTGGATCAGCAGGCTGGGAATGCGCACCGAGACGTCGTCGTCGATGTCGTAAATCACCGTCAGCTTGGCGCCGAAGCGCGCCTGTTCGATGGCGATATAGTCCTGAATCTGATGCAGCTCCTTGCGGATATCGATCAGTTCGTCGTTCAGCTCCAGGTTGTAGCGCAGGTAGCGCGACAGATTGATGATCAGCTGGCGCGCGGTGTCCGGATTCAGGCGAATAGAGGAAGAGATGGCGTTCAGCGCGTTGAACAGGAAGTGCGGGTTGATCTTGCTCTGCAGCGCGCGCATTTCGGCTTTGTCCGCCATCTGGCGCAGATGCTCGATGCGGGAAACCTCGATCTGCGTGGAGATGATCTGCGACAGCCCGACCGCCATTACCTTCAGCGTGTTGGTGATCTGGTGGGCGTGGCAGTAGTAAATTTTCAGCGCGCCGGTCACTTCGCCTTTTTCCCACAGCGGCACCACCAGCTGCGAATGGATCTGCGGCGCGGCCGGGTTTTCCAGGTTGTTCTTGATGATGATTTTGCCGTGGCGAATGCTTTCGCGGGTGACGCGGCTCAGCCCTTCGCGGCCGATCGGGTAGGCTTCGCGCCCTACGCCGACGTAGGCCAGCACCTGATGGGTATCGGTGATCGCCACCGCGTCGGCGCGGATGTCCTGGCGGATGATATCGCAGATGGTGGCCAGCGATTCGCTGTTGATGTTGCGGAAATAGGGCAGCGTCTTGTGGGCGATATCCAGCGCCAGCTTGGCCTGGCGCGCGGCGATCACCTCTTTTTCATCCTCGACGCTCTGCACCAGCAGCACGATCAGGCCGATGCACACCGTGCCGAGGATCATCGGCAGGGCAATCTGCGACACGATGTCCAACCCAAGCTCGGTCGGCTTGGCCCACAGCACGATCAGCAGCATGGTGAGGGATTCGCACAGCATGCCGCCGACGATGCCGGCGCGCCAGCGCTGCTCTTTTTTCACCTTGAGGTTGATGTAGCCGGCGCTGATGCCGGCGATGATGCTGGTGATAAGACAAGGCACCGAGGTGATGCCGCCGATGTCGATCAGATAGCGGTGCACCCCGGCGACGATGCCGGTGACGATCCCCACCCAGGGGCCGAACAGGATGCCGCCGGCCATGATGGCGATGACGCGCACGTTGACCAGCGATCCTTCGACGTTGATGCCGGAGTAGGTGCTGAACAGCGCGAACAGCGAGAAGATCGCCGTGACGATGCCGAGCTCGAGCGGCGTATGGTCTTCTTTTTGCAGCAGTTGGCGGAACAGCCGGGTGCGGGTCAGGAAAAACAGACAGATCAACATCAGCGCGGCGCGATCAAACACCGCCAACAGCATTTCAAAAAAAGGGTGCACGACGGGTTCTCGCTGCGGCCTACGGATGGCGGCAGTATACCACAGCGAAAGGGGCCCGTGGCGCGCGCCACGGGCGGGGGATCAGCCCATGCCGAGCTGCGCTTTACCCAGCGGCGTCAGCAGGTCGGCGGTGGCGCGGCCGTCGAAATCCACCTCGAAGTCGTCGGGGGCGAAGTCCGGCGGCGTTCTGCCGTCGATAAAGCTCGGCAGCTGGCGCTGCAGATAGGCGTCGTTTTTCTCGCAGCCCGGCGCGGCGGCGATGTACATCACGTTGCTGTCGAACTCACCGTTATGCTCGTTCTCCACCGCGTGGATCACGTCGCAGTGCCAAAATACCGTGTCGCCCGGCTCCAGATCGGGAATAGGGGAAATCCCACTTAATAAAAGGGGATGCCATTTTTCCGAGATCGACAGCGCGCGGCCCGGCGCCGCATCGCACAGATCGTCGTCTGCGACGTCGTCCTGCAGCGCGCGCAGCAGCACATAGGCCATGGCATTGGCGATCGGCACCAGGTTCAGCGTGCCGGCATTGGTGCGCTGCGGCGTCAGCGCCGTCCAACCCTGGAAGGTGCGGAACATCGAACAGACCGCCGGCGAGGCTATCTCGCGCACCTCGGTGCGGCCGTCGGCGGCGAAGGGATCGTACTGCTGCCAGTCGCCGGAGAAAACGTGGCGATACACATAGCGGAAGTTTTCGTCCAGCCAGCGCTCGATGGTGCCGCTGTCGACGTGCGGCGACAGACCCAGCGACGAGGAGTTCGGCGGGCGGCGGCGGGTACGATCGGCATAGGTGGCGACGCGGGTCGGATCGAAATGCTGTTTGCCGTTGCTCTCGGTGGCCCATAGGCTGTTGAGGAACACCTGCACCGCATGCATGCGCGCATCCTGCCGCGCCTCGACCTGCGGTTTCGACCAATAGATGCCGTAGATCTGCGGTTTGCTGGCGGCCAGCTTGCCGAAATAGTTGTCTTCGGCGGCGTTTTTCAACCGCTCGACGAAGTTGTTGCGCTCGAGGTAGTCGCCGATTTCCCGGTTCCAGCCCTCGGCCTTGGCGCGGGGAAACACGCCGCGAATGGCGCAGGCGCCGCGCTGTTTGATCAGCGCTATCTGCTGCTCGCTGACGCGCTGCTGCAGGATATCTTCCGCGTCGATCTGCGGCACCGGATTGTGGCCGGCGGCCAGCTCGCGCCGGATCTGTTCGACCTGGCCGCGGATGTTCTCTTCCAGCGCCAGAAATACGTCGCGGTAGTTCGGCAATGCCTGGCGCAGCTGGCGCTTGACGTTAACGATCGTCTGCGGAATATCGTCGATGACTAAAGAGGCCATGGTGTTCTCCTCGTGCCGCGTGAGTGACTGCGGCGAGCGGTTGTAGGGAATCGGGCAAGACGTTATGGTTTTGTGGTTTTAACGTGAATGATTATCGGCAACCAATCGGGGAAAATAAAGAGATATCTTTCATTCGTAAGTTCCTATTTTTCGTTTTTCGGAGATTTTATGAAGCTGGTCACTGAACGTCTGCACTTACAGTCGATAACCGCCGAGGATTGGCCGCTGTTTTTGCGCCTGTACCAAGATCCCGAGGTGATCCGTTACATCTCCGATCCGCGCAGCGAAGCGGAGATCCGCGCCCGGTTCGAGGAGCGGCTGCCGGCCTGGGACAAACACGGTGAGCAGTGGCTGTGCCTGGTGATGCGTGAGAAGCACAGCGGGGAGGCGGTGGGCGTTACCGGCTTTCGCCCGCAGTGGGTGCCGTATCGGCAGGCGGAAGTGGGATACGGGAGTTTGCCTGCCGGCCAGGGCAAGGGCTATGGCAAGGAGTCGCTGCGGGCGGTGCTGGATTTTGCGGTGAACGCCTGCGGTTTTCACAAGCTGACCGCCACCGTGACCGTGGGCAACCTTGCTTCGCGCGGCCTGCTGGAGTCGTGCGGTTTTCAGCTGGAAGGCACGCTGCGCGACAACTACCGTCTGGCGGGGCAGTGGTGCGACGACTGGCTGTTCGGGCTGCTGGCGGCGGAGTTTCAGGGCGGCAAATAAAAATATCGCGCCGGGTATCGACAAGCTCGTCGGCGCTGCGCTATGTTCGATATTCGGTCAGTTCGCTGGCCAGCGTCGCTCGGACGGTCCGGGCGCTAACGTCTATCGAGGAATCCCCTATGGCTGATAACAGTCCACAGCGCCGTTTTACGCGCATTGAACGCCTTCCCCCTTACGTATTCAACATCACCGCCGAACTGAAGATGGCCGCGCGCCGTCGCGGCGAGGATATTATCGACTTCAGCATGGGTAACCCCGACGGCCCGACGCCGCCGCACATCGTGGAAAAACTGTGCGCCGTCGCCCAGCGCGACGACACCCACGGTTATTCCACCTCGCGCGGCATTCCGCGCCTGCGTCGCGCCATTTCGCGCTGGTATGCCGACCGTTATCAGGTGGATATCGATCCGGAAAGCGAAGCCATCGTCACCATCGGTTCGAAAGAGGGGCTGGCGCACCTGATGCTGGCGACCCTCGATCACGGCGATACCGTGCTGGTGCCGAACCCCAGCTACCCGATCCACATTTACGGCGCGGTGATCGCCGGCGCCCAGGTGCGTTCGGTGCCGCTGGTGGACGGCGTGGATTTCTTCGGTGAGCTGGAGCGCGCCATTCGGGAAACCATTCCGCGCCCGAAAATGATGATACTCGGCTTCCCGTCCAACCCGACCGCGCAGTGCGTGGAGCTGGATTTCTTCGAGCGGGTGGTGGCGCTGGCCAAGCAGTACAACGTGCTGGTGATCCACGATCTGGCCTATGCCGATATCGTCTATGACGGCTGGCAAGCGCCGTCGATCATGCAGGTGCCGGGGGCGAAAGACATTGCGGTGGAGTTCTTCACCCTGTCGAAAAGCTACAACATGGCCGGCTGGCGCATCGGTTTCATGGTCGGCAACCCCGAGCTGGTCAGCGCGCTGGCGCGCATCAAGAGCTATCACGACTACGGCACCTTTACGCCGCTGCAGGTGGCGGCCATCGCCGCGCTGGAGGGCGATCAGCAGTGCGTGCGCGATATCGCCGAGCAGTATCGGCAGCGCCGCAACGTGTTGGTGAAGGGGCTGCATGAGGCCGGCTGGATGGTGGAAAATCCTAAGGCGTCGATGTACGTGTGGGCGAAAATTCCCGAGCCTTATGCCCACCTCGGTTCGCTGGAGTTCGCCAAACGCCTGCTGGCGGAAGCCAAGGTCTGCGTCTCGCCGGGCATCGGCTTCGGCGACTACGGCGATACCCACGTGCGCTTCGCGCTGATCGAGAACCAGGACCGTATCCGCCAGGCGGTGCGCGGCATCAAGGCGATGTTCCGCGCGGACGGGCTGCTGAAGCCGGGGAAAGGCGGCAGCGCCAAATAATCCTGTCAGGCCGGGCGTTCGCCCGGCCTTATTTTTTCCGTCCCAAGGTTTTCTTCATTATTTCCCCATTATGCTCGACTACGCTGAGTTTTATTTTTTGGACTGAGTGTATGAGTAACCGCTACGCGCGATCGCAAATCGTTTTACATTGGCTGACGCTGCTGCTGGTGATCCTCACCTATTCGGCGATGTTGCTGAAGGATTCGATGCCGGAGGCGTGGGGGCCGGTGGTCAAAAATCTGCACTTTAATTTCGGGGTATCGGTCTTTGCCCTGATGCTGATTCGGTTGGCGGTGCGCGCTTTCCGCGCTGCGCCGCCGATCACGCCCCCGCTGGAGGAATGGCAGGAAGTGGGCGCCAAGATCTTCCATTGGCTGCTGTACGTGGTCTTCCTGATGTTGCCGCTGCTGGGCATGTTAACCCTGGCCTACGGCGGAAAATCGTGGTCTTTGCTGGGCTGGCCGGTGCCGCAGTGGATGACGCCGGATCCGGTGATGCGCCAGCTGGTCAAAACGGTGCATGAGACGCTGGCAAACGTTGGCTACTTTATCATTGGCGCGCATGCGTTGGCGGCGCTGTATCATCACTATCTGCGCAAGGACGACACCCTGCGCCGCATGATGCCGGGCAAATGATCGCTAGCCGAAACGACAAAGGGACGCTTGCGCGTCCCTTTGGCTGTGTTCCTGGTCAGGCTGCTGTCAGGCAACCATCAACATGAAGGTGCCAACCCAGGCAACCAGCATGAATGACACGCCCATCAAAAAATATTTCACTGAACAACTCCTGTCTGGAGTCCTCGCCAGCAATGATCCCGATTGTTGTGCTGAGTATTTTATGGGCAACCTGCTTGTCGGGCGGATTCTTCCAAGCGAAAGAACAACGTCCTCGAGCGCGGGTTGTCCGGTTGTCGCGCCTCATGCTCCGTGAGGTAAAATCCGAACCGCGACAGGATCGGCGCTAATGTACTCTCAATACTGGTCTGATTTCAATACTGTGTTTTTGATCACAATTTTTGGCTGTTTTTTGCACAGTGAGGGCTGTTTTATAACGCTTTTTATGGGCAAGCGCCAGGAAGTAGCCCGCCGCAGCGGGCTATAAAATCGAGGTATTGCAATGCGGCGGCAGGCGCTCAGGCGACGGCGTTGATGCCGGTCGCCAAAATGACCCAAAAAACGAGACAAGACAGCAGAATAACGGCCCAAATATGACGGCGACTCCACTCCATTTTTAGCCTTCGTTGTTGCGACAAGTGATTAGGTAGCGATCATATCGGCGCAAAACGGGGAAAATTTAGCCCCGTTGGATAATATTTCGCTTACCTGCCGCTAACCTATTGGCAAACTTCGCTTATTGTCACGCGCACTTCGTAGCCCAGCAGATACAGCGCCTGCTCCAACGCCTCAACCTTCGAGGCGTAGCCGATATCCAGCAACCGCTCCATTTGCCCGCCGTTGAATCCCAGCTTGCGCGCCAGTGCCGCTTTGCCGGTGTTTTTGCGCAGCATGGCGTTGTGCAGCTCGATCTTCAGCGCCACCAGCGTCGGCAGATGTACTCTCAGATCATCGGTTTGCACAGGGGAAGGGGCGGGCAGGGGCAGCCCTTCGTCCATCGCGGCGGCGATGGCGGCCAGCAGGCTTTCCTGCGCTTCCAGCTCGATGTCTTCGCGTTTATAGCAGGCAGATTGCCACTCGGGGAAGTCGTGAAAACCGATCTGCCAGGCATCGCTGTCGCGATCGAAGGTGTAATGGGCGGGGTAGTGGCTGTACATGGCAATCCCTGATTGAGGCCTGAATGAGGCGCTATTGTGACGGCATGCCCGGGAGATAGCCAGCATGAACGCAGCCGTGGGGGAATTTAAATTGAAAATAATAATTATTAGCAGGCAAATTTAATTTCCTGGTGAGCAATATTCTTATTATTTTTTCCATGAAGGCAGATTATTTAATTAGGTGTTTGGATTAATATCCCTGTTGATGGGTGATAATGAGAATTAAAATCAAATATCACGCCGGTTTTTATACAATTTCACACGGAAGGGTGAAAATAAGAATATTGATCATGATAAAAGTTCATGTGTTTGATTCGTGGTGGTTTAATTTTTATTATTTCACTTATTAACAATTGTGAAATTCCAGTTTCAGGCAGATATCACCTGGCCGCGGTATTCACCGGCAGCTTTATAAAATACTCTTTTTAGGCAAAGGCGCATTCGATTCTATTTAAGCGTGCGCCAGACAGAAATATTCATTACTCCATGCTTATTACCCGACGGCTCTAGCCGACTTTTCGGGTGCCTGCTCGCATTTGCGCTCTGCCAGGACAGCAGCTCACGGATTAAAGGAATACCTCGTGCCTAAAGTTAACTCGCGTTCATTACGCTTTACCGAACGCCACGTCACCAAATATGCGGCGTCATTGCTGTTTATCGGTTTATCCCTGCCGGCCGCCGCGCTGGCGGATGAGCGCTATGACGCGCTGATCCGTCAGGCCAGATCGGGCGATACCGCGCCGGTGTTGGCGTATTTATCGCAGCGGCGCGCTCGGGAGGGGTTGAGCCTGCAGCAGCGAGCCGATTATATCCAGGTGGCCGGTTGGGCCGGCCATGACGAAGAGGTGGTCGCACTCTGGCGTGCCGACGGCGCCGCGCTGCAGCGGGATAGCGCCAGCCTGGCGACGGCGGCCCGCGCCTACCGCAATCTTAAGCAGTGGCAACCATCGCTGCGCCTGTGGCGGGCGGCGTTGCAGCTCGCTCCCGCCGACGGCGGCCTGCAGCGTGGCTACGTGATGACGCTGGCGGATGCCGGGCGGGATGCGCAGGCGCAAACGGAAGCGGCCAAAGCGGAGAAGTTACTGGAACCGGCGACGTGGTATCTGACGCGCGCCTATGTGGATCAGGCCGCCGGCCGCAGCTGGGCGGCGTTGGAAAACGTGACCCGCGCCCGTGCGCTGGCGCCGTCCGACGCCGGCATTCAGGCTTATTACGTGACGCTGCTGGCGGCGAACCGGGTCGCGGATCCGGCGCTGCGTGCAAGCCAGGGGCTGGCATTGCCGCCCGCGCAGCAGCGGCGCCTGCAGGCGGATGAAGCCGCCGAACTGGTGCGGCTGTCGTTTATCGATGCTCGTGGCGAACAGGAACGCTTCGTCATCGCCGACCGCGCGCTGGCGCGCTATGACCAACTGCTGATGCAGTGGCGGCCGCTGCCGGAGGCGCAGGACAGCTACCAGCAGGCGCGTATCGATCGCCTGGGCGCGCTGCTGGCGCGTTATCGCATGGCCGATGTGGTGAGCGAGTATCAAACCTTGCAGGCGGAAGGGCGCACGGTGCCGGATTATGCCCAGCGCTGGGCGGCGTCCGCCTACCTCTACCTGCAGCAGCCGGACAAGGCGCAGGCCATTTTCAGCCGCCTGAACGCCGCCGCGCCGCAGGCGGTGACCGCCGAAGACGAAACCGATCTGTTTTACGCGCAGGCGGAGGACGAACGCATCGATCGGGCGGCGTTGCTGGCGCAGCGCGTCAGCCAGCGCTATCCCTACGCGACCCGCCTGTACCAGTTGCCGACGCTGGCCTACAACGATGACTGGCTGGTCGGCCAATCGCTGCTGGCGCAGTCACGGGTTTATCAACGCGATCTGGCCGAGGCCGAACGGCAGCTGACCCATCTGGCGCGCACGGCGCCGGGCAATCAGGGGCTGCGCATCTCATTGGCCAGCGTTTATTTGGCGCGCGGCTGGCCGCGCCGCGCCGAGGACGAGTTGAAGCAGGTGGAAGGGCTGGAGCCGCGCAGCCTGCCGTTGGAGATCCAGCAGGGCTATGTCGCACAGGAATTGCAGGAGTGGCGGCAGCTGGATTTGCTGGCCGACGACGTCATCCAACGCGCGCCGGAAAGCGTTGCCGTTCAGCAGCTCGAGCGTTCGCGCCGCATTCACCACATGTCTGAACTGCGCATCAGCGGCAATCAGGGCATCGATTCCGACGGGCCGGTCAGCGGCAGCCACGATTTCGGCATTCACGCCGCGCTCTATTCACCGCCGATCGACGACAACTGGCGGCTGTTCACCGGCTGGGGATTCAACACCGGCCAGTTCGACGAGGGCAAGGGCATCAACCGCGATCTCAGCGCCGGCGCCGAGTGGCGCTCGCGCGATCTGTGGCTGGAAGCCGAGGTGGCCAACCGCAACTACGGCCACGGCAATGAGCTCGGCCTGCGCCTCTCATCCTGGTATGACCTGAATGATCAATGGCGCCTCGGCGGTTCGGTGGCGCGCCTGTCGGCCGAGACGCCGCTGCGCGCGTTGACCAACGGCATCAGCGCCAACGGCGGCAACCTGTGGCTGCGTTGGCAGCAGAACGAAAGCCGCGAGCTGCGCGCCAGCGTGGCGCCTTCGCACTTCTCGGACGGCAACAACCGGCTGGAATACGGCCTGG
The DNA here is from genome assembly GCF_030954545.1 of Serratia sp. MF1(2023). Taxonomy (NCBI): domain Bacteria; kingdom Pseudomonadati; phylum Pseudomonadota; class Gammaproteobacteria; order Enterobacterales; family Yersiniaceae; genus Serratia; species Serratia sp. MF1(2023). The sequence continues at coordinate 90,818 of NZ_JAVHUX010000009.1, read as the reverse complement.
AAGGGCGGCAACGGCTGCTCGCCGGCGCCCGTTATCGGCTGGACATGAACCTGACGCTGTCCGGCAGCCGCAACAGCCAGGAGAACGTGCCGTATTACAACCCGAAGCGCGACTTCACGCTGCTGCCGTCGTTAACGCTCGATCACACCCTGTATCGCCATTATCAGACCGAGTGGAGCCAGCAGTTCCAGGCCGGCGCCGGCAGCTATTGGCAGCGGGACTATGCGCGCAAGCCGATCACCCAGCTGGGTTACGGCCAGCGCATCAGCTGGAACGGGGTGTTGGACGCCGGCGCGATGCTGCAGTTTGAGAAGCATCCTTACGACGGCAAGCGCGAGCGCAACATCGGCGTGACGTTTGATCTGAATTATCGTTTTTAAAGGAATAATCATGCTTATTCGATCTTCGCTTTTCGTGTTGGCCGCGTTGCTGACCACCGCCTGCAGCCAGGCGGACGTGCCGCGCTTCACGCCGCCGGCGGAGCGGCCCGTGGGGCCGATGGAACGCCCGTGGCCGGCCAACCGTTACGCGGTGCTGGCGTATCACGACGTGGAAGACGGCGCGGCGGACCAGCGCTACATGTCGGTGCGCACCAGCGCGCTCAACGAACAGTTCGCCTGGCTGAAGCAAAACGGCTACCAGCCGGTGTCGGTCGAGCAGATCCTGCAGGCGCAAAACGGCGGCCCGGCGTTGCCGAACAAGGCGGTGCTGCTGACCTTCGACGACGGCTACCGCAGCTTCTACAGCCGGGTTTTTCCGCTGCTGAAGGCCTACAACTGGCCGGCGGTGTTGGCGCCGGTCGGCGTCTGGCTGGATGCGCCGGCCGACAAGCCGGTCGATTTCGGCGGCCTGATGACGCCGCGCGATCGCTTCCTCACCTGGCAGCAGGTGCGGGAAGTGTCGGACTCCGGCTTGGTGGAGATCGGCGCGCACACCTACGCTTCGCATTACGGCGGTATCGCCAACCCGCAGGGCAATACCGAACCGGCGGTCGCCAATCGGTTGTACGACGCCAAGCAGGGCCGCTACGAAAGCGAGGCGGAATATCGCCAACGCATCGAGAAAGACGTGGCGTTGATCACCCAGCGCATCACCGCCGCCACCGGCAAGGCGCCGCGCGTCTGGGTCTGGCCGTACGGCGCGGCCGGCGGCGTGGCGCTGGACATCGCGCGCAAGCATGGTTACCGCATGGCGCTGACGCTGGAGAACGGGCTGGCAGACGTCAACGCGCCTGAGAACGTGCCGCGCATGCTGGTGGCCGGCAACCCGTCGCTGACGAGCTTCGCCCAGCAGCTGACGCAGATACAGAACCGGCAGATCATGCGGGTGGCGCACGTCGATCTCGACTACCTTTACGATCCCGATCCGCAGCAGCAGGCCAAAAACCTCGACAAGCTGATCCAGCGCATCTACGACCTGCGCATCAATACCGTTTTCCTGCAGGCGTTCGCCGATCCAAAAGGCGACGGCAACGTGCGCGAGCTCTATTTCCCCAACCGCTGGCTGCCGATGAAGGCAGACCTGTTCAACCGGGTCTCCTGGCAGCTCTCTTCGCGCACCGGCGTGGCCGTGTATGCCTGGATGCCGGTGTTGGCGTTCGAGCTGGGATCTGACGTGCCGCGCGTACAGCGCCTCGATCCGCAAAACGGGCAGCTGTCGGTAGACGACAAGCAGTACCGCCGCCTGTCGCCGTTCAGCCCGGTGGCGCGCCAGCGCATCGGTGAGATCTACGAGGATCTGGCGGCTCACGCCACCTTCAAAGGGATCCTGTTCCACGACGATGCCCTGCTGTCGGACTTCGAAGACGCCGGCCCCGACGCCGCTGCGGCCTACCGCCAGGCCGGCTTCGCCGATTCGGTGGCGGCGATACGCCAGGATCCGCAGGCGATGGCGCGCTGGACGCGCTTCAAGAGCCGGGCGCTGATCGAATTTACCCAGTCGCTGACCGAGCGGGTGCGGGCGATCCGCGGCCCGCAGGTGCAAACCGCGCGCAACATCTATGCGATGCCGGTGCTCGATCCCGCCAGCGAAGCCTGGTTCGGCCAGAATCTGGCGGATTTCCTGCAGGCCTACGACTGGGTGGCGCCGATGGCGATGCCGCTGATGGAAAACGTGCCGCGCGCCGACAGCGGCCGCTGGCTGGATCAACTGGTGGGCAAAGTGGCCGCTTACCCCGGCGCGCTCGATAAAACGGTGTTTGAGTTGCAGGCCGTCGACTGGCGCAAGGAGCGCCGGATCAGCCTGGATGACGGTCAACTGCTGGCCGAATGGATGCGTCGCCTGCAGCGCAATGGCGCTCAGAGCTTTGGTTATTACCCCGACAACTTCCTCGACGATCGGCCTAAGCTGGATGCCGTTCGCCCGGTGTTGTCCTCAGCCTGGTTCCCACTGCCATGACCGATCGTTTAATTGCCTTATTCATCCTGTGTCTGGTGTTGAGCGTGCCTTTCGGCATCGTCCTGCTGTTTACCGGCGAAGTGCTGCTCAACTTCGTGTTTTTCTGGCCGCTGTTCATGTCCGGTATCTGGATCGCCGGCGGCATCTATTTCTGGCTGCACCGCGAGCGCCACTGGCGCTGGAGCCCGGACATGCCCGCGCCGGCGCTGCCGGGCAACCCGTCGATCAGCGTGCTGATCCCCTGTTTCAACGAAGGGTTGAACGCGCGTGAAACCATTTCGGCGGCGATGGCGCAGCGCTATGAAAATATCGAAGTGATCGCCATCAACGACGGCTCCAGCGATGACACCGCCGAGGTGCTGGATCAGTTGACGCTGGAGTTCCCCCGGCTGCGGGTGATCCATCTGGCGCAAAATCAGGGCAAAGCGATCGCGCTGCAGGCGGGCGCGGCGGCGGCGCGCAGCGAGTATCTGGTGTGCATCGACGGCGATGCGCTGCTGGATCGCGATGCGGCGGCCTATTTGGTGGCGCCGCTGTTGGCCAATCCGCACGTCGGCGCGGTGACCGGCAACCCGCGCATCCGCACGCGCTCCACGCTGATCGGCCGCATCCAGGTCGGTGAGTTTTCATCGATCATCGGCCTTATCAAGCGCACGCAGCGCGTTTATGGCCGCCTGTTCACCATCTCCGGCGTGGTGGCCGCGTTTCGTAAGCAAGCGCTTACCGATGTCGGTTACTGGAGCCAGGACATGATCACCGAAGACATCGACATCAGCTGGAAACTGCAGCTCAAGCACTGGGCTATCTTCTTCGAACCGCGGGCGTTGTGCTGGATCCTGATGCCGGAGACCCTGCGCGGGCTGTGGAAGCAGCGCCTGCGCTGGGCGCAGGGCGGCGCCGAGGTGTTTTTAAAGAATCTGCGCAACCTGTGGGCCTGGGAGCACCGGCATATGTGGCTGCTGTTCGCCGAGTATTGCCTCTCCACGTTGTGGGCGTTCACTTACCTGGTCAGCGTGCTGATTTTCCTGGTCGGGCTGGCGGTGCCGCTGCCGGAGGGCATCCGCATTCACTCGTTGCTGACGCCGGCGTTTACCGGCCTGGTGCTGGGCGTGGTGTGCCTGCTGCAGTTCACCGTCAGCCTGCTGCTGGAGAAGCGCTATGAGAAGGGCTTCGGCCGCTCGCTGTTCTGGATCATCTGGTATCCGCTGGTGTATTGGCTGCTCAGCCTGCTGACCACGCTGGTGGCGTTTTCCAAAGTGATGTTGAAAGCTCGGCGCGGGCGTGCGCGCTGGATCAGCCCCGACCGGGGCATTGGGAGGATCAAAGAATGACGGACGTCCTGATTTATTCCGAACGCGGCCTGTTGCCGCGCGTGGTAGACAGCCTGCTGACGCTTTTCGCCTGGTGCGGCTTCCTTTATCTGTTCAGCCGCGGCCTGATGTCGGTGATGGATCAGCACGGGGTGGGCTCCGCCCTGTCGCTGCTGGAAGTGATCTCGCTGTACATCATTGTGGCGTTGTTCAATGCCGTCACGCTGATCGCCTGGGCCAAATACAACCAGTATTTCTCCCGTCGCAGGGCAGCCGACCGCTGGCGGAAGCAGCAACAGAACACCCACATCGGCTATATCACGCCCGAGCTGACCCGGCAGCTGCGGCGTTTGCCGATCGCCGTGGTGTCCCATAACAGCGGCGGCGGCATCAGCCAGGTCAGCGGCAGGCTGACGGCGGCCGAACCGGCCACGAACAAGGTGGTGCAGCTGCGTTAATCGTCAGCGTCGCCGCCCGGCCTGCGGCGCAGCCCGCCCGGCGGCAACAGCAGAGCGCAGATCATGACGGCCAGGCTGAAAAGCGGCAGCCAGCGCGCCACCGGGCCGGGGGAGTAGTTGTTGAGCACCGAGCAAACATAGCACGCTGCGGCCAGCGCCCAGCCGGGCAGGCCGATATCGTTGAGCCGGAACGCGGTTTTGGCCATGAACCACGCCACCAGGCCGAAACAGAACAGCGCCCAGACCATAATGCACAGCAGATACAGCAGCACTGAGACGAATTCCTCGGTATCGCCGTGCGCATGGGCGCGAAAATGGTTTTTATCCAGGTAGGTCGACAGAAACGACAGCAACACGATGCCAATGGCGAAGATCGCCAGCGAGAAAACAAAGGGTTTGCGCGAGATGCGCCCACGGTACAGGTCTTTGGCGAGTTGTCCGAGAGATTCCATCACAGTCCATTGTCGTGATCATTGCGGCGATAGCCGGGTGGCAAGCAGCCGGGCATTTTATCGGGGTAAAAGGGGGCGTCAAGGTGATAATTTTTCTCATTTAGTCGCGGTTGAGATTCCGCGCGGCCGCACCGGGCGTCCTTTCACCGTGCAAAACGTCACAATTTGGCACGTTTGGCTACCTGGCGTGGTAATTGGCGGCATAATCCTGTTTGTTCGCGTTGAACAATGCATTAACATAACTCCCACTTATCTCTTGCATGGCTATATGGATATCCGATGCGTCACCTGGTTGCGCTTTTACCGCTGATTACCTTGCTTGCTGCCTGTAGCAGCACGCCGAAACCCAGTACCACCGCTACGCCGCAGGGCACCCCGGTAAAGGGCGGCTTTTTGCTGAGCCCGGCGCACAGCGGCGCGCCGCTGGGTGGAGATTTCGCCAATAACCCGAATACCGCACGCTTTATCGATAAGATGGTGCGGGAACACGGCTTTGATCGACAGCAGCTGCACGACGTGCTGGCGCAGGCTCGGCGCCTGGATTCGGTGCTGCGGCTGATGGACAGGCAGGCGCCGAAACCGTCTACCCAGGGGCCTACCGGCCCGAACGGTTCCTGGCTGCGCTACCGCAACAAGTTCATCACGCCGGATAACGTGCAAAACGGCGTGGTGTTCTGGAATCAATATCAGGATGCGCTGCAGCGGGCCTGGCAGGTGTACGGCGTGCCGCCGGAGATCATCGTGGGGATTATCGGCGTGGAGACCCGCTGGGGCCGCGTAATGGGTAAAACCCGCATTATCGATGCACTGGCGACGCTGGCCTTCAACTACCCGCGCCGCGCCGATTACTTCGCCGGCGAGCTGGAAACCTTCCTGCTGATGTCGCGCACCGAGGGCGACGATCCGCTCGAACTGCGCGGCTCCTTCGCCGGCGCGATGGGCTATGGGCAGTTCATGCCGTCTTCCTTCAAGAGCTATGCGGTCGACTTCAACGGCGATGGTCATATCAACCTGTGGGATCCGGTCGATGCCATCGGTAGCGTGGCCAATTACTTCAAGGCGCACGGTTGGTCCAAAGGCGAGCCGGTCGCGATTCAGGCCAACGGCCAGGCGCCGGGATTGGAAAACGGCTTCAAGACCCGCTACTCGGTCGCTGCGCTGGCGGAAGCCGGCCTAAGCCCGCAGGGTTCGCTCGGCGACAATCAGGAAGCCAGCCTGCTGCGGCTGGACGTCGGCACCGGCTACCAGTATTGGTACGGCCTGCCGAACTTCTACGTCATCACCCGCTATAACCACAGCACCCACTACGCCATGGCGGTATGGCAGCTGGGCGAAGCGGTAGGGCGCTCGGCGCGCGGCGGCTTCTGACGCTGCTTCAATAACGAAAAAGGCCGCTTGCGCGGCCTTTTTTACGTGCGGAACAATCAGAAATCGTAGCGTAGACGCACCACGGTCATATCGCCGAGGTTGTCGGTGCTCGATGTCAGCACGTGCTCTACGTCAACGCGGAAGCCGTAGTCAAACTGCACGGTAACCCCAAGGCCGTTGTCGATGCGCTGGTAGTTGCGGCCGCTGATGTATTCCAGGCGATCGCCCATAAAGTACGGCATCACCGATTTCACCGCGTACTGGCCCACCGGCACGGTATAACCGGCCAGGTATTCGATACCCCAGGCATCGCCGGCGAAGTAATTGTTGATGTCGGCTTTCTTGGTGGTCAGGAAGTCGTGGTAGTAACCGCCGCCGAAAGTCAGCGTCCAGTTGTCCGGTTTCCAGCTGAGGGCGGTGCCGACGATGTGCTGATCGTAGCTCTTGCTGCCGCTGGTGGACGGATTGCGCATTTCGGCGCGGGTGTAGTTCCAGGCGGTGCCCCAGGTCAGATCCTGCGTGATGTGGTAGTCCACGCCCAGTGAGCCGCCGCCTTTGCGCTTATAGCGCAGGCCGTTGCCCGGCAGGTAGTCGCTGTCGCTGAACAGGTACGAGGCATAAACGTCCGCATCGCCGAAGCGGTTCTTGTACTTCAGCATCTTGCGTGAACGGTAAGAGCCGTCGTAGTCGCCGTTGATGCCGTTGCCCGGCGCCTGGGCCAGCATGTCGTAGTCCCAGATATCGGTCTTGGCGCCCACCACGTCATAGTAAACGCTGTTCTGCTGGCCGAAGGTCATTTGGCCCCAGGTGTTGCTTTTCAGGCCGGTGTACAGCATGCGGCGGCTGGTGTTTCTCGCGCCGTCGGCATAGTGGTGATCCCAGTCGAACAGCGCCGGAATGTTCACGCCCAGCTCGTAGTAGCTGATCCAGCTGATATCGTCGAACAGGTAGTAGTCCGCCGCGAAACGGAAGCGGGTGCCGCCGTCGAAGCCGTTACGCTTGTAGGAGCCCTTGTCGCCGTCGCCCGTCATGTTGTTGAACTGTGGACGGATGCTGCCGCCAACGGTGAAGTTCAGGCGGCTGAGCGGATCGCCGGCCTGCGGATCCTGCTTCAGCAGGGTGATTTCCGCCTGAGCGGCGAACGACGCGCTGCCGATCGCCAGACCCAGCGCCACCGCTTGAGTCAATACGCGCAATTTGATTGCCATGTGTTATCCCTGTTTTATGTATGACCGCCCCATCAGCGCCGCCATGCCGATGTTTTGCGCAAAGCGCTGCGTTTTCACGCATTTTGACGGTTTTTTTTGGTGTGTTAGCGGCGGGCGGCATTTGTAACATAAACAGTGACATAAAGAATTACTTTTCTTGCTAATTATCGACCGGTTTTTAACCATTTTGTGCGGTGAAAAGGGCCGTTGCGCATGTCTGGCGATTCGGATGAATTCATCTAACGCCAAGGTTTATATTTTTCATTTGTCAGTCACCGGCGCCAGCCTGTAATTTCAGCCGTGCAAGAGAGAATTAATTCGAGCCTTTCGCCGGCGTATTAACGTCAGCCTTTGTCTGCGTAATCGGCCGGCATGAATAAGCGATTGGGAGGTCGCCATGAGAAACCTGTTAATGTTGTTAGTGGGGCTGTTTTCACTGCCGGCGATGGCGGCGGAGTCGCACGTTTGCCATTCTCAAGCTTATGATTATGCAGAGGTTAGCAAGCTCAGGTTGTCTGACGACACCCTGTTTTCCTGCCGCGGCGTGGGGCGCCTGACGATCCCCGAATTAGCACGCAAAGGATGGAAGGTGATTCATTTGGCGCAGCAAACCGAATATACCGACTCCGTCGACAGCGATGGTGAGGTGATTAAGCTTTATCAGGAAATCGTGGTGTACAAAGAATAACGCGACGGTAGCCTGTTATTATTCTCGCGGCGGCGAGAACCCTATTATGAATGCGAGAATCGGAATCGACGGCTGGGCTGCCGCCGCGGCCAGCGCTTCACCTGAGATCGCGCCACGCTGTGCGCCTGTTTGCTGATCGCGCTGGTGTTAAGCGTGGTGAGTTGTTCTTATCTTATTTATTTTTACCGAAGGGTGGCACCAAAAATATAAATTATGGATGTTGATGTACAGAACTACCAAATAAGCTGCGAAAGCCAATTCATTATTCAGCTGCAAATATCCCGCTATGCCTGGGGCGTGCCGCTGATTACGCTCGGCGATAACGGTGATTTTACCGTGATACGAAGCCGAGGCTGGTCGAGGTTGGCTAATGGGATGCAATTGGAGGTTTATTATTTTGCCAATAACTCCCTGCTGGCCTGGGATAAAAACCGCAAATATATCTCTTATTCAAAGGCCGGCCGGCTCTATGCCTGCGCGCTGAATTTTTCTTATTCCCCTAAAATAACGCGCTAGCCCTCCGGCCATCAGACCAGAGGGGCGATTTTCATGATCCACTGCTTAAACGCGAGGATTTTCGGCCACTGCCGCTCGGAGATGGTCGAGGTAAAATAGCAGTGCTCGCAGGGCACGGTCATGTCGGTGAACGGAATGATCAGCTCGCCGCTTTTGATCCAGTCCTGCACCAGATTGAGCCGCCCCATGGCGACGCCAAGGTGCCGCGTGGCGGCCAGCACCGCGAGATCGGAACGGTCGAACTCCATGCTTTTGCTGTCGGTATCCAGCCCCAGCGCAAAGTGTTGCGACCAGGTTTGCCACTCGTCTTCGCCGGAGTTGTAGCGATCGTGCAGCAGCGTGCAGTGGGCCAAATTTTCCGGCGCATCGTACAGGCTATGTGCGGCGGCGTACTGCGGCGTACAGATCGGCACCATCGATTCCTGCATAAAGGCCTCGTCCAGATGCCGCCCCGAGGGCAGTTTGCCGAAGTACATCGCCAAGTCCACGCCGCGGTTGGCCAGGTTGATGATCTCTTGCCCGGTCAGAATGTTGAGGTGAATGGTGGGGTGCTGGGCGATAAAGTCGCCGATGCGCGGCAGCAGCAGGCATTGCACCAGAGACGGATGCGAGTAGAGGGTCAATGTCCCCGTCAGCTCGCGATTCTTGATGTCCAGAATTTCCTGATTCAGCGTGTTGAAGGAGCTGTCCAGCGCCCATTGCATGCGCTCGCCCTCCGGCGTCAGGGTAATTCTGCGATGAAAGCGTTGGAATAGCAGAAAACCCAACTCCTTTTCGAGCAAATTAATGCGGTGGCTTACGGCGCTGGGGGTGATCGACAATTCTTGCGCCGCCAGCGCAAAAGATAAATGACGGGCGACGCATTCGAAAGTATGCAGCCGGGAAAATTGATAGCTGGTCAGCGGGGTGGCCCGCTGTGAATGTTTTTTAGTGGGGAACATGCTATTTCTCCGTGCGCGCAATACAGCGATCTTAACATTTAATGGAGAGGAGGATAAACCCAGGTTGACGAATGGAGTCGAATTTTAACCTGATGGTTTTAATGATGTTGAGGGTAAGCCGATTTATTGCACCAAGACCGTAAATAACCGCCGAGGGGTTTGGGTTGAGAAGACGATAAAAATCAGGAATACGCGAGGAAAATAAAATGGCTGTCGTTAAGCAGTGAGTAAAGGCGGCGTGCGACGGTATGAAAAAGAATGCCGTCTATTCCATGAGGGATATCGCCGTTTCGCCATAATAACCCGATGCCGCTGAATAGCCGTTAATCATCATTGTCGGCGTAACGGATGAATAAATCGAAAAGGCCATATGCTCGCACGGCATTGCCCGTTGGCCGATAGCACCGCGCCCGGTTGTCGTTAACCGGGCGCGGCGTTCAGGGAAAAGCGGTTTGCTCGCCGGCGCGTATCAACGGCGGCGCAGCAGCAGGCCGGTCAACAGGCCAGCGCCGGCAATGAGGGCTAATGCGGCGAGGGGGTTTTTCTTCATCATGCTGCCGGCGCAGCTCAGGGCGTCGCCGTATTTTTCTTGCAGCGCGCCCGCTGCATAGCGCGTGGCGCCTTCGGCCTGCAAACGTGGGTTTCCGGTGACGTCGCCCGCCATTTCCTGCGCCTTGCCCGCCACTTTTTCCATCATGCCATTGGCTTTTTCGCTGTTCATTGTGATGCGCTCCTAAGGTTCGATCCGTTAGGCTTCCGCACAGGGCGAAAGCCTGCATTTGCACCTCCATGTTATGCACTTCACTTTGAGCCTATAAGGGGCGTTTGCATCGGTGCGGATAGTGCATTTGCAGGCTACTTTCCGTTCCTGGCGGCCAGCCCGCCGGTAAACAGCCCGCGTTCTCTGGCCCAGACGATGGCTTCGCTGCGGCTGTGCACGCCAAGTTTGGAATAGACCGTCGCGACATGGTTGCGAATGGTGTTGAGCGCCAGATTGAGACGCGCCGCGATTTTCTTGTCCGGCAGCCCCTCGCAAATCAATTCCAGCACATCGCGCTCGCGCGGCGTGAGATCGCTGGCGGTCAATCCGGCCTGGTCGGGCCGGTTGATGCTTTTCACGTTGGCCAGTTTTTCAATCAGGGTTTGGCTGAACCAGGAGGCGTCCTGCATCACTTCTTCGATGGCGCTGACCAGCTCCAGCTCCGAGCGTTTGCGTTCGGTAATGTCCATGAGCACCAGCAGGTAGCAGGGCGCATTGTGGATGCTGACGGCATCCGCCGAGGCCACGCAGTCGATCGACTCGCTCCCTTTCTTGCGCACCCGGATGTCCAGCCCTTCGACGTTGCCGCTTTTTTCCAGCGCGGCAAACAAACGGCGGTTCGCCTCGGGATCGTCAATAAACGGGATCTCATCGATCGTCTTGCCGATCAAGGCTTCGGCGTCGTACTCGGTGGTGCGGGTAAAGGCTTCGTTGACGTCCAGCACGCGCCGCTCGTGCGCGGTACACAGCAACGTCGGCACCGGGCTCAGGCGAAATGCCTTGGCGAACCGCTCTTCACTTTCCCGCAGCGCCGATTCCGCCTGGCGCCGGGGTTCGAGATCGGTAAAAGTGAACAGCATGCAGTCGTCTTCATTGATGTCCAGCGGTTGGCCGGCAACCACCACCAGCTTGCTTCCGCCACCGGGCAGTTTCAGTTCGGCCTCCATTTGCGGAATGGTGGCGCCTTCCCCCAGGCGCTGTATCGCCAGATCTTTGTGCTCCGCCTGTTCCAAAACGTCGAGTTCATAAACCGAACGGCCCATGACCTGTTCACGCTGGTAACCGGTCATATCGAGGAACCCCTGATTGACCTTGACGTAGCGCAGGTCGCTTAGCCGACAAATGACCGCCGGCGCCGGATTGGCGTTGAAGGTTTTTTCAAAGCGCTGTTCGGCGCTGGCCCACTCCGTCGCGTCGCTCAGGATCAGCGCCAGCAGCTCCGGTTGCCCCTGCGCATCGGTGATAATCAGGCTCCGCAGGCGGTGCACCCAGAAGCTGTCCGGATCGTCGGCCTGCCGAACCTCCACCACCACATCGGTGAAGGTCTCGCCATCGGCAACCCGGTTCAGCGGATACTGTTCCAAAGCCAGCGGATGATTGTTGCGATAGCGCAGGGCAAAACGCGCCGCGTACTCGCCGGCATTGGCCCCCAGGGCTTTCTGATGACTCACGCCATGCATGGCCAACGCGGCCTCGTTGGCCCAGAGCAGCGTTCGATCGGTATCCGTCAGGATCACGCCGTCGGACAAGCCGGAGATGATTTGCTGCAGGTGGCCGCGGTGGGTTTCGCTGGCCAGGACGGATTGGCTCATGTGTTCTCCGCTAGACAGAAGGGAGCGGCCTCTGACCGGGGCCGCGGGTTACGCTACTCGCTGAGCAGCTTAGTGCATAACGTGCGTATTCGCAGGGTGTGAATGCACTAGTCATTCTGGCGCAAATGAACCGGGACGGCCGACGACGCCGCGCGGCAGACTGCATCTGTCTGCGCGGTTATCCGCCGTGCGTGCAATCACTTGTCCAGAAAATATAAGGAACAACGATGACCACTGTCTATGAATCAAATCGCTTTGCGTTTCAGGTGTCATGGGGCTCGATATTGGCCGGGAGTGCCGTGGCGCTGGTGACTTATCTGATCTTCAGCGTGCTGGGCACGGCTATCGGCGCCCAGGCCGTGGATATGATGCAAAAGGGTAACCCGCTGAGCGGCTTTGGCACCGGCACCGGGATCTGGCTGCTGGTTTCAACGCTGGCGTCGCTGGCCGCAGGCGCGTTCGTCGCCGGCCGCACCGCACCGAACCGCGGCGGCTTGCATGGTCTGCTGAGCTGGGCGATCACCACCTTGCTGACCACCTGGCTGGTGGTTTCATTGGCGAGTGGCGTGGTGGGGCTGGCGGGCAGCGCGGTGGGCAAAGGGCTTTCGCTGGCGGGCAGCGGCCTGGCGGCGGCGGCGCCAAACGTGGGCGAAGGCCTCAAGCAACAGCTGGATAAAAAGGGCATCAGCCTTGACTGGGGAAGCCTGGAAAACCAGTTGAACACCACGCTCAAGCAGACCGGCAAGCCGGAACTGGATCCGGCTCGGTTGGAACAGAAGGCCGATAGGGCGACCGCCGACGGCAAGCAATCGGCCATGGACGCGGCTGCCGATCCGGCGCAGGCCGCCTCCGAGCTCAAGCAGTGGTTCGACCGCGTCAAGCAGTCCGGTGAGCCGACGTTGAGCGCCGCCGACAAGGATGCGCTGGTGAATATCGTTGCGGCGCGCACCGGCAAAAGCCGCGATGAAGCGAGCCAAATCGTCGATAACTATGCTCAGGCTTACCAGCAGGCGGTGCAGAAAGTGGAAAAACTCAAGGCCGAGGCCGAGCAGAAAGCGCGTGAAGCGGCCGACGAAGCGGCCAAACAGCTGTCGCGCGCCGCTTGGGGTTCGCTGTTGATGCTGCTGTTGGGCGCCGCGCTGAGCGCCGGCGTGGGGCGGATTGCCGAATCAACCCGCCGCACTGTCGCGGTAAGTTGAGATGAAAAAAAACCTGTCGTGCATCTCGCTGAATTATCGAAAAGTAGCGGGGGCCTCTGCTCCCGTGCTCGTCATCGATTTTTGCAACGAGAATAACGAGCGCTACACCCTGCGCTACAACCTGCCGCCGGATACCCCGGAACGCACCGAGCGGCGGGTATCTTTGCTGCTGTATCTGTTGCGCAAGCACAGATCCGCAGAGATCGACAACCTGGCTGATTAATCAGGCCGTTAATGAAAGGCCCGGCCTTATAGGCTGGGCTTTTTACTGGGCAATCAGGCTATTCTGGCAACAACGCACGGTGCGAGTCGGCACGAGGCTTTTACGTTGGAGGGCCGGCGGTTCACGGTGGGCAAAGTAGCGCCCCAATTGGCGTGGAGGGTAAAATAGGGCATCGAGCAAGATGTGTTAAAACATCGGTTCTTCTCAGCGCAGGAAAAAGATAAAAGAAGCTCCCTATTATGATCTGTGATTTTCTGGCCCGATGTTCAGAAAATGAGCCTGTCCCTATCTTCTTTTCAAACGCTGCTCATGATTTTATTTATTAGTCTCAATAAGTTTTATCAGTCAGCCTGATTATAAAATGCATTTTAATTTGCAATGATGAAATTCCTATTTGGTCATGCAATTGGGACGCAAAAAAACACTTTAAGATAAAACAATTAACATAAAGTGTGATTTGCCACGGCGGGGCAAATGCATCTTTAATGGATGCACTTTGCGTGGCGCATTTTTTATTCACGTGTTTTTCGCAAGCGTATTTATATAACATGATCATTTTCAGTTATTTATATGATGACTTTTCCCATGCCGTAAAAATGGTGTTGTCAGGGTGATTTTTTTAGGATTAATCTTAATGACTTGATTTGGTTGGTTAACGATTTTAATGAAAAGGACACGATTTTTATAAAAGCAAGGAGCGCGCATGGACTATCGAAAAGATATTCTTTTACAGGTGTTAGAGTATATGGAGAAGAATATTATAGAGGGACTTTCCGTTGAGAAAGTGTCTATTATCTCGGGTTACTCTAAATGGCATTTACAGCGGCTGTTTAAACATTATTTTGGCATTACGTTAGGGACTTATATCAGAAACAGAAAACTGAGCCGATCCGCAATCTTGCTTAAACAACATCAAGGGAACATATTGGATGTCGCCTTGGCATCGGGCTTTGCCTCTCAGCAATGTTACACGCGGGCGTTTAAACGTTTCTTTGGCGAAACGCCCAACAGCTTTAGGAACAGCCGGGGATGGGATTTTTCCACCCAGATCCCACCGTATGGCATTGACAAGAAACCCTATTTTTATCACACGGTCATGCCGGATGATATCGAGCTGTTAAAGCAGTACAAGGCATTGATCTTCCACTCCATAAGGAAATACAGAGATGCCGGTGACATTACGCAGACTAATGAGAAATGGTTAAGCAAGCATGGGAAGGCTTATCGTGCGGAAAACAACAGAGCGGGAAAATGGCATTCAAACGGTAAGGAGCAAGAGGTTTTTCATTCTATCTTCAATTTCTACATACCCAGAGGGAAATATATTGTCATCCCCTTTATGGGTGAGTTGTCTGAGTACATTGATTTTTTTGCAGATATCTATGACGCCTATCTGCCGGCTATCAATGTCAAGGTGAGAGAAAGTTTTTTTATCGAACTATATAGACATGAGCATTTACACAGTCGCGTCGTCAATGTCGATATACTTATTCCTGTAGCGTAGCGTTGAGAAAAGGAAACATCATGAGTATAGAGAAATCCCCCGATTCGATGAATAAGCGTCATTATGCGCGCCGTATGCTACCTTTGACATTGTCTGTGTCTGGCGGAGCGAGCGTGGCCGGTTTAGCCAGGCAGGCCATTCAATTCGCGTTGGCATTAACTCTTTTCATGTTTTCAGGAAATGCGATGGCAAATAATCGGGAGCATCAGCAAATAGCGTTAGTCGGCACCTGGACCCATATTCCGGATGCGCCTGCGGTGCAGAAACCGGCGCACCCCAGTGAAGGCCTCTATCGTCTGGCGGTTAATGGCGACGGCACATTAACGCTGCTCGACGTGATTAAAATGAAAAGCCCGTCATGGATCGTAAAATCTCGCGATGGCCGTTTCGCCTATGTCACCAATGAGGAGAACGCGGGAACGGTCACTGCCTTGGCGATAGACAAAGACGGCGCCGTGCGGGTGCTGAATACGGTGAGCAGCGCGGGCCGGCAGCCGACGCATGCCACCCTCAGCCCGGATGGCAAGTTTCTGTTTGTCGCCAACTACTCCGTCGCCAAAGGCGGCGCGGGGGTGACGGTATTACCGATTGGCGGCGACGGCAAACTGGGGGAACGGGGGCAGCATTTTCCGTTCACGCCCGGCTCCGGCACCGTGCAGGGGCGCCAGGAAGGGGGCCATGCGCACTCCACCACCTTCAGCCGCGATGGCCAATACCTGTACGCGGCGGATCTCGGCGGGGACAAGCTGCGCGCCTACCGCTATCGCTCGGACAACGCGCAGCCTTTGCAGGCGGATGCTTCGCGCGATGTCGCCTTCGCACCCGGCGCCGGCCCACGGCACATGGCGTTCTCGCCAGAAGGGGAATACGCCTACGTCATCACTGAAATGGCGAGTGAAATCGAGGTGTTTGCCGTCAGCGACCATCGATTGACGCGGCAAGGGAAGGTGAAACTGCACGGCGGGCAGGATTCAGCGGAGGCGAAAAGCGGTGGGGCAATAATCCTCAGCCCGAGCGGCAGATATCTTATTGCCACCAATCGCGGTGCCGATAACCACCTGCTGGTATTAAAAATTGGCGAGGATGGGCTGCCGGGCGCACCAACGCGCTATGAGGCCGGCGGCATTGAACCGCGTGCGCTCGCTTTCGATGCCGGCGGTAACCATCTCTATGTGACGAATGTGTTTACCAATACCGTTATGTTGTTCGATTTCGATGATGAGAAGGGCGAGTTGCAGGCCAGAGGGCAGGCAACGACGGTTTCTACTCCGACGGATATTAAGTTTTTTAATTAATGCCAATCATAACGCTCGGGGGAAATCGAATCTGAACGGGGGAAAAGGGCGGATTGCGCGTGCAGATGACGGGGAATGGCTGGATGAGAAAGAATGGCGTCCCCGACTGGAATCGAACCAGTAACTAGCCCTTAGGAGGGGCTTGTTATATCCGTTTAACTACGGGGACGCTGCGGGCCGGCAACCGAAGCTGCCGGGGCATTATACCTTTTTTTACCCGCAGAATAAGCGCTTAGCGGCGCGTTTGCTCAATACCTCGCCAGTTCATGCCGAAATTTCCTCGGCTAACCGACGGCGATCACGGTTTTTCCCCGCCGTGGCGCCGTTTTTCCTCTTGCAGGCGCGCCGCCCGATTTTTGGCGCTCAAATCGTTGCGGATCTGCGCGTGGCTTATCAGCGCAAAGATAAAGGTGCCGCCGATGATGTTGCCCGCCAGCGTCGGCAGGGCGAACGGGTAAATGAATTCTTGCCATTCAATCGCGCCGTTGAACGCCAGATAGAGGATCTCGACCGAACCGACCACGATATGGGTCAGATCGCAAATCGCCACCAGGTAGGTCATCAGCACGATCACCCAGATTTTCGCCGCGCCGGCGGCCGGGAACATCCACACCATGGTGGCGATGATCCAGCCGGCCAGGATGCCGTTGGCGAACATTTCTCCCGGCGTATGGCGCATCACCTCTTCGCCCAGGCTGATGAAGGCGCCGCGCGTCTCGGCGTCGAACAGCGGCATATGGGTAAACGCCAGCGCCGCCAGCCCGGTGCCGATCAGGTTGCCGAGCAGCACCACGCCCCACAGGCGCAGCAGGATCAGCAGGTTGCGCGGCGTGGGTTTATGCATGATTGGCAATACCGCCGTGACGGTATTTTCGGTAAACAGCTGCTGGCGCGCCATGATGACAATGATGAAACCGAAGGTGTAGCCGAGGTTCTCGATGAAAAAGCGGCTGGGATCGTCCGGCAGGCGGGCGTGGAAAATGCCCTTTGCCGCCAGCGAGGCGCCCATCGACAGCCCGGCGGCGATCGCCGACCACAGCAATGCCAGCCAGTCGCGCTCCAGCTCTTTTTCGCCTTCCATCCGGATCTGTTCATGCACCGCCGCCGCGCGCGACGGCAGATTTTCTTCCCTGACTTCGATTTCGCGCTTGCCCTGTTCCTGTTCTTTGCTCTCTACCTGCATCGTCTCATCCGGCTCGTGCTCCTGGCGTCGCTGTTCGTTCATGCTGTCGCTCCTGCTTCATAAGGGTGAGTTCACGTCATTAAGCGTAGTTAAATGCGGCGAAATACAGAAAAAGGTAACAAGAGTTAAAATCCGCCGATTTTTTCCACGCATTATTGATCCTGCTCGCCATATTGGCCCGTCGGCGCGCCCGCCGCGGGCTGCGTGCGGGGAAAGGCTTATGCTATGATTCGCTATCCCAAAGAAAAATATGAGTTCCCCGATGCTGGAAGCCAAAAGTCTGAGTTGCGTGCGCGATGAGCGCATCCTGTTTAGCGAGCTAAGCTTTTCAGTTCAGCCGGGCGATATCATTCAGGTAGAAGGGCCGAACGGCGCGGGCAAGACCAGTTTACTGCGCATTCTCGCCGGCCTGGCGCGGCCGGACGGCGGCGAGGTGTGCTGGCGCGGGCGCAACACGCTGCGCGATCGCGCGAATTACCAGCAAGATTTGCTGTTTATCGGCCATCAGCCCGGCATCAAAGCCGTATTGACGCCCTTCGAAAATCTGCAGTTTTATCAGGCGGTGCGCGGCGCGGCCGAGCATCAGGCCATCTGGCGCGCGCTGGAGCAGGTGGGGCTGGTGGGTTACGAAGATCTGCCGGTGGCGCAGCTTTCCGCCGGGCAGCAGCGGCGCGTGGCGCTGGCGCGGCTGTGGCTCAGCGCGGCGCCGCTGTGGATCCTCGATGAACCGCTGACGGCGATCGACAAACAGGGCGTGGCCGAGTTGATTAGCCTTTTTGAACAACATGCGCAGCGGGGCGGCATGGTATTGTTGACCACCCATCAGGATTTGGCCGGCGTCGGCCAAACGGTGGGCAAAGTTCGTTTGGCGGAACACGACGCGGGGAGTTTGTGATGTTTTTGACCCTGGTGCGCCGCGAACTGAAGATCGCCTGCCGTAAAGGCTCGGAGATCGTCAACCCGCTGTGGTTTTTCCTGATAGTGATCACGCTGTTCCCGTTGGGGATTGGCCCGGAGCCGCAGCTGCTGGCGCGCATTGCGCCGGGCATCGTGTGGGTGGCGGCGCTGCTGGCTTCGCTGCTGTCGCTGGAGCGGCTGTTTCGCGATGATTTCCTCGATGGCTCGCTGGAGCAGCTGTTGCTGCTGCCGACGCCGCTGCCGATGACGGTGCTGGGCAAAGTGTGTGCTCACTGGGTCGTGACGGGTCTGCCGCTGCTGATCCTGTCGCCGCTGGTGGCGCTGCTGCTGTCGCTCGATATGCAGACCTGGCTGGCGGTGGCGGGGACGCTGCTGCTCGGCACGCCGACGCTGAGCCTGATCGGCGCTATCGGCGTGGGGTTGACGGTCGGCCTGCGCAAAGGGGGGGTGCTGCTCAGCCTGCTGGTGCTGCCGCTGTATATTCCGGTGCTGATCTTCGCCACCGGGGCGATCGACGCCGCTTCGATGGGCATGCCGATCGACGGTTACCTGGCGATACTCGGCGCGATGCTGGCGGGCAGCGTGACATTGGCGCCATTTGCCACCGCGGCGGCGCTGCGGGTGAGCGTACACTAGCTAACGTATTGAATGAACAGACGGGCAAGGCCGACAAGAGCGTACCCCGCAGAAGATTTTCGCCGTTTCGAACCCTCGGGGCGGCCGACGCATAAAAATTACCGTGAGCACTGACGACAATGTGGAAATGGTTACATCAACTGGCGCGGCCTGAACGGCTGTATCACGTCTGCGGCCGCTTTATCCCCTGGCTGGGGCTGGCGGCGGCGGCCTGCCTGCTGCTTGGCTGGGCATGGGGCTTTGGTTTCGCGCCGAAGGATTATCAGCAGGGCGACAGCTTCCGCATCATTTATATTCACGTGCCGGCGGCCATGTGGTCGATGGGCATCTACGCCTCGATGGCGGTGGCGGCGTTTATCGGCCTGGTGTGGCAGATGAAAATGTCCGATACCGTGGTGGCGGCGATGGCGCCGATCGGCGCGGTGTTCACCTTTATCGCGCTGGTGACCGGCTCCGCCTGGGGCAAGCCGATGTGGGGCACCTGGTGGGTGTGGGATGCGCGTCTGACCTCCGAGCTGGTGCTGCTGTTCCTCTATATGGGCGTCATCGCGCTGTATAACTCTTTCGAAGACCGCCGCCTGGCGGGCCGCGCCGCCGGGATTCTGGTGCTGGTGGGCGTGGTGAATATCCCGATCATCCATTTCTCGGTCGAATGGTGGAATACGCTGCATCAGGGCTCGACCAACATGCAGCAGTCCATCGCGCCCAGTATGCGCACCCCGCTGCGCTGGGCGATCCTCGGCTACCTGCTGCTGTTCGTCACGCTGACGCTGATGCGCCTGCGCAATCTGATCCTGTTCCAGGAACGCCAGCGCCCGTGGGTCGCCGGGCTGGTGAATAAGGAGCGTCAGTCATGAATGCCGCATTCGATTCCTGGTCGGCGTTTTTCGCCATGGGCGGTTACGCCTTCTATGTCTGGCTGGCGGTCGCCGCCACGCTGATTTCGCTATTGGGGCTGGTGGCGCACACCGTCTGGCAACGGCGCCAGCTGCTCGCCGAGATCGGCCGCCGTCAGGCGCGCGAGCGGCGCATTCGCCATGCGCAACAATCAAAACAAAAATCCGCCGCACCGCGGGAGAAATCATTGTGAATCCACGTCGTAAAAGCCGCCTTTATCTGGCGATCGTTGTGCTGATCGGCATCGCGCTGACCGCGACCCTGATGCTGTACGCGCTGCGCTCCAATATCGATCTGTTCTATACCCCGGGTGAAATTTTGCAGGGCAAGGGCGAGAATCATGAGAAGCCCGAGGTCGGCCAGCGGCTGCGCATCGGCGGCATGGTGATGCCGGGCTCGGTGAAACGCGATCCCAATACGCTGCAGGTCAGCTTCAAGATTTACGACGCGCGCGGCGCGATCGGCGTGACCTACACCGGCATTCTGCCGGACCTGTTCCGCGAAGGGCAGGGCGTGGTGGCGCAGGGCGTGCTGGGTGAGGGCAACGTGGTCAATGCGCGCGAAGTGCTGGCCAAACACGACGAGAAATACACCCCGCCGGAAGTGGCCGACGCGATGAAAGAGAACCACAAAGGCCCGGCGGAAGCGTATAACGCGCCGCAGGCGGAGGGCGCCAAGTCATGATGCCGGAACTGGGCAGTTTTCTGCTGTGCCTGGCGCTGGCGATCGCGCTGCTGCTGAGCATTTACCCGCAGTGGGGCGCGGCGCGGCAGGACAGCCGCATGATGGCGGTGGCCCGGCCGCTGACCTACGGCATGTTCGCCGCGATTGCGCTGGCGTTCCTGTGCCTGGTGCACGCCTTCGTGGTCAACGATTTTACCGTCGCCTATGTGGCCACCAACTCCAATACCCGGCTGCCGGTGTATTACCGCATCGCCGCCACCTGGGGGGCGCATGAAGGTTCGCTGCTGCTGTGGGTGCTGCTGCTGAGCTGCTGGTCGCTGGCGGTGGCGTTGTGCAGCCGGGCGATGCCGCAGGATGCGGTGGCGCGGGTGCTGTCGGTGATGGGGATGATCACCGCCGGTTTCCTGCTGTTCATCATCATGACCTCCAATCCGTTCACCCGCACGCTGCCGAACTTCCCGATCGACGGCAGCGATCTCAACCCGCTGCTGCAGGATATCGGCCTGATCTTCCACCCGCCGCTGCTGTATATGGGCTATGTCGGCTTCTCGGTCGCCTTCGCCTTCGCCATCGCCTCGCTGATGGCCGGCCGGCTCGACACCGCCTGGGCGCGCTGGTCACGCCCGTGGACCACCGCCGCCTGGGTGTTTCTCACGCTGGGCATCGTGCTCGGATCGGCCTGGGCCTACTATGAGCTGGGCTGGGGCGGCTGGTGGTTCTGGGATCCGGTGGAAAACGCCTCCTTTATGCCGTGGTTGGCCGGCACTGCGCTGATGCATTCGCTGGCGGTGACCGAAAAACGCGGCACGTTCAAAGCCTGGACGGTGCTGCTGGCGATCACTGCCTTTTCGCTGTGCCTGCTGGGCACCTTCCTGGTGCGCTCCGGCGTGCTGGTCTCGGTGCACTCCTTCGCCTCCGATCCGGCGCGCGGTATGTTTATCCTCGCCTATCTGGTGATCGTGATCGGCGGTTCGTTGCTGCTGTACGCGGTCAAGGGCGGCCAGGTGCGCAGCCGGGTGCAGCACGACACCTTCTCGCGCGAGACCTTCCTGCTGGGCAACAACGTGCTGCTGATCGCCGCCATGCTGGTGGTGCTGTTGGGCACGCTGCTGCCGCTGGTGCACAAACAGCTGGGGCTGGGCAGCATTTCGATCGGCGAGCCGTTCTTCAACACCATGTTCACCTGGCTGATGGCGCCGTTGGCGCTGCTGTTGGGCATCGGCCCGCTGGTGCGCTGGCGCCGCGATGAGCCGAGCAAGCTGTGGCGCCGCCTCGGCGTGGCGCTGTTGGCGACGCTGGCGCTGTCGATTCTGCTGCCGTGGCTGCTGCAGGACAGTATCGCCGGCATGACGGTGGTGGGCCTGATCATGGCGCTGTGGGTGATCATCCTGACGCTGATGGAACTGCATGAGCGTGCCACCCACCGTCACGGTTTCTGGCGCGGCCTGCGGCAGCTGTCCCGCAGCCACTGGGGCATGGTGCTCGGCCACCTCGGCGTGGCGGTGACGGTGATCGGCATCGCCTTCAGCCAGAACTACAGCGTGGAGCGCGACGTGCGGATGAAGGCCGGCGACAGCGTGGATATCCACAACTATCACTTCGTGTTCCGCGACGTGCACGACATTCGCGGCCCGAACTACAGCGGCGGCGTCGGCATCATCGACGTCACGCGCAACGGCAAGCCGGAGGCGACGCTGCGCGCGGAGAAACGCTACTACAGCGTGGCGCGCAGCATGATGACCGAGGCGGCGATCGACGGCGGTTTCAGCCGCGATCTGTATGCGGCGCTGGGCGAAGAGCTGGAGGACGGTTCCTGGGCGGTGCGCCTGTATTACAAACCCTTTGTGCGCTGGATCTGGTTCGGCGGCGTCTTTATGGCGATCGGCGGCCTGCTGTGCATCCTCGACCCGCGTTACCGCATGAGCAAAAAACTCAAGCGCGAAGGCAAGCTGGAGGCGCAATCATGAAGCGCAAGCTGCTGTTTATCCCGTTGGTACTCTTCCTGCTGCTGGTGGCGGCGCTGATGGTGCAGCTGACGCGCAACGCCGGCGGCGAAGATCCGACCATGCTGGAATCGGCGCTGATCGGCAAACCGGTGCCGACCTTCAGGCTGGAATCGCTGGATCAGCCCGGCAAAACCTACGATCAGGCGGTGCTGCGCGACGGCAAGCCGATATTGCTCAACGTCTGGGCCACCTGGTGCCCGACCTGCCGCGCGGAACACCAGTATCTCAACACGCTGGCGGCGCGCGGCGTGCGGGTGGTCGGCCTGAACTATAAAGACGATCGCGCCAAGGCGGTGACCTGGCTGAATTCCCTCGGCAATCCCTATACCCTCAGCCTGTACGACGGCGACGGCATGCTGGGGTTGGATCTCGGGGTCTACGGCGCGCCGGAGACCTTTCTCATCGACGGCCAGGGGATTATTCGCTATCGCCACGCCGGCGATATGAACGAGCGCGTCTGGCAGCAGGAAGTGCTGCCGCTGTATAAAAAGTACGGAGGTGAGGCATGAGGCTGATTGTCCTGCTGTGCGCCGCGCTGCTGAGCTGGAGCGCCGCCGCGGCGATCGATACCTATCGCTTCAACTCCGTCGAGCAGGAGCAGCAGTATCGCGAGTTGACCGAACAGCTGCGCTGCCCGAAATGTCAAAACAACAGCATTGCCGATTCCAACGCCATCATCGCCGCCGACATGCGCATCAAGGTGTACGAGCTGATGATGCAGGGGCAAAGCAAGCAGCAGATCATTGATTACATGGTGGCGCGCTACGGCAATTTCGTCACCTATGAACCGCCGGTGACGCCGGCGACGCTGATCTTGTGGATCGGCCCGCTGCTGTTCGTGCTGATCGGCGGGGCGGTGGTGATCCTGCGCGCTCGGCGCCGGCCCGACGCGGCGGTGGACGATGTATTCTCCGAACGGGAACGGCAGCGCCTGGCGGCGCTGTTGCAAGAGACTGACAGGAAGAAACCCTAATGGCTTTTTGGCTGATTATTTGCGTGTTGCTGGCCGGCGCCGCCGCGTTGCTGGTGGTGCCGGCAATGCGCCACGGCAAGCAGAGCGCCGCCACGCGCGATGCGTTGAACAAGGCTTTTTATCAGGATCGTCTCAGCGAGCTGGAGCAGGACGAGCAGCAGGGCGTGGTGGCCGAGCGCCCGGAGCTGGTGAAAGAGCTGCAACAGAACCTGTTGAACGACATCCCGGCCGAGCAAGCGGCGCAGGCGAAACCGATCAATCCTTGGGCGCTGGTGCCGGGCGTGCTGTTATTGCTGGCGGTGACCGTTGGCTTTTATCTGAAAACCGGCGGATTGGCGCAGGTGCTGGACTGGCGTCTGGTGCAGGCGCAAATGCCGGAATTGCGCGAGCGCGTTGCCAATGAGCGCGCCAAACCGCTGAGCATGGAAGAGATCGCCCGCCTCGGGCTGGGGCTGCGCACCGCGCTGCAGCAGGACGATCGCAACATCAACGACTGGATGATGCTGGGGCGCGTCGGCATGGCGTTGAACAACGCCACCACCGCCACGCAGGCGTTTGCCCATGCTTATCAATTGGATCCGAATAGTCTGGAAGTGCGGCTCGGCTATGCCGAGGTCTTGACGCGCTCCAACGATCCGGAGGATAACAAGCAGGCGACGCAGCTGCTGCGGCGCATGATCGCGGAAAACCACGGCGATCCGCGGGTGCTGAGCCTGTTGGCGTTCAATGCCTTCGAACAGGGCGATTTCAAGCAGGCGATCGGTGCCTGGCAGGTGATGCTGGAGCTGCTGCCGGCCAACGATCCGCGCGCGGAAGTGATAAAGCGCAGCATTGCACAAGCAAAAGCCCAGGCAGGCGGAGAAAATGTTAAACTGAATGTGACCGTTTCGCTGTCACCGCAGGCGGCGAAAGCCTTGCCGGCGCAGGGGACGCTGGTCATTTCGGTCACTGACGGCGTCAGCCCGGTGCCGGTGGCGGTAAAACAATTGCCGCTGAGCCGTTTTCCGCTGTCTTTCTCACTGGATGACGGCAACGCCATGATGCCCGAGCGTCTGCTCTCGGCGCAGCATCAGGTGCAGGTGCGTGTGCGCCTCTCACAGGACGGATTGGCCACGCCGCAGCCGGGGGACTGGTTCGGCGAAAGCTCGCTGCAGACATTCAGCGGTAAAGAGCAGGTTAGCGTTCAGATAAACAAGCAGGTCACTGAAAAATAAGACCGAACGTGTTTTTATGGAGAAAAATATGAACTTTCGCCTGACTGGGGTGGCATTCGCAACGGTATTACTGGTGGGCTGTGCCAGCGCGCCAGACAACGATCCGCAAGGGCGTTCCGATCCTCTGGAAGGATTCAACCGGACGATGTTCGACTTCAACTACAACGTCCTGGATCCCTATATCCTGCGTCCGGTCGCGGTGGCCTGGCGTGACTACGTGCCGATGCCGGCGCGTAACGGCATCAGCAACTTCACCTCCAACCTGGAAGAGCCGGCCAGCATGGTCAACGCCTTCCTCAAGGGCGACCCTTACCGCGGGATGATTCACTTCAACCGCTTCTTCCTGAACACCCTGCTCGGGATGGGCGGCCTGATCGACGTGGCCGGCATGGCCAACCCGAAACTGGCGCGCGAAGAGCCGAACCGCTTCGGCAGCACGTTGGGGCATTACGATGTGGGTTACGGCCCGTACGTGATGCTGCCGGGCTACGGCAGCTTCACCCTGCGTGAAGACGGCGGCGACTTTGCGGATACGCTGTATCCGATGCTGAGCTACCTCACCTTCTGGATGTCGGCGGGCAAATGGGTGGTCGAGGGGATCGAAACCCGCGCCCAGCTGCTGGATTCCGACGGCCTGCTGCGCAACTCCTCCGATCCTTACATCATGGTGCGCGAAGCTTACTTCCAGCGCCACGACTTCATCGCCAACGGCGGCTCGCTCAAGCCGGAAGAGAACCCGAACGCCAAGGCGATTCAGGGCGAACTGGACGAGATCGACTCGCAGTAATCACGGGCGTCACGCCAATGAAAACCCGCCGGCAGGCGGGTTTTTTATGCCGGCGGCACGCGGCAGGCAAAGAAAAAGCGCCCCGCGGGGCGCTTTGGCATCCATCTCAGGCGAGATTAGAAGCGGTAGTTGAAGTTGGCGCCATACAGCCAGGCTTTACCTTCAGAGTTGAAGGTGTAAGGGCCTTCTTTGATGGTGACTTTCTGGCCGTGCATGTAGGAAACGCCGACGTCGACCGACGCGTCTTTGTTGAACGCATAGGTGGTACCGGCACTCAGCCAGAAGCGATCCTGATCCGGAATGGAAATCGAACGGTTCTGTGCTGGCACTGGGCTGTCATCGAAGGCGATACCGGTACGGAAGGTCCAGTTGTCGTCGTAGAAGTAGGTGGTACCCAGCGCGATGCGGTAAGCGTCTTTGAAGCCTTCATGCTTCTCGAACAGCGTTTGGCCGTTGTTGCCGGTGGCTCTCAGCTCCTGGAACTGGCTCCAGCTGGTGTAGGCCAGGCTGTAGTGAATGGCCCACTGCGGCGCCACTTTGTTGTAACCGGACAGCTCCCACATTTCCGGCAGGTGCAGGCTCAGAGAACCCGGAATGGTGTTGCCGTTGGTGCCCCACGGAAGACCTTGAGAGGCCAGCAGCGGGTTGAAGGCTGAAGGCAGGCTGCTCTTGTAGTCGCCGTCGAAGTCGATTTTCACTTCAGAGCGGTAGGTGAGGCCATAACGGTTGTTTTCATCCACTTCGTACAGAATACCGGCGTTCCAACCGAAGCCCCATTCGTCGCCTTTCAGGTGCGAAATCTGGGTATCTGCCGGGATCTGCGAAACAGGGCCGGCTAGCTGCGGCGGTAATTGGCCGGAACCGGCGATGAGCTTCGGCAGTTCACCGGCGTAACGTTCCAGTTTGGCTTTGGCGTACACCGCATCGAAGCCCAGACCGAAGCTGAAGTGTTGATTCAGACGGTATGCGCCGCTGAGGTTCAGGTTGAGGGTGGTCAGATCGGTCTTGCCGCCGTAAGCGCCGGCGGTATAGCCGTCGTTGAATTCTGTCGCCAGACCGTAGTTGCTGGTGACCGAGCCGCCTACGGCGAACTGATCGTTAATCGGGTGAACATAATGCAGGTTCGGCACCCAGGCGGTCGGCGCGATGTTTTTCGAATCCAAACTGGCGCCGGAAGGGGATTGACCGGTAATGTCAACGTCCGGGTCGATGAAGACCGCGCCGAAAGAAAGTTCCGGGCGGGTATACATCATCAGCAAAGCCGGGTTGCGGCTTGCCGAGGCCGCCGTATCCGCCATGGCGCCTTCGCCAGAATACGAACGTCCTAAACCAGCTGATGAGAACTCATTCAGCTGGAATCCTGCGGCAGACACGTTTGAAGAGATAATTGCCACTGCAGCTGCGAGAGCTGATTTAGTCAATAGGTTTTTCTGGCTCATGACCAAAACCTCATTATGTGTTTATTATTTAAACTATTGTTACACGAGGTAACAAGGAGCGCGGGATTGTAGGGTCCGTTATCGTTCAGACAAATCAGACCAGTGGCTGAAGTATAGGTCTGACCTGTGAAAATGTTGCAAGTTTGTTTTTGAAATATTTCCAACCTGATATCAAAAAAGAGATCTGCTTAACAAAACGCCAGCGGTAAATAACAAAATTCTTACCATTCCTTAGCAGGCGCTCATTTTTATTTGTGATTTCCATCACTTAAAACACCCATTAAAAGTAAGTGCTAGTGATTGCCGGCGTGGAAGCGTAAAATACCTGCAGAATTTTGTAGCTTTGTGCCGGTGAGTAAAACGGCAATTTGGGCTGATAACCGAGGCCTTTGAGGAGAACCAATCATGTCAGATGCAATTAATAAATGCAGCGCCCAGGAAACCGCCGCGTGTTGCTGTGTGGATGTCGGCACCGTGATGGATAACACCGATTGCACCGCGTCCTACAGCCAGGTGTTCAGCAATCAACAAGATGCGGAGGCGATGCTGGCCGCCCTGAGCGAAAAGGCGCGCGCGGTAGAATCCGACCCTTGTGACATCAGCAGTAGCATTAAACCGGTTGACGGCGGCGTGCAGTTGGAGGCCGATTTTACCTTCGCCTGCCAAGCGGAAACCCTGATCTTCCAGCTCGGCCTGCGTTAATCCCCGTTTTACCCCGGCGCCGCCTGCCGCGTGCCGGGGATTGCCTTTCCCCACACCGCCCCCGATAGAAAGTGCGCCTGCTCGCAGTTTTGATCTCTGCCGATTTGCCAAATGTAACCGTTTGGTTAACAATGACCTCATCAGGTCAGACCTCTTTCTGCCCATTGCGCTGACGTTATTTTCTTCAGGAGCATTTATGAGTAAGGCACTGCCGTTGGTGACCCGTCATGGTGACCGCATTGCGATTGTGAATGGACTGCGTACCCCCTTTGCCAAACAGGCGACTGCCTATCACGGCATTCCGGCGGTGGATTTAGGGAAAACGGCGGTGAGCGAGCTGTTGGCGCGCAGCAGCATCGATCCGCAGCTTATCGAACAACTGGTGTTCGGCCAGGTGGTGCAAATGCCCGAGGCGCCGAACATCGCGCGTGAAATCGTGCT
The DNA here is from genome assembly GCF_030954545.1 of Serratia sp. MF1(2023). NCBI lineage: Bacteria > Pseudomonadati > Pseudomonadota > Gammaproteobacteria > Enterobacterales > Yersiniaceae > Serratia > Serratia sp. MF1(2023). The sequence continues at coordinate 63,027 of NZ_JAVHUX010000009.1, read as the reverse complement.
CGGCACCGGCATGAGCGTCCATACCGACGCCTACAGCGTGTCGCGCGCCTGCGCCACCAGCTTCCAGGCGATCGCCAACGTGGCGGAGAGCATCATGGCCGGCAGCATCAGCGTTGGCATCGCCGGCGGGGCGGATTCTTCTTCCGTCTTGCCGATCGGCGTCAGCAAGGCGCTGGCGCGCACGCTGGTGGACGTCAACAAGGCGCGCACGCTGTCGCAGCGCCTCAAACTGTTCAGCCGGCTGAAATTCCGCGATCTGATGCCGGTGCCGCCGGCGGTGGCGGAGTATTCCACCGGCCTGCGCATGGGCGATACCGCCGAGCAGATGGCGAAGAGCCACGGCATCACCCGCGAGGCGCAGGATGCGCTGGCGCACCGTTCCCACGAGCTGGCGGCCAAGGCCTGGTGGGAAGGGTGGCTGCGCGACGAGGTGATGACCGCCTATGTGCCGCCTTACCGCGCGCAGCTTTCTGAAGACAACAACATCCGTAAAGATTCCAGCCTGGCTTCCTACGCCAAGCTGAAGCCGGCGTTCGATCGCAAGCATGGCAGCGTCACCGCGGCCAACAGCACGCCGCTGACCGACGGCGCGGCGGCGGTGCTGATGATGAGCGAATCGCGCGCCAAAGAGCTGGGGCTGCAGCCGCTGGGCTATTTGCGCAGCTTCGCCTTCGCCGCCATCGACGTGTGGGAAGACATGCTGCTGGGGCCTTCCTACGCTACGCCGCTGGCGCTGGATCGCGCCGGCATCGGTCTGGCCGATCTGACGCTCATCGACATGCATGAAGCCTTCGCTGCGCAAACGCTGGCCAACCTGAAGATGTTCGCCAGCGAAGAGTTCGCCCGTGAGAAGCTTGGCCGCAGCCAGGCGATCGGCGAGGTGGACATGGACAAATTCAACGTCTTGGGCGGTTCCATCGCCTATGGCCACCCGTTCGCCGCCACCGGCGCGCGCATGATCACCCAGACGCTGCATGAGCTGAAACGCCGCGGCGGCGGGCTGGGCCTGACCACCGCCTGCGCCGCCGGCGGGTTAGGGGCCGCGATGATCGTGGAGGTGGAATGATGAGCTTCGAAAACGCATTGCATGAACAGCGCGCCAAACCGTCGGCCTTTCAGCTGACGATTCGCCCCGACAACATCGGCGTGATCACCATCGACGTGCCGGGCGACAAGGTGAACACGCTCAAGGCCGAGTTCGTCGAACAGGTCAACGACGTGCTGATCCGGGCGCAGCAGCATACTGCGCTGGAAGGGCTGGTGATCGTTTCCGGCAAGCCGGACTCGTTTATCGCCGGCGCCGACATCACTATGATTGCCGCCTGCACCAGCGCCAAAGAGGCGGAAACGCTGGCCAGGAAAGGGCAGAGCACGCTGGCGCAGATCGCCGCGTTCCCGGTGCCGGTAGTGGCGGCCATTCACGGCGCCTGCCTGGGCGGTGGCCTGGAGCTGGCGCTGGCCTGCCACGGCCGCGTCTGTTCGCTGGATGACAAAACCGCGCTCGGGCTGCCGGAAGTGCAGCTGGGCCTGCTGCCAGGCTCCGGCGGCACGCAGCGCCTGCCGCGCCTGATCGGCGCCGCCAAGGCGCTGGACATGATCCTGGCCGGCAAGCACATTCGCGCCCGCCAGGCGCTGCGCATGGGGTTGGTGGACGACGCCGTGCCGCAGTCGATTCTGTTGCAGACCGCCATCGAGCGGGTGAAGCAGGGCTGGAAGCATCAGCGCGAGCTGCCGTGGCAGGATCGCCTGCTCAACGGCCCGCTGGGCAGAAGTCTGCTGTTCAGCATCGTGCGCAAGAAAACGTTGGCGAAAACCCACGGCAACTACCCGGCGGCGGAGCGCATCATTCAGGTGGTGCGCACCGGGCTGGATCACGGCAGCGCCAGCGGCTATGAGGCCGAAGCGCGCGCCTTTGGCGAGCTGGCGATGACGCCGCAGTCGGCGGCGCTGCGCAGCCTGTTCTTCGCTTCCACCGCGCTGAAAAAGGAGCGGGGCGGCAATGCCCAGCCGCACGCCCTGCATCGCGTCGGCATTCTCGGCGGCGGCCTGATGGGCGGCGGCATCGCCTGCGTCACCGCCACCCGCGGCGGATTGCCGGTTCGCATCAAAGACATCAATGAAACCGGTATCAACCATGCGCTGAAATACAGCTGGGACGTGCTCGGCAAGCGGGTGCGCCGCAGGCGCATGCGCCCGGCGGAACGGCAAAAGCAGATGATGCTGATCTCCGGCTCTACCGATTACACTGGCTTTGAACAGGTGGATATCGTGGTCGAGGCGGTGTTCGAAGATCTGGCGCTGAAGCAGCAGATGGTGGCCGAGGTAGAAGCCAACTGCGCGCCGCATACCGTGTTCGCCTCCAATACTTCCTCGCTGCCTATCGGCCGCATCGCCGAACAGGCCGAGCGGCCGCAGCAGGTGATCGGCCTGCACTACTTCAGCCCGGTGGACAAGATGCCGCTGGTGGAAGTGATCCCGCACGCCGGCACCAGCGAAGAGACCATCGCCACCACCGTGGCGTTGGCGCACAAGCAGGGCAAGACCGCCATCGTGGTGGGCGACAGCGCCGGTTTTTATGTCAACCGCATCTTGGCGCCGTACATCAACGAAGCGGCGCGCTGCCTGCTGGAAGGCGAGCCGATTGAGTCGCTGGACAAGGCGCTGGTGGACTTCGGTTTCCCGGTCGGCCCGATCACCCTGCTGGACGAAGTGGGCATCGACGTCGGCACCAAAATCATTCCCGTGCTGGTCGAGGCGCTGGGGCCCCGCTTCGCCGCGCCTGCCGCGTTCGATGCGGTGCTGAAAGACGGGCGCAAAGGGCGCAAGAACGGCCGCGGTTTCTATCTCTACCCGAGCGAAGGGCAGCAGCGGCAGCGGCGCAAACGTGCGGATACCTCATTGTATACGCTGCTCGGCGTCACGCCGAAGGCGCACATGCTGCCGGCGAGCGTCGCTCAGCGCTGCGTGATGATGATGCTGAACGAAGCGGCACGCTGCCTGGACGAAGGCGTGATCCGCAGCGCGCGCGATGGCGACATCGGCGCGGTGTTCGGCATCGGCTTCCCGCCGTTCCTCGGCGGCCCGTTCCGCTATATGGACGAGCTTGGCGCCGAGAAAGTGGTGAAGACGCTGGACTACCTGCGTCAGCAGCACGGCGAGCATTTCGCCCCGTGCGAACGCCTGCAGCGCATGGCGCAGCAGGGCGAGCGCTTTTACCCGCTGGGGAGCTGAACGCAGGGCGGCCCGATTTGCACTATAGTTGCAACAGGGCCGCGTTGTGATCGCCATCACTCCTTGCAACAGCGTCAGCCGGTGAGGCTGTACAGCGAGGCTGCGGCAGCGGTAAGTTAGCTTGACCGCCATCAATAAATTTCATGGCGGAAAGGTTAAAATTTAACCCGTTGAATTGATTGTTCTGTGAGCAATCGAGGTTTGCCCGGGGAGAATTGCTGTAAAAAACAGCGTTTTCTTTAGGCAAACTTTCAGGCAAAATGCCCGGCCGCCATAAAGAGACGGCGCGTTATCGTTTTAAAGCTTTGGCTTTGGGTTGTAAAACTCGGCGGTACAGCACGCACGGCGTTTCTGTATAGCGTTACTTTGTCAACAACAGCGGTGCAATATGCAAGTTTTGATTATGCGTCACGGAGAGGCGGCGCTCGAGGCAGCCAGCGATGCGGTAAGGCCCCTTACCCTGTGCGGCCGCGACGAGTCCCGTCAGATGGCGGCCTGGTTGAACACCAAGTCTGTGGATATTGAACGCGTGCTGGTCAGCCCCTATCTGCGGGCCGAACAGACGCTGGCGACGGTGCGTGAAGCCTTGACGCTGCCGGAGGGCGAAGAAGTGCTGCCCGAGCTGACGCCGGGCGGCAACGCCGAACAGGTCGGCAGCTATCTGCAGGCGCTGGCGATGCAAGGGGTGAGCTCGGTGCTGATCGTGTCGCACCTGCCGCTGGTGGGCTATCTGGTGGCCGAACTGTGCCCAGGCGAGTGCCCGCCGATGTTCGCGACCTCGGCGATTGCCAACGTCGATCTGCCGGCGGACGGCAGCTACGGCAAGTTTGAATGGCAGGTCAGCCCGTCGCAGGTGATGGCCAAAGTGTGAACCGCGGATGCGGTGCGGAATAAACTCAGGGCGATGTCTGACATCGCCCTGAGTCGTTTCTGCGGCGGGGGCTACTCGGCCAGCTCCACCAACAGCAGGATGGCGGCGTTGCCGCCCCATTCCTTCGGCGCCTGATGAAACGCCAGCACGTCGGGATGCTGCGCCAGCCACAGCGGCGTTTGCTGTTTGAGAATGTGCTTGCCGTGCCCGTGCATCACGCAGGCGCAGTGCACGTGTTCGCGTTTGCAGGCGGCGATCAGCGCCCCCAGTTCCTGCTTGGCCTGCAGCTGGGTCAGGCCGTGCAAATCGAGAAACAGCTCCGGCGAGTAATCGCCGCGTCGCAGCTTCTTCAGCTCATACGGGCTGCTGCCGGGGCGCACGTAGCGCGTCGGGCCTTCTTCTTCCAGCTGCGGCTGGTATTCATCTGAAAAATAATAGCTGGCATCGACCTGCTCCTGCAGCAGCCGCTGCGGGGCAATCTGTTTGACCTTGGGTTTCGGCGGGCGGTGGACGATGGTGTCCTGGCGCAGCTTTTTCGCGCCCGCCACCGACTCTCTGAAGAGCTGTTGTTCGTCTTGGCTCAGAGGGGGCTTGTTCTTCATGCTTCATTCACCGGAAATCGTTTATTTCGCTAGTTTACCTTGTGAATGAGCGCTGTCGACGCAAAACTCGGGCCAGAGTGAAAAGCGCGAGGGGCAAGCGTGATTTGTCGCGGGCTTCATGGCAAACTATGCGGCTAAATCATGAAACACAGCGCCTGCCGGAGGGCAAATTGGACAAAATTTTCGTCGACGAAGCAGTGAACGAACTGCACACCATTCAAGATATGCTGCGCTGGACGGTAAGCCGCTTCAACGCCGCCAATATCTATTATGGTCACGGAACCGATAATCCGTGGGACGAAGCGGTGCAATTGGTGCTGCCAAGCCTGTTCCTGCCGTTGGACATTCCGGAGGACATGCACACCGCCCGTCTGACCTCCAGCGAGCGCCATCGCATCGTTGAGCGCGTGATCCGCCGCGTCAACGAGCGCATCCCGGTCGCCTACCTGACCAACAAGGCCTGGTTCTGCGGCATGGAATTCTACGTCGACGAGCGCGTGCTGGTGCCGCGTTCGCCGATCGGCGAGCTGATCAACGATCGCTTCAGCGCGCTGATCCCGCACCCGCCGCGCCATATCCTCGACATGTGCACCGGCAGCGGCTGTATCGCCATCGCCTGCGGCTACGCTTTCCCTGAAGCGGAAGTGGACGCGGTGGACATCTCCAGCGAGGTGCTGGCGGTGACCGAGCGCAACATTCAGGCGCACGGCGTCGAACACCAGGTGATCCCGATCCGTTCCGATCTGTTCCGCGACGTTCCCGCGATCCAGTACGATCTGATCGTCACCAACCCGCCGTACGTCGATGCGGAAGACATGTCCGATCTGCCGCAGGAGTTCCGCTTTGAGCCGGAGCTGGGCCTGGCGGCGGGCAGCGACGGCCTGAAGCTGGTGCGCCGCATCCTGGCCTGCGCGCCGGACTACCTGACCGACGACGGCGTGCTGATTTGTGAAGTGGGCAACAGCATGGTACACCTGATGGAACAATATCCGGATATTCCGTTCACCTGGCTGGAGTTCGAAAACGGCGGTGACGGCGTGTTCATGCTGACCAAGCAGCAACTGGTGGATTGCAAGGAACACTTCAGCCTCTATCGCAGCTAAGCCGCATTTTCAAGGCCCGCACGGCGGGCCTCATAACGATAAAAGACTAACGGTAAGGAGCCGTGATGGCAGGAAACAGTATTGGGCAGATTTTCCGCGTCACCACCTTCGGTGAATCTCACGGGGTGGCGCTGGGTTGTATTGTCGACGGCGTGCCGCCCGGCATCCCGCTCACCGAAGCCGATTTGCAACACGATCTGGATCGCCGTCGTCCGGGCACCTCGCGTTACACCACCCAGCGTCGCGAACCGGATCAGGTGCGCATTCTCTCCGGCGTATTCGAAGGCGTGACCACCGGCACCAGCATCGGCTTGATCATTGAGAACACCGATCAGCGTTCGCAAGACTACAGCGCTATCAAAGACGTGTTCCGTCCGGGGCATGCCGACTACACCTACGAACAGAAATACGGCCTGCGCGATTACCGCGGCGGCGGCCGCTCTTCGGCGCGTGAAACCGCCATGCGCGTTGCGGCGGGCGCTATCGCCAAGAAATACCTGCAGCAGAAGTTCGGCGTGCAGGTGCGCGGCTATCTGGCGCAGATCGGTGACGTGACCTGCGAGCTGAAAGATTGGAATCAGGTTGAGCAGAATCCGTTCTTCTGCCCGGATCCGGACAAGCTGGAAGCGCTGGACGAACTGATGCGCGCGCTGAAAAAAGAGGGCGACTCCATCGGCGCCAAGGTCAGCGTGATTGCTGAAAATGTGCCGGTTGGCCTGGGCGAGCCGGTGTTTGACCGCCTCGACGCCGATCTGGCGCACGCGCTGATGAGCATCAACGCGGTGAAAGGCGTGGAGATCGGCGACGGGTTTGCCGTGGTGACCAAGCGCGGCAGCGAAAACCGCGATGAAATCACCCCGGAAGGCTTCCAGAGCAACCATGCCGGCGGCATTCTCGGCGGTATCAGCAGCGGCCAACCGGTGGTGGCGCATCTGGCGCTGAAGCCGACCTCCAGCATCATGGTGCCGGGCCGCACCATCAATCGCCAGGGCGAAGCGGTGGAAATGGTCACCCGCGGCCGCCACGATCCGTGCGTGGGTATCCGCGCCGTGCCGATCGCCGAAGCGATGATGGCGATCGTGCTGATGGATCACCTGCTGCGCCAGCGTGCGCAAAACGGTGATGTGGTTTCCGACGTGCCGCGCTGGTAATCGCCATGAAAAACTGGATGTTGGGCCTGGTGGCCCTGACGGCCTCCGCCTCCGCCATGGCGCTGACGCCGTGGCAGAAAATCGATCGTCCGGTGGCCGGCGCGCCGCAGGCGGTGGGCGGTTTCGCCAACGGCTGCGTCATCGGCGCCCAGCCGTTGCCGCTGAACTCACCGAACTACCAGGTGATGCGTACCGACCAGCGCCGCTATTTCGGCCACCCGGATCTGTTGGCGTTCATTCAGCGCCTCAGCAGCCAGGCGAACCAGAAAGCGCTGGGCACGGTGCTGATCGGCGATATGGCGATGCCGGCCGGCGGGCGCTTCAGCAGCGGCCACGCCAGCCACCAGTCGGGGCTCGACGTCGACATCTGGCTGCAGCTGCCGCGTCAACGCTGGAGCGCGCAGCAGTTGCTGAAGCCGCAGCCGATCGATCTGGTGTCAGGGGACGGCAAGCAGGTAGTGGCGCGCCAATGGCAGCCGCAGATCGAGTCACTGATTAAGCTGGCGGCGCAGGATGCGGACGTGACGCGCATCTTCGTCAATCCGGCCATCAAACAGCGTCTGTGTCTGGATGCCGGCGCCGATCGCGCCTGGTTGCACAAGGTGCGGCCGTGGTTCGGTCACCGCGCGCACATGCACGTGCGCCTGCGTTGCCCGGCGAGCAGCCTTGAATGTAAAGAGCAGGATACGCCGCCGCCGGGCGACGGCTGCGGCGCCGAACTGGCGAGCTGGTTCGTGCCGCATCAACCGAACGCCAAACCGGGTAAACCGGTGCCGCCGCCGTTACCGCCGACCTGTCAGGCATTGCTGGATAATCACTTCGCAGCGGAATAATACATGGACTGGTTCGTCATCGGCCCCGAGATGCTCGGGGTGTTGTTTGCAGTAGCGCTGCTGGCGGGGTTTATCGACTCCATCGCCGGCGGTGGCGGGTTGCTGACGGTACCAGCCTTGCTGGCGGTGGGGGTTCCCCCGGCCCAGGCGTTGGCCACCAACAAACTGCAGTCGGTCGGCGGCTCCTTCTCCGCCAGCCTGTACTTTATTCGTCGGCGGGCGGTGAACCTCAACGACCAGAAGCTGACGATCTTTCTGACGCTAATCGGTTCGATCGCCGGCGCCATTCTGGTGCAGCATATGCGCGCCGATTTGCTGCGGCAGATGTTGCCGCTGCTGGTGATCGGCATCGGCCTCTACTTCCTGCTGATGCCGCGGCTGGGTGAGGAAGACCGTCAACGCCGTCTCGGCGCCTTGCCGTTCGGGCTGGTGGCCGGCGGCTGCGTCGGGTTTTACGACGGCTTCTTCGGCCCCGGCGCCGGATCGTTTTACGCGCTGGCTTATGTGACGCTGTGCGGTTTCAACCTCGCCAAGTCCACGGCGCACGCCAAGGTGCTTAACTTCACCTCCAACGTCGGCGGGTTGGCGCTGTTCATCATCGGCGGCAAGGTGGTGTGGAGCATCGGTCTGGTGATGCTGGTGGGGCAGGTGCTGGGGGCGCGTTTGGGCGCCCACATGGTGCTGACCCGCGGGCAGAAGCTGATTCGGCCGATGATCGTGATCGTCTCGCTGGTGATGAGCCTCAAGCTGCTGTACGACAATCACGGCGCGGAAATTCAGCAGTGGTTGAGCGCCCTGGTGCACGGTTAAAGATGAAGAGAGGGCGCTGCTTACGCGCCCTGTCTTATCGGGTATAATGGCCTCTTTATTTTTGTGGTTATAGAGTTTTTATGTCAGACACACAGACCCGCCATCACTATGAGCAACTGATCGAGATCTTCAATCAATGCTTCAGCGATGACTACAACACCCGCCTGGTGAAGGGCGACGACGAGCCGATCTACCTGCCGGCCGACGACGAACTGCCGTATCACCGCATCGTGTTTGCCCACGGCTTCTACGCCAGCGGCCTGCACGAAATCTCGCACTGGTGCATCGCCGGCGAAGCGCGCCGCCAACGAGTGGACTTCGGTTACTGGTATTGCCCGGACGGGCGCGACGCGCAAACCCAGAGTGAATTCGAAGCGGTGGAGATCAAACCGCAGGCGCTGGAGTGGATGTTCTGCGTGGCGGCCGGTTTCCCGTTTAACGTCAGCTGCGACAACCTGAACGGCGACTGTGAGCCGGATCGCATCGCGTTCCAGCGCAAGGTGCGCGACCGGGTATTGGCGCTGCTGGAGCAGGGAATACCCACACGGCCTGCGCGCTTTATTCAGGCGTTGCAATCGTTCTACAATACGCCACCGTTGGCGGCCGAGCATTTTCCGTATCCGGAAGATCTCAACTGACGCCACAGCCCGTTATTTAATGAGGAAATTTGATGATCGCAGAATTCGAAGCGCGCATTTTGGCGCTGATTGATGACATGGTAGAGCACGCCAGCGATGATGAACTGTTTGCCGGTGGCTACCTGCGCGGTCATCTGACGCTGGCGGTGGCCGAAGCGGAAGAGCAGGGCGAGCACACTGCCGAAGCGCTGAAAGCGCGGGTGGAAGAGAGCCTGCACAAAGCGATCGCCGCCGGGGAACTCTCGCCGCCGGATCAGATCCTGGTGCGCGGCATGTGGGAAAACCTTTATCAGGCCGCTATCCCTGCCGCCTGACCGCCATGCCGGGGCGCGCCGCCGCGCCCCTCAAGGTTGATTAAACCGCACGCCCTTTCAGCAATTTCCGCACCCACATCCGATTTGGATTCAACGCCGCCAGCAGGCGCGCGTCGCCCGGCAGCGGTTCGCCGAACAGCTGCGCCGCCAGAATTTCCGCCGCCAGCGGCGCCGAGCACAGCCCGCGCGATCCCAACCCGCCGATAGCGAACAGGCCGGGATAGACCGGTGCATCGGCGACGGTTTCGCCGCGCTGGTTTCGCCGCTGCAAATCCTGATACTGCGTCACCGTGGCCTGATAGTCCGGCAGCGCGCCGACCATCGGCAGATGATCGCGGGTGGCGCTGCGCACGCCGCAACGCGCCTGATGAGCGCTGACGTCCACCTGCTGTGGCCAGGCCTGCTCCGGCAGGCAGCGCAGCAGGCGCTCGCGGTTTTCCTGTTGCTCCTGCTCGCGGTAGTCGGTGGCGGTGTCGCCGCGCTGGTAGCTGGCGCCGATGCAGTGTTGGCCGTTGTTGGCGTTGACCGGCGTCAGGTAGCCGTCGTAGCACAACACCTGTTTCAGTTGACCGAGGGCCGGCGAGGTTGGGATGTGCGACACCTGCCCGCGCACCGCATACAGCGGCAGGGCTTGCGTCGGCGCCAGCTCGGCCAACCGGTGGCCGTTGGCCAGGATCACCGTCGCATGGCGGCGGCTTTCGCCGTGGGCGAAATCGATGCGCCAGCCGTTTTCTTCCTGCGTCAGCCTCTGTGCATCGTGCCGGTATTGGCAGACCAAGCCCTGACGCTGCGCCAGCGCGATAGCGCCGCGCGTCAGCTCGGCCGGGCAGAGCCAGCCGCCCTGCGGGTAGGTGATGCCGCCAAAGCCGGTGTCGACGCCGCACAGTTCGCTGAGCGTTTCGCGGTCGGCTGCCGCCGCCAAGGCCTGCGGCCAGTCGGTTTTCAGCATATTGGCGATCTTGGCGCCGCTCTTTTCGTCGTAGGCCAGCTGGCTGACGCCGCACCACTGGTGATCAAAGGCGACGCCTTGTTGCAACAGGGCATCGTATTGGCGGCGGGCGAAAGGAAACGCGGCGCTGAAGAAACTCTCCAGCGCGTCGCCGCTGCCGTTCAGCAGGGGGTAAATCGCCCCCTGACGATTGCCGGATGCGCCCTCGGCCGGCTGCTCGTCGGCGCAGTACAGCGTGACGGTGGCGCCGCGCCGCAATAGGGCCAACGCGGTGAGCGCGCTGGCGACGCCGCCGCCGATCAGAGCGATGTCGGCGGTGTTGTCCGCCGCCGGACGCCGATACCAGGGTGCCGGGTGGCGCGTGGGCTGCGCATCGGCCGGCAGACAGCCGGCGAGCATCTCACGCTTTTGGCCGAAGCCTTTGCAACGGTTGACTTGAAAACCGGCCTGTTGCAAGCCGCGGCGCACGAAGCCGGCGGCGGTAAAGGTGGCGAAGCTGCCTTCCGGCCGGGCGAAACGCGCCATGGCGGCGAACAGTTGCTCGGTCCACATGTCGGGATTTTTGGCCGGTGCGAAGCCGTCGAGGAACCAGGCGTCGACCTGGTTATTCATGCTGGCGTCGAACAGCGGCAGCAGTTCGTTGACGTCGCCGAACCACAGATCGAGCGTAATGCGGCCTTCGGCCAACAGCAGGCGATGGCAGCCCGGCAGCGGCAGCGGCCATTGGGCGCGCAGCTCATCGGCATAGGGAGCCAGCTCCGGCCAGCGCGCATGCGCCGCCGCCAGATCGGCCTGCTGCAGGGGGAATTTCTCGAAGCTGATAAAGTGCAGGCGTTGCAGCGCGGCGTCCGGCTCGGCCTGGCGGAAGCCCGCGAAGGCCTGCCACAGCGTAAGGAAATTGAGCCCGGTGCCGAAGCCGGTTTCCGCCACCACCAGCAGCGGGCGCGGGTGAGTGGCGAAACGCTGCGGCAGCCGGTTGCCGTGCAGAAAGACATAGCGGGTTTCTTCCAGCCCATCCTGATTGGAAAAATAGACGTCATCAAACTGTTTCGAAACAGGTGTACCCTGTTCGTTCCAGGTTAGCGTTGCGGTTTGGATGGGGGCGTGGTTCACGGTCAATGGCTCGAAATTCAAGGGATGCCGCGAATTCTAACGGCGCTGGCGCCCTGGCGCAAACTGGACAACAATAAAGCTGAAAAACGCTGATCGGACTTGTTCGGCTTACATCTGTACGCTAAAGTGCGATGCAAAATCCCGTAGGTAAATAGTGGAAGAGGTATTGAATGAAACGTGCAGTGATTACTGGCCTGGGAGTTGTCTCCAGCATTGGTAATAACCAGCAGGAGGTCCTGGCGAGCCTGCAGGAAGGACGTTCTGGGATCACTTTCTCCCAGGAGCTGAAAGATTCCGGCATGCGTAGTCACGTATGGGGGCAAGTTAAGCTCGACACAACCGGCCTGATCGACCGCAAGGCGGTGCGTTTCATGAGCGATGCTTCCATCTATGCTTTCCTGGCGATGCAAGAAGCGATCGCTTCTTCCGGCCTGAAGGAAGAAGAGTATCAAAACAACCCGCGCGTGGGCCTGATCGCCGGTTCCGGCGGCGGTTCTCCGCGCTTCCAGGTGTTCGGCGCCGATGCGATGCGCAGCCCGCGCGGCCTGAAAGCGGTTGGCCCGTACGTGGTCACCAAAGCCATGGCTTCCGGCGTTTCCGCCTGCCTGGCGACGCCGTTCAAAATCCACGGCGTGAACTACTCCATCAGCTCCGCTTGCGCGACCTCCGCACACTGCATCGGTAACGCGGTTGAGCAAATCCAACTGGGCAAACAGGACATCGTGTTCGCCGGCGGCGGCGAAGAGCTGTGCTGGGAAATGGCCTGCGAGTTCGACGCGATGGGCGCGCTGTCCACCAAGTACAACGACACGCCGGAAAAAGCCTCCCGTACTTACGACGCCGATCGTGACGGTTTCGTCATCGCCGGCGGCGGCGGTATGGTGGTGGTTGAAGAACTGGAACACGCGCTGGCGCGCGGTGCGCACATCTACGCGGAAATCGTTGGCTACGGCGCAACGTCTGACGGCGCCGACATGGTAGCGCCATCGGGCGAAGGCGCGGTGCGCTGCATGAAGATGGCGATGCAGGATCTGGATGCGCCGATCGACTACATCAACGTGCACGGCACCTCTACGCCGGTGGGCGACGTGAAAGAGCTGGGCGCGATTCGCGAAGTGTTCGGCGACAATACCCCGGCTATCTCCTCCACCAAGGCGATGACCGGTCACTCGCTGGGCGCCGCAGGCGTGCAGGAAGCGATCTACAGCCTGCTGATGCTGGAGCACGGCTTTATCGCGCCGAGCATCAACATCGACACTCTGGATGAGCAGGCGGCCGGCATGAACATCGTGACTCAGCCGACTCAGCGCGAGCTGACCACCGTGATGTCCAACAGCTTCGGCTTCGGCGGCACCAACGCCACCCTGGTGATGCGCAAACTGGCGAAATAATCCCGCCTGAGTCTCACCTCGCTATCAAGCCCGCGTTTTCGCGGGCTTTTTACTGGCCGAAGCCCGCCGGCCGGGCGTTCGGAGTTTTCCCAAATCACATCCCCTGACACATCATTACCTCGCCATTACACGCGTTGGGCATACAATAGCCGGGTAGCGTGATTATCGCTCGGCGTAGTTTTCCAAAGTGATCGAACATTGAGGCACGAAGTATGAAAAAGTTAATTGCGGTTGGGTTACTGTCGGCCGTGTTGGCCGGATGCGCCACCGATTCTCCCTGCGTGCCGGTCTACGATGACCAGGGGCGCCTGGTGCACACCAACACCTGCATGAAGGGCACCACTCAGGATAACTGGGAAACCGCGGGTGCGATCGCCGGCGGCGCGGCGGCGGTTGCCGGCCTGACTCTCGGCATCATCGCGCTGACCAAGTGATCGGCGCGGCGCCTGCGGGCGCATGCAACCAGCCCGGCCATCGCGCGCCGGGCTTTTTTATTTCACTGCACCAAAAACGCCTTGAACTGTGGCGTCATCACGGCGCTGAAACCGTCGTCGGTTTTGCTGATCAGGTAGACCGCCAGCCCTTTCTCTTCGGCAAGTTTCAACGCCTTCTCCGTGCCCAGCACCATCAGGCCGGTATCCCAGCCGTCGGCCTCGAGCGCGGTGGGGGCGATCACCGTGGCGGAAACCAGGCGGTGGTTGATCGGCCTGCCGGTGGTCGGATCGATGACATGGGAGTAGCGCTGGCCGTTTTGTTCGAAGTAGTTGCGGTAGCTGCCGGCGGTGCTGATGCCGTAACCGTGCAGATCCACCAGCGCCTGCACCGCATTTTCACGGTCGGTCGGCTTTTGGATCGCCACCCGCCAGGGTTTGCCCTGGCCGTTGACGCCGCGTGAAGAGACCGCGCCGCCGACCGATACCAGGTAGTTGGTAATGCCGTTGCGGTTCATCAGGCGCACCAGTTCATCGGCGCCGTAGCCTTCGCCCAGCGTCGAGAGATCGACGTACATATCCGGCAGATCTTTTTGCAGCCACTCCCCGCGATTGTCGCTGATAAGCTTCAGGTGCTGCAGGCCGGTGCGCTGCTTCGCCGCGTCGATCTGTGCCTGTTCCGGCACTTTGACCGGGTGCTTGTCGGGGCCGAACCCCCACAGGTTCACCAGTGGGCCGACGGTGATGTCCATGGCGCCGCCGGTATCGCGGCCGATGCGCTGGGCCATCAGCACGATGTCTGCCATGCCGCGCGGGATCGGCTGCGGTTCGAGGCCGGCGCTGCGGTTAAACCGCGACAGCACCGATCCGGCGCGGTAGGTGGAGATATCGTCGTTGGCCCGTTCGAGCACCGCGTCGATCTGCCGCTGCAGTTCTTGCTTGCCGATCGCGACGTCACCGCTGACTTTAACGCTGTAGAAGGTGCCCATGGTTTTGCCGTCGATATCGATTTGCGGGCGGGAGGCGGCATCGTCGCAGGCGGCGAGCAGGGCGCATAAGGCGCTGAGCAACGCCCCTTTGGCGAACAGGGAAGCCATAACATGTCCTTTGAAAACGAGAAAGCCGCTACAAATAAAGTAAAGCGCGGCAAATGGAAAGCGGATAAAGGTAAAATAGCATTTTGCTGGCGTAGATGCCGCGCCTGAGCTAACGTCTCGCTCATGCTTTTCGCTGAGGTTTCAAGCTGCCACCATGAGTTCAACCGCCATTTCCCGGCTTATCCACCCCTTTGTCAAAGACCGTTTCCTGCACGTGCTGTTGCTGGCCGGCGCAGCGATGTTCGCCTTTGATCCGCAGCCGCTGGCGGCGCTGGGCGGTTTCATCGACGTCCGCACCCTCATTACTCTGCTGGGGCTGATGCTGCTGACCAAAGGCGTCGAGGTCAGCGGCTACTTCGACTTCGTTGGCCGCAAGATTATCAACCGGTTGCACAGCGAACGGCGGCTGGCGCTGTTCCTGGTGTTTTCCGCCGCGCTGCTGTCGTCGTTTCTGACCAACGACGTGGCGCTGTTTATCGTCATTCCGCTCACCATCACGCTGAAAAAGCTGTCGGCGCTGCCGGTTGGCCGTTTGATCATCTTTCAGGCGCTGGCGGTGAACGCCGGTTCGCTGCTGACGCCGATCGGCAACCCGCAAAATATCCTGCTGTGGAGCCGCTCCGGCCTTTCTTTCCTCGGCTTCATCGGCCAGATGGCGCCGTTTGGCGCCGCGATGATGCTGAGCCTGCTGGCGTTGACCTGGTTCAGCTTCCCGGCGCGCGACATCGTGAAAACGCCGAATATCGAGGGCTACCCCTATCAACGGCCGCTGTTGCTGAGCTGCGTGGGGCTGTATGCGATCTTCCTGCTGTGCCTGGATATCGGCCTGCCGCTGTATGGGCTGCTGGCGGTGTTCGCCGGCTTTTTGTTGCTGGCGCGCCGGGTGCTGTTGCAGATCGACTGGAGCCTGATTTTCGTGTTCGCCGCTATGTTTATCGATGTTGGCCTGTTTACCCGCCTGCCGCCGCTTCAGCCGGCGTTTGCCGCCATCGCCGGGCTGAGCGATGGTGGGGTGTATGCGTTGGGCGTTGGGCTGTCGCAGATCGTCAGCAACGTGCCGGCCACCATTTTGCTGCTCAACTATGCGCCCTCCAGCACGCAACTGGCCTATGCGGTCAATGCCGGCGGCTTCGGGTTGGCGATCGGATCGCTCGCCAACCTGATTGCGCTGCGCATGGCGGGGGAGCGCAAGATCTGGTTGCGCTTCCACTATTACTCGCTGCCGCTGCTGGCGTGGGCCGCGCTGGTCGGCTGGCTATTGAGCTAACTCTGATTACTGCTCTGCCGGGCGGCCAGCAGGCAAATGCTGCGGGTCACCTGGTAGGATTTCACGAAGGCGCTGACGGGTAAAAACTCGAAGCGCGAGTGGAAGTTATGCGCGCCGGTGAAGTAATTGGGCGTCAGGATGCCGCGGCTCGAGAGCGCCGCGCCGTCGGTGCCGCCGCGCATCGGGATCACCTTCGGCGGGATGCCGTGGGCGGCAAGGGCGCCGAAGATCAGATCGATGGCGCGCCGATCTTCGCCGATGGCGTTGCTGATGTTGCTGTAGATGTCGCTGATGCTGCAGCTGACGTTGGCGCGCGGATAGCCGGCCGCCACCTGACGAACCGTCTCCTCAAGGCGGGCTTTGCGCGCCTCGAACGCCGCGCTATCGAAGTCGCGAATCGACACCTTCAGCGTCGCCTGATTGGCATTGGCGGCCAGATCGGTGAACCAGAAATAGCCCTCGCGCCCGTCGGTGTGTTCCGGGGTATCCTGCACGTCGAAGCGGTTGATGATGTCGTTGGCGATGCGTATCGGGTTGATTAACACGTTTTTCGCCGACATCGGGTGCGCGGTCACCCCCTCGATGCGGATTTCCGCCGCCGCCGCATTGAAATTCTCGTAAACCACTTCACCCAGTTCGCAGCAGTCGATGGTGTAGGCGAAATCGACGGGGAAACGCTGCAGATCCAGCGCCTTGGCGCCGCGCAGGCCGATCTCTTCATCCGGCACGAACGCCACCACGATATCGCCGTGGCGATCGGCGGCGGCCAGGTTGGCCAGCAACGTCATCACCACGGTGACCGCCGCCTTGTTGTCGGCACCCAGCACGCTGGTGCCGTCGCTGAACAGGATCTCTTCGTTGCGGTAGGGCAGGATCTCCGGGTGTTCGGCGACCCGCAGCCAGATGTCTTGCTCGGCGTTCAGGCATACATCTTCGCCGGTGAAGCGCAGGCGCTGCGGGCGAATTTCGGGCGACAGGCCGACGTCCACGGTGTCGATATGGGTGATGAAGCCGATGCGCGGCGCGCCGGGCTGGGTGCCGGGCTTGCGGGCGGTGACGGTGGCGTGGTCGTCTATCTGCACGTCGGCCAGGCCTAGCCGGCGCAGCTCTTCCGCCAGCAGCTGCGCCATTTCATGCTGCCCCGGCGTGCTGGGCAGGGCGGTTGCGGCGGCATTGCTCTGGCTGGTGACCGCCAGGTAGCGGAAGAAACGTTCGGTAAGCTGTTCGGCAATCGGGCTGGTCATCGGAACTCCTCGCGGTTGGCAATCTACCGGTTTTAAAACGAAATCAGCCGTTTGTCCAACGGTGCAATGCGTAAACCGCTAGAATGCGAAGCATCGCGCAGAAACGAAAAATAGCGGTGCAACTAGGAAATAGTCGCAGGTTTCTGCGGCAAAATCGGTGTTAGCTGTGGGCCGGGAAGCGCCTACATAACACTTATCTGTCCCTCAAGGAGAATTCATGCACACCGGTCACGCTCTGCTTATCACCTTACTGTCCCTGGGCATCTCTCACAGCGCCTGGGCCTCTGCCGATGCCGGCCATGCCAACAGCAACGCCAACAGCCGCGAAGTGGCCAGCGCGTTGGGTGGCCTGAAAAATAAAACCTATGAACTGGAGCAGGCGCCGAAGATCCGCGTCGCCAGCTTCAATATCGCCGCCGGCAAGGTCAGCGACATGACCGCCATCGCCAAGGCAATTCGCGCGATGAACGTCGACGTGGTGGCGCTGCAAGAGGTGGATAAACTCACCGCCCGCAGCGGCCGGGTCGATCAGGCGGCGGAGCTGGCGAAGCTGACCGGCATGCAGGCGGTGTTCGGCCGGGCGATCGATCACGACGGCGGCGAATATGGCCTGGCGTTTCTCTCGAAGTATCCGCTGCACGATGCCGTGATCTATCCGCTGCCGTCCGGCCAGCGCGAACAGCGCATCGCCTTCAGCGCCAAGGTCGACGTGCCGGAGTTCCCGGCGCCGATCACGCTGTTCAACGCCCACCTCGATACCAAGGAAGATCCGACGATGCGCCTGGATCAGGTGCGGGAGCTGAACGATCGCGCCATCGAAGTGCGCGGCATCAAGCTGCTGTTCGGCGATATGAACGATGTGCCGGGCAGCGTGACCTGGCTGGAGCTGAGCCGCTATTGGAACGACATCATGCCTAACGGCCAGGATGGCCGCAGTTGGCCGGCGGAAAACGCCGAGATCAAGGTGGATTACATCTTCACCGGTAACGCGCAGCGCTGGCATCTGGACAGCCTGACGGTGCCGAACGCCAGCGGCGACTGGAACGGCGTGCATTGGCCGGCGGTGAGCGACCACCTGCCGCTGGTGGCGGAGATGCGCCTGACCGAGCAATAAACGGGGGGGCATTCCATTGGGGCCGCGCTAAGCCACGGCGATCCGTGCCAGCCGCTCGACGGCGCTGCGGATCTCGCCCGGCGTCAGGGCCGAAAAGCCCAGCAGCCAGCCGTCGCGCTGCGCCTGCGCCGTCTGGTATTGCGCCTTCAGCCCGGGCGTGAGGATGCCGAGCCGCCGCGCCTGTCGGCTGAGCGCCGCCTCCTGGCCGGGCGGCAGCCAGACGCTGAGCTGCAGGCCGCCGGTGGCGGGAGCGGGCGTGGCGAAGTGGCCGAGTTTTTCGCGTACTTCCGCCAGCAACACATCGCGCCGGCTGCGGTAGAGCTGGCGCATGTAGCGGATATGCGCGGCGAAGTGCCCTTGGTGGATGAATTCGGCGGTGACTGCCTGCATCAGCTGCGCGCTGTGGCCGTCATACACCGTACGCGCGGTGACGAACGCTTCAACCAGCGCGGGCGGGGCGATCAGATACGCCAACCGCAGTGAAGGGAACAGCGACTTGGAGAAGGTGCCGAGGTACAGCACTCGGCCACGGCGATCCAGGCCCTGCATCGCCGGTATCGGCAGACCGTCGTAATGAAACTCGCTGTCGTAATCGTCCTCGATGATCCAGGCCTGTTGCCGCTCTGCCAGCGCCAGCAACGCCAATCGGCGCGCCAGGCTGAGCGCGGCGCCGGTCGGGTATTGGTGTGAGGGGGTCAGATAAATCAAACGTGGGTCCGGCAAGGAGGATTCAGCACGCAGGCCGTCGCCGTCCACCGCGACCGGCGTCAGGGCGGCGCCGGCGCTGATAAAGGCGTTTCTTGCCCCGGCGTAACCCGGCTCTTCCATCCAGACGCTGTCGCCGCTGTCCAGCAGCAACGTGGCGATCAGCTGCAGCGCCTGCTGCGAACTGGTCAGCACGATAATCTGCCGTGCATCGCAGACCACGCCGCGCGTTTGGTTGACGTGGGCGGCAATCGCCTCACGCAGCGGTAAATAGCCCTGCGGGTCGCCGTAGCGCAGCAGGCTTTCTCCCTGTAGCCGCAGGCGCTGTGCGGTCAGCTGCTTCCACAAGGCCAGCGGAAACGCGCGCAGGTCCGGTGAACCGGCGGCGAACGCCTGTGGCTGCTGCGGATCGCGGCAGCCGCCGGTTTGCACGATCTGTTGGCCGCGCTGCGAAAGGCGCGGCATGCCGGAGCCGGCTGCCGGCGGCGGTGATTTGGCGATGGTAATCGCCACAAAGGTGCCCTGGCCGACGCGGCGCTGCAGATATCCCTCCGCCTCCAACTGACCGTAGGCCGCTTCGACGGTCACTCGCGAGAGGCCCAGATCGCTGGCCAGCACCCGGCTGGAAGGCAGGCGTTGCCCAACGTTCAATGCCCCTTGATGGATGGCCTGCCGCAGTGCGCCGCACAGGCGATCGCGCAGCGTGCCGGCGGTGTGGGGCGATTGCTGAAACAGCGTGACCAGCGAGTGTCGCATAATTGGCCTTATGGTTTATGGGAAATTGGTATCAATCATAAGACCAAAATGAGGCACTATTGTCATCTGTCTTGATGCACGGGAGTGAGTGGTATGTCGAAAGAATCATTGGTGCTGGCTTTTCCACCGGCGGCGCCGGAAGAGAGCCTGGCTTACCTGGCGGCCAAGCTGAGCCGTTATGCGGATGCCTGGGACGTGGCGGAAGATCTGCGCAACGGCGTGGACGGGATAGTGGTGATCGACACCCGCGCAGAGGCGCTGTACGCCGCCGGGCATATCCCCGGGGCGATCAGCTTGCCGCATCGCCTGATGGATGAAGCCGGCACGGCGCAGCTGGATCGCCAAAAGGTGTATGTGACCTACTGCGACGGCATCGGCTGCAACGGTTCCACCAAAGGCGCCTATAAGCTGGCGAAGCTGGGATTCAGGGTGAAGGAGCTGATCGGCGGGCTGGATTTCTGGCTGCGCGACGGCCATCCGTTGGCCATCGGCGAACAGCCGGGATCGCTGCGCGATCGGGCGGCGGCTGAGGACTGCGGCTGCGCCTGAGGTGTTAAAACACCAGCGCCAGTACGATCGCCAGCGCCACCAGCAGCAGGATCAGCGCCGCGGCAGGCTTGCTGAGCGCTTTTTGCAGCGGCAGCGGCAGGGCGGCGATCAGCGGGTTGAGCAGCGGCTGCGGCTCGACGGGCTGGCTGACGATCGGCTGCGCCTGGCCGGCCTTCTCCAGGCGGCGGGCAAACAGCTGATGAATGGCGTCGCTCATTTGCGGATGCGTCAGAGGCGCATTGGCGCCGCAGTTGAAGCGCGTCTGGCAATAGTCGTTCATCTGCTGCAGCTCTTGCTCGTCCGCCGGCTGCTTGAGCGCCGCCAGCAGATTGTTCAGCGTCGGCGCGCTCTGCGGGCTGAGGGCCACCTTCACCTGCAAAAACTGGTTCAGCAGTTGGAAGTGGCGCGCCGGCAGCGGATCGTTGGTTTTCACGCCCGCCAGATCAAACAGCGTTTGCCAGATTTTAGCCGGCGCTTCGCCGGTGGCGGCGCTGAGTTTGGTGACCTGCTGCAGCAGGCTTTGATGCTCTGCGGGCAGCAGCGGGCGATCGCTGGTGGCGGTTTGCTGCGGCTGGGGAATGGCCAGGCCGCCAGTTTGCAACAGATTCAGCACCTGCTGCAGCTGTGGTGGGCTCAGCTGGCTCAGTACCGTGTGGCCGAACTGCTGGCGAATAAAGTCGCTGACCGCCTGGCGATTGTTGCCCTGCGGCAGCAATTCGGCCAGCTGTTGCAACAGCTGGCGCCCGGCATGGTTTTGCTGCGCCTGCGTCAGGCGCGTTTGCAGCAGCTGTTCCGCCGGTTGAAAATGACGCGCCAGCAGTTCACCGCCGTTATCGGCGCCGAGATCGTGGCGCAGAGTTGCCCAGATCTCCGCCGACTTTGCCGGGCTGAGCGTCATGATTTTCACGATCAGCTTTTCCAGCGTCGTGCGCTGCGCCGGAGAGAGGGGTTGATCGTCAGTGGCCGCCGTTTTGCCCGGGGAGGGAGGGCGTTCGCCGGCGATTGGGGTGCCCGGCCCACTCAAAGGTTGCATATCACCAGTCCTTCGCTGTGTATCCCCGCAGAATGCCTGGAGGAGAGAATCATCATCGTACCCGGCGAAAAGCGCAGGCTTACCCACTATGATACCTGTAAATCGCCGCCATCAATACCGCCGCTCAGACATTTCTTTACCGACAAAACGTTGCTAATCGCGCCCGCGCCGCTAAGATAGCCCCAGACCCGAACGTGAGGATGGCATGGTTAAACGGCAGCGGATTGCAAAATGGTTTTTATGCCTGGCTTGCTTGGTGGTGCTGACGTGCATGACCCAGCGCATGGCGGGCCTGCATGCGCTGCAGCAAACGCTGGGGATCCCGGCGGCCACTGCCGTTCAGTCCGGTGATACCGCCGCCGAAGCGCAGCCGACGCCCTGTGAGCTGAGCGCCAAGTCATTGCTGGCCGCGCCGCCGGTGATGTTCGAAACCGTGCTGTTCGGGCTGGGTCTGCTGCTGGCGCTGTTGGCGCCGACCATCGCCGCGCGCCTGCGCATTCCTCCTCCCCGCGCCATTTCACCCCCCACCCTCAGGGTGCACCTTCGATTATGCGTCTTCCGTGAATGAGTTAATCGCCCGTTTTTCGCGGTGATTTAATCATTTATGGAGAATTAACATGTTGAAAATTATCAGGCTGGCCTGTGCTTGCCTGTTTATGCTGTGGCTACCTGCCTTGCAGGCGGCGGACAGCGGCTGGCTGCAAAATCCGGCCAACGATCATGCCAAGGTGCGGCTGCGCGCCGACACGTCACAGCCGGGGGAGACCCGCCTGCTGCTGTCGGTCGAGCTGCAAAAGGGCTGGAAAACCTACTGGCGTTCCCCTGGCGAAGGCGGCATCGCGCCGGCTATCGTCTGGCAGGGCAACCCGCCGCCGGCGACCTGGCACTGGCCGACGCCGCAGCGTTTCGAAGTGGCCGGCATTTCCACCCAGGGCTATCACGATCGGGTCACGCTGCCGATCGTGATGTCAGGCCCGGTATCCGGCCCGCTGGCGGGCACCCTGACGCTGTCCACCTGCAGCAACGTCTGCATTCTGACCGACTACCCGTTCAGTCTGGATCTGACGACGCCGAACGATCCGCAGTTTAACCACGACTTCGCGCAGGCGATGGGGCAGGTGCCGATCGCCGCCGGGGTGGCGGAGAGCGTCAAGGCCGGTTACCGCAACGGCGAGTTGCAGATTGCCGCCGAACGCGCCGCCGGCTGGCAGCAGCCCGCGCTGTTCTTCGATACGCTGGCGGATGCCGATCTCGGCAAGCCGCAGGTCGAGACCGACGGCGCTCAGCTGTTGGCGCGGGTGCCGGTCAGCGACGGTTGGGGCGATGCGGCGCCGGATCTGCGCGGCAAAACGCTGACGCTGGTGATCGACGACGGCGGCATGGCGCAGCAGATTACGCTGCCGATTGGCGATCCGTTGGCCGCGCCCGTCGGTGCGGCGTTCCCGCTGTGGCAGGCGGTATTGATGGCGCTGGCGGGCGGGTTGATCCTCAACCTGATGCCGTGCGTGCTGCCGGTGCTGGGCATCAAGCTCGGCTCCATCCTGCAGGTGGAGCATCGCGATCGGCGCAGCGTGCGTTTGCAGTTCCTGGCGTCGTCGCTGGGTATCGTCGCCTCGTTTATGGCGCTGGCCCTGTTAATGACGCTGCTGCGGCTCGGCAACCATGCGCTCGGCTGGGGCATTCAGTTCCAGAATCCGTGGTTTATCGGTTTTATGGTGCTGGTGACGCTGCTGTTCAGCGCCAACCTGTTTGGCCTGTTCCACCTGCGCCTCTCGTCCGATCTAAACACGTCGCTGGCCACCCATAACGGGCAGGGGCTGAGCGGCCATTTCTGGCAGGGCGCGTTCGCCACGCTGTTGGCGACGCCGTGCTCGGCGCCGTTTCTCGGCACGGCGGTGGCCTTCGCGCTGGCGGCGTCGCTGCCGGTGCTGTGGGGCATGTTCATCGCGCTCGGCATCGGCATGAGCCTGCCGTGGCTGCTGATCGCCGCCTGGCCCTCGCTGGCGCTGCGCTTGCCGCGCCCCGGCCGCTGGATGAATACCGTCAAGCTGGCGATGGGGCTGCTGATGCTGGCGTCGTCGCTGTGGCTGCTGAGCCTGCTGAGCAACCATATCGGCGTGCAGGCCACGCTGTGGCTGGGGGCGTTGGCGCTGCTGGCGTTGCTGCTGGCGGTGTGGCGTCAACAGGGCGCACGGTTGGCGGCCAAGCTGGCGGCGGGCACGTTGGTGCTGGCGGGCGTGGCCTTGCTGGCCGGATCGCTGACCGCCGGCCTGTGGCGCCAGCCGTTGCAGGATCGGGTGCAGTGGCAACCGCTGAGCGAACAGGCGATTACCGAAGCGCTGGCCCAGCATAAGCGGGTGTTCGTCGACGTGACCGCCGACTGGTGTGTGACCTGTAAAGCCAACAAATTCAATGTGCTGTTGCGCGATGACGTGCAGCGCGCGCTGAGCGCCGACGACGTGGTCGCGCTGCGCGGCGACTGGAGCCGCCCGTCGGCCGACATCAGCGCCTTCCTGCAAAAGCGCGGCAGCGTCGCCGTGCCTTTCAACCAAATCTATGGCCCCGGCAGCCCGGAGGGCGAGGTGTTATCCCCGCTGTTGACCCGTGACGCCGTGCTGCAAACCCTTTCCCATGCCAAAGGAACCGAACAATGAAAAAGCTACTGATTTTACTGATGATCATCGCCGCCCCGGTGTGGGCCGCCGAGCCTTTCACTCCGGCACAAGAGGCGCGTATCAAAGAGATGATCCGCGAAACGTTGGTGTCTAACCCGGACATTCTGGCGCAGGCGGTGGACGCCTGGCAGCAGCAAACCGCCGGCCAGCAGATCAGCCAGGCTATCAAGCAGAACGCCAAAACGCTGTATCAGGATCCGGCCAGCCCGCGCCTCGGCGCCGCCAACCCCAAACTGACGCTGGTGACCTTTACCGACTATAACTGCCCGTACTGCAAGCGTTTCGATCCGATGCTGGAGAAGATCGTCAAGCAATACCCGGACGTGGCGCTGGTGGTGAAACTGCTGCCGTTCAAGGGCGAAAGCTCGGTCAGTTCGGCGCGCGTGGCGCTCACCACCTGGCAACAGCACCCGGATCAATTCTGGGCCCTGCACCAGCGGCTGATGGCGAAAAAGGGCTTCCACGACAACGCCAGCATCGCCGCCGCGCAAGAGAAAACCGGCGTCAAGGCGGTGGCGCCCAGCGTACAGAGCATGACCACGCTGCGCACCAACATGGAATTGGCGGAGCAACTGGGCGTGCAGGGGACGCCGGCGACGCTGATCGGCGATCGGATGCTGCCGGGGGCGGTATCCTATGAAGAGCTGGAAGCGATGGTGAAACAGCAGCTGGCGAAGGCCAACAATGGCTAAGCTCAAGCGCTGGGGGCGCGAGTTGCTGCTGCTGGCGCTGATCGCGCTGGCGGTGGTGACGGTGATGGATTGGCTGAACGCGCCGCAGGCGCCGCCGGCCTTCGATGCCCAGACCCTGACCACGCTGGATGGCGAGAGTGTGTCGTTGGCGCAGCTCAGCCATGAGCGGCCGCTGCTGGTTTACTTCTGGGCCAGCTGGTGCGGCGTCTGCCGTTTCACCACGCCGGACGTCGCCCGTTTGCAGGCGGCGGGCGGCAACGTGCTGACCGTCGCGCTGCGCTCGGGCGACGATGCCCAGGTGAAACAATGGCTGGCGCGCAAACGGCTGGCGCTGCCGGTGGTCAACGATCCGGCCGGTACGCTCTCGGCGCAGTGGCAGATTGGCGTGACGCCGACCTTCGTGGTGGTCTCACAGGGCAAGGTGGTGCAGAGCACCACCGGCTGGACCAGCTACTGGGGGATGAAGCTGCGGCTGTGGTGGGCCGCCGTCTAACCGGCGTTTTTCTCCGTTATCACCTCCTCAATCGCCCGGCATAGCCGGGCGATACCTTCTTCAATCTGCGGCGGCGAGTTGGCGGCGAAATTCAGCCGCAGGCCGTGCGCGCCCAAATGTTCCTGCGCATAAAAGCATTCGCCGCGCGCGAAGGTCACGCCGTATCGCCAGGCGACCGGCATCAGCTCGGCGGTGGTCACCGACGCCGGCAGCGTCAGCCAGATAAACAAGCCTCCCTGCGGCGTTTCAAAGCGGCATCCCGACGGCAGCCGCCGTTGCAAGGCGTCAATCATCACCTCCAGATGGCGGCGGTAGACGCGCCCGGCGCGCCGCAGCTGCTTGTCGTAACGGCCGACGGTGACGAAAGCGTCCAGCGCCCGCTGGATCAGGCTGGAACTGGTGAAGCTGTCGACGTGCTTCAGCCTTGCGAAGCGCTGATAGTGTTCGCTGTCCGCCACCAGATAGCCGATGCGCATGCTGGGCAGCAGCATTTTGGAGAAGGTGCTGACATAGATCACCGCGCCCGGCTGCGCCAGCGCGCGCAGCGACGGCAGCTGTTTGCCCTGATAACGCAGATCGCCGACGAAGTCGTCTTCCAGGATCACCACGCCGGCCTGTTGAGCGATCGCCAGCAGGCGTCGCCGACGCGCCTCGCTCAGGCAGCGGCCGGTCGGGTTGTGGAAATTGGGGATGGTGTAGATCAGTTTGGGGCGGTGGCGTTCTAACAATTCCGGCAGCAAATCCACCCGCATGCCGTGTCGGTCGCCCGGTACGGTGACGATATTGATGCGGTGCTGGCGCAGCAGGCCCAGCGCTTCGGCGTAGGTCGGCTCTTCGACGATCGCCGTATCGCCCGGCGCCAGCAGGCTTTGCACCACCAGGCTGATGGCGTGCTGCGAGCCGTTGGTGATCAGCACCTGTTCCGCCTGCGTGGGGATGCCCTGTGCGCTGAGAATGCGGCTCAGCGTATCGCGCAGCGGGTAGTAGCCGCAGTATTCACCGTAGCTGAAGGCCTCTTCCGCGTGGCGGCTGAGCACCGACAGCAGCACTTTGCGAAACGCCTCCAGCGGAAACACCTTAGGGCTGCCGACGCCGGCGGCGAAGTTGATCAGCCCCTCCGGCAGCGGGGCGTCGGCGTAGCCGTCCAGCCGCGAGGTGAGGGTGGTGAAGCTCTCCAGCGGGAAAGGGGCATCGCTGCTCGGCCGGGCCGGGCGCGTTTGCGCCTGCGGGTGCGCGACATAGGCGCCGCTGCCGCGCCGCTGATGCAAAAAGCCCTTGGCCGCCAGTTCGGCGTAGGCGTTATCCACCGTTAAACGGCTGACCGCCAGTTCGGCCGCCAGCGTGCGCGTCGAGGGCAGTTTGTCGCCATCGACAAACACGCCGGTGAGGATGGCGCGCCGCAGCGCTTCTTCGATCTGTAAATAGAGCGGAACGTCCTGCTCGCGATCCAACGGGATATGCATGGGAAATTGGCCCGGTTATGGAGAGAGGTTTTTACTATACCCCATGTCAACAGGGCTTCAAGCGCAGAAAAGTGGCCTGCATGACAACGCCGCAAAGTGGCTATAGTGAGAAAAAATGGCCGCGTTACACTGTGCGCCTGAGCATTTATGTCGCCATTTTTCCGAGGATCTCATGTCATTACCGTCAGGCGTTTCCGCCCGGCCGGCGCTGCCCGGCGCGCGTCTTTTTCAGGGCAGCAGCCAGGGTTACGTCATCGCCATTATCAGCGCTATGCTGCTGGCCTTTACCGCCATCATCATCCGCGCGCTGACCGAGTACTATCACCTGCCGACCTTCGTGCTGGCGTTCTGGCGCGCGGCGCTGGTAGCGCTGGTGCTGTTGCCGCTGCTGTTGCTGGTGAAACCGCAGTGGGCGCGCCTGCGCCGTAAACAGGTGGCATTCTACGCGCTTTACGGGCTGCTGCTGGCGCTGTTCAACAGCCTGTGGACGCTGTCGGTGGCGCTGAACGGCGCATCGGTGGCGACCATTCTGACCTACTGTTCGGTGGGTTTTACCGTGTTCCTCGGCTGGGTGATGTACAGCGAACGCCTGACGCTGCGCCAATTGCTGGTGATCGCCATCAGCCTGGGCGGCTGCTTCCTGGTCAGCAACGGCGACAGTATGGGGAACAGCCACTTCGATCTGCTGGGGCTGCTGGTGGGGATGCTGTCGGGCATCGGCTATACCCTGTATACCCTCGGCGGGCGGGTGGCCAGCGAACGCGGCTATCCGGTGTGGAACACCATCCTGTACGTGTTCGGTTTTTCGGCGCTGTACCAATTGGTGTTCAACGCGGCGCTGACGGCGTTTCCTCTGGCGGCGTTCCACGGCATGGCCGGCTCTCTGTGGTTCCTGTCGCACGGCGCGCAGGGCATTCAATGGAGCGGCTGGCTGTTGCTGCTGGCGCTGGCCGCCGGGCCGACGCTGCTGGGCTTCGGGCTGTACAATATCAGCCTGAAAACGCTGCCGCTGGCGGTGGCCAACCTGATCCTGTCGCTGGAGCTGGTGTTCACCGCGGTGATCGCCTATTTCCTGCTGGGGGAGAGCATGAATCAGCTGCAGCTGCTGGGCAGCGCGCTGGTGATGGGCGGGGTGCTGCTGTTGAAAAGCAAGACCGCCGAGGCGTGATCGGCTACCATTACGCCTCGCAAGAGAGGCCGTAATGATGAATAACCCGAGATTGAAACGAGCGCTTATCGCTTGAATGGCCGTGTTGAGTGAACGACAACACGGCCACAGACATTCCGTTCCGTGGCTTTTATTCCCGTAACCAGAGAATACGCCATGTCCGAAAAACACTGGTCCAACACCGAGCTGCTGCATCAGACGGTGACCAACCCGAATATTATCGTCAAAGGCACCCACAGCTACTATAGCGACTGTTGGGATAACGGCTTCGAACGCTCGGTAGTGCGCTATCTGCACGGCGACGCGGTCAGCCGGCAATGGCAGCCGCTGGGCGACATAGACCGCCTGCTGATCGGAGATTACGTGTGCATCGCGGCCGAAGCGGTGATCCTGATGGGCGGCAACCATACCCATCGCATCGACTGGCTGAGCCTGTATCCGTTTATGGCAACCATCAAGCAGGCGTACCGCCCCAAAGGCGATACCCGGCTGGGCGATGGTTGCTGGATCGGCATGCGGGCGATGCTGATGCCGGGAATCTCGATAGGTGAGGGGGCGATCGTCGCCGCCGGCAGCGTGGTGGCCGGCGATGTTGAGCCTTATGCCATCGTCGGCGGTAATCCGGCGAGGTTTATCCGTTGGCGGTTCGCGCCGGAGGTCATCGCGCGGTTGCTTGCCTTGCGCCTCTATGACTTGTCGGAGGCGGACTTTACGGTGATTCAGCCCCTGCTCGCCGATGGCGATATCGATGCGTTGGAAAGGGGAATTGCGGCCTTGCGCCGTTAAACGCAACGGGCGGGGATTCCCCGCCCGTTTCGCGTTACTCGGCCTTGGCCTCGATCGCCGATTGGCGGCGTTTGCGCATCAGGCGCAGCAGCGGCGGCAGCGCCAGTACCGCGACCGCCAGCACCAGCAGCGTTTGCGCGATGCTGCTGCTCCACAGGATGCCGAACTCGCCGTTGCTGATCGACAGCGCGCGACGCAGATTCTGCTCCAGCATCTCACCCAGCACGAAGCCCAGAATCAGCGGCGACATCGGGAAGTGCATTTTCCGCAGGATGTAGCCGAACACGCCCAACCCGACCATCAGCAGCAGGTCGAAGGTGGTGCTGTGCACCGCATAAACCCCCACCGCCGAAACCGCGGCGATCGCCGGCACCAGGAACCACAGCGGGATGGTCAGCATGCGGGTGAACAGGCCGACCAGAGGCAGGTTCATGATCAGCAGGATGACGTTGGCGATCAGCAGCGCCGCGATCAGCCCCCAGACGATATCCGGCTGTTCGGTGAACATCGCCGGGCCGGGGGTGATGTTGTACAGCGTCAGCGCGCCCATCATCACCGCCGTGGTGCCGGAACCCGGCACCCCCAGCGTCAGCATCGGAATGAACGAACCGCAGGCAGAGGCGTTGTTGGCCGCTTCCGGCGCCGCTACGCCGCGGATGTCGCCCTTGCCGAAGGTGTCGCTGTTGCCGCTGATTTTCTTCTCGGTCATGTAGGTCAGCGCGCTGGCGATAGTGGCGCCGGCGCCCGGCAGAATGCCGACGAAGAAGCCGATCACCGACGAGCGCAGGGTAGGGCCTGCGCACTGCGCCGCCTCTTTGCGGTTGAACAGCAACCGGCCGGTTTTACGCACCAGCTTTTGTCCGGCGCTGGTGCTTTCCAGCATCAGCAGGATTTCGCTGACCGAGAACAGGCCGATCACCACCACGATAAACTGCACGCCGTCGGAGAGGTGCACGCTGTCGAAGGTAAAGCGGTAAACGCCGGTATTGGCGTCGACGCCCACCGTCGCCAGCCCCAGGCCGATCAGCGCCGCCAGCAGCGATTTCAGCGGGTTCTGGCTCATCATGCTGCCGAGGCAGGCGATGGCGAACACCATCAGGGCGAAATACTCTGCCGGGCCGAAGGCCAGCGACCAGCGGGCCAGCAGCGGCGCGAACAGGATGATGCCGCCGATGGCGATCATCGAGCCAACGAACGAGCTGACCGCCGAGATGGACAGCGCCACGCCGGCGCGCCCCTGCTGCGCCATCGGGTAGCCGTCCAGCGCGGTCATGATCGCCGCCGCGTCGCCCGGCACGTTGAGCAGAATCGACGAGATGCGCCCGCCGTATTCGCAGCCGATATACACCGTCGCCAGCAGGATCAGCGCCGATTCGGCCGGCAGCTTGAGGGCAAACGCCAGCGGCAGCAGGATCGCCACGCCGTTGATCGGCCCGAGGCCCGGCAGCAGGCCGACGATGGTGCCGACGAAGCAGCCGATCAGGGCGATAATCAGGTTCTGCGGCACCAGCGCCACTTCGAACCCTTGGGTCAAATACATCCAGGTATCCATCATCGCTCCCGTTAGCTCAGCCAGGCGCCGAGCGGCAGTGTGACATCAAGAAGGCGGTCAAAGGCGTAATACAGCACTGCGCCCATGACGACGCCGGAGATCGCCGCCGCCGGCAGGCTGGCCTGAAACAGCAGGCCGATGCTGAACGTCAGCAGCGCGGTCGCCAGCGGGAAGCCCAGCCATTCAAAGCCCCAGGCATACAGCACCAGGGTGATCACCAGCACCAGCAGCCGCTGCAGCACCTTGTTGTGCGGCCACTCCACCGCCTGCGGGCGGCGCAGCAACAGCAGGGCCGAGCACAGCGCCATCAGGCTGAGGATCGCCAGCGGGAACGGGCGCGGCCCCAGCGGTTCATAGCTGTATTCGCTTTGGATGCCCCAGCCGATGAACAGCCCGCCGATACACAGCAGCAGCCAAAAGCCGGCAAAAATACGATCGCTCATGGTTTTCCCCTGCGGTTATTTGGCCAGGCCGAACACTTTCGCCTGCTCACGGTATTGGGCAACCTGATTCTTCACGTAGGCGTCCAGCTCTTTGCCGGTCATGTTGAATTCGAACAGGCCGCGCAGATCGCGCTGCTGCTTGAATTCGTCGGTCGCCATCATTTTCTGGAAGGTGTCGATCCACCACTGATACTCTCCATCGCTGACTTTCGGCCCGACGTAGAAGCCGCGAATAATCGGCCACACCAGGCTGTATCCCTGTTCTTTGGCGGTCGGAATGTCGGCCAGTTGGCCCGGCAAACGTTGCTCGGCATACACCGCCAGGACGCGGATCTTGTCGCCCTGCAGGTAAGGCACCATCTCGCTCAGATCACCGGAGACCGCCTGGATATGGTTGCCGAGCAGCGCGGTGACCGGCTCGCCGCCGCCTTCGAACGCCACGTAGCGCATCTTGCGCGGATCCACGCCGACTTCGCGCGCCAGCAGCGCGGTTTTCATCCAGTCCTGGCTGCCGATGGAGGCGCCGGCGCCGAATACCACGCTGTTGGGATCTTTTTGGAAGGCGTCCATCAGGTCTTTCAGGGTTTTGTAAGGCGAGTCGGCGCGCACCGCGATCATGCCGTAGTCGGTACCGACCGCCGCCAGCCATTTCACGTCGTCCACGTTGTAGCGGCCGAACTTGCCCTGGGCCAGATTGAGCAGCGAACCGCCGGAGAAGGCCACCACGGTGCCGAACTCCGCCGGGCGCTGCGCGACGATGGCGTTGTAGGCCACCGCGCCGACGCCGCCGGGCATATAGGTGACGCGCATCGGTTTATCGATGGCCTTGGTGTCCTGCAGCGACACCTGAATCAGCTTGCAGGTCAGATCGAAGCCGCCGCCGGGCTTGGCCGGCGCGATGCATTCGGTGCGTTTGGGCGCTTCCACGGCAAAGGCCTGATTGGCTGCCAGCAGCAGGGCGGCGGCGGTAAAGGTACGGGTCATTATTTTTTTCATTGTGACTTGCCCTCGGTATTGTTCTGATTGTGAAATCCCGCCGGGTGCGGTTGCAGGATTGTTAAAACAACAACCTTTCATTTACCTTTCAGTGGCCGGAAAAGTTTCCAGTCTGTGATTAGGGTCTCTTGTCGCCGGCGAATAACGGATGCGCTACCATAGAAAAGCAGGCAAGAACAGGGCGCAAAACCGGGCAAAATCCTGCGTAATATCAGGTTTGCCGTTCTGCTTTCGCGATAAAATCACGATCGGTGAAATGAATAGAGACGCAGTGATATGTTTTCGTTAGGGAAATTGTTTGGTGGCAGGGACAGCGCCAAAGTAGGTGCGATTAAACGGTTGCCTGAGGTTTACGCTGAAATGACGGGAAAAGCCGGGCAGTGCCGTTTAAAGCGACTGCGTGCCGACGTTGGCGTTTTTGAGCTGCATTTCGTCAACGCCGACGGTGAAAAATATGCTTGCCAGATGACCGCCTGCGTGACCGGCATCGATCTGGTGTTTGCCGTCAACAACCGCTCCGTGCTGGTTTCTTCACCGTTTACCGCCGACAAACTGCGCCCGGTGCTGGACATTGCCGTTGCCGATAGCCCCATTCCGCTGATCTGACTCCGCCCTGCGATCGCGCCCCATACGCATAATTGTGTGCCAGCTCCCAAAACTGGCGGCGCGGCGCTCTTTTATCCCCTTATTTTCCATGCCATTCTCTGTTATCGGCCTGTTAACAGGCGCCGTGTCGGCGCCAGGTTGTTCAGGTAAATCAATGGAATGGGAACATGCGACTGTTATTGGTTGAAGATCACCCCGAGCTGTCTCACTGGTTGCAAAAGGCGCTGACCGGCGCCGGCTTTGCCGTTGACGTCGCCCCGGACGGCGTGGCGGCGGATCACCTGCTGCTCAACGAACGCTATGCGCTCGCGGTGCTGGATGTGGCGCTGCCGCGTATGAACGGCCTGGATTTGCTGGCGCGCCTGCGCAAGCGCGGGCAGGATCTGCCGGTGCTGCTGCTGACGGCACGCACCGACGTGGCCGACCGGGTGAAAGGCCTGAATCTGGGGGCGGACGATTACCTCACCAAGCCGTTCGAACTGGACGAGCTGGAAGCGCGCATCCGGGCGCTGCTGCGCCGCAGCGTCGGCGCCCCGCAGCCGGCGTTGCAGTACGGCGCGTTGACCTATCACGACGAAGGTTATTTTCTGCTGGAGGGCAAGCCGCTGGCGCTGACGCCGCGCGAACTGGCGGTGCTGACCGCGCTGATGCACCGGCGCGGCCGCCCGGTGGCCAAGCAACAGCTGTTCGAACAGGTGTTTACGCTGTCCGACGAAGCCAACCCGGAGAGCATCGAGCTTTACGTACACCGCCTGCGGAAAAAGCTGCAGGGCAGCGACGTGGCGATCGTCACGCTGCGCGGCCTGGGCTACAGCCTGGAGCTGTGCAATGCGGTGGTTTAACGCGCCGCGTTCGCTGTTCTATCAACTGCTGCTGTTTTTTGGCCTGCCGCTGCTGGCGTTGGGCGGCATCTCTATCTACACCCACTATTTCAGCGCCATGAGCGCCGCCACCCTGGCTTACGATCGCACGCTGCTGGCGTCGGCGCGCACCGTGGCGGAGCGGCTGGTGGTGCGCGAAGGCAAGCTGGCGGTCGATGTGCCCTATGTGGTGCTCGACAGCTTCGAGCGCAACATGAACGATCAGCTGTATTACGAGGTGATTTCGCCGCAGGGGAAAAGCATTTCGGGCTATGACGATTTGCCGTCGCTGCCGCCCCATATCCCGCGCTCCACGCTCTACCCGGCGCTGGTGCATTTTTACGATGCGGAATACCTCGGCCGGCCGATCCGCGTGGCGGCGCTGTTTCAACCGGTCAACGAGTCGGGGGTGAGCGGCATGGCGACCATTTTGGTAGCGGAAACCCTGGAGTCGCGCCGTTACCTGGCGCGGCAGATGATGATCGCGGCGCTGTTGAGCCAGGGTACGGTGGTGGTGTTGACCCTGATCCTGGCGTTCGCGCTGCTCAAGCGGGTGTTGAAACCGATGCGTAAACTCTCCGGCATCATGCTGCGGCGCGATCCGGGCGAGCTGACGCCCTTGCCGCGGGTGTTGCCGTGGTCGGAGATGCAGCCGCTGCTGGTGGCGTTCAATCGTTACATCGAACGGCTGCGGCTGATGGTGGCGCGTCAGGAACGTTTCAGCGCCGACGCCTCCCACCAGCTGCGCACGCCGCTGGCGGTGTTGAAGACTCAGGTCGGGGTGGCGCTGGCCAGCGATCGGCCGCAGCAGTGGCGTGAAAGCCTGCAGGCGATGAGCGCGACGCTGGATAATACCGTGGCGCTGACCGATCGCCTGCTGCACCTCTCACGCCTGAAGGCCAGCGAGCACCAGGCCGAGCGCCAGCTGCAGCCGGTCAATCTGGCGCAGGTGCTGCGCGACGCCTGCTTTTCCCGCTTGCCGCAGGCGCGCAGCAAACAGATCGATCTGGGTTTCGAAGGCGAGGCGGCGTGTCAGGTGGCGGGGGAGCCGCTGCTGTTGGCCGAACTGTGCGCCAATCTGCTGGACAATGCGCTGAAATACACGCCGCGTCAGGGGATAGTGACCGCCCGCCTCACTCAGGATAAGGCGGCGGGGGAAGGCGTGCTGGAGATTGAAGACAGCGGCCCCGGCATCGCCTTGCAGGATAAGGCGCTGGCGCTGCAGCCGTTTCACCGGCTGGACAACGTGGGCGATCAGCCGGGCGCCGGCCTGGGGCTGGCGCTGGTGAAG
The DNA here is from genome assembly GCF_030954545.1 of Serratia sp. MF1(2023). Taxonomy (NCBI): domain Bacteria; kingdom Pseudomonadati; phylum Pseudomonadota; class Gammaproteobacteria; order Enterobacterales; family Yersiniaceae; genus Serratia; species Serratia sp. MF1(2023). The sequence goes on along the minus strand of NZ_JAVHUX010000009.1, from coordinate 28,800 downwards.
GACATCACCGCCTATCACGGCACCCGCCCGGAGCTGCTGAGCTCCGCCGCGCTGGGCGGCCTGTTGGTGCGGGTGCGCTTCAGGCTGCTGCCTTAAGCCTGTTCTTTGCAGGACTCGACGTTGGCCGGCGGGGCTTTGGCTTTACGCGTCAGCGGCGTGCGCAGCCGCTGCGACAGGATAACGCCCAGCAGGGTGATGCCGCCGCCGATCAGGTGGTAGCCGTGCAGCTGCTCATGCAGGAACAGCACGGCGATAGCGGCGGTAAACACCGGCGCCAGGTTCATGAAGATCGAGGCGGTGTTGGCGCCCAGGCGCATCACGCCCTGGATCCACAGGAACGGGGCGATGATCGAAGCTGGAATGCCGGCGAACAGCACCAGCGGCAAGTTATGGCCGTTCAAGCCGACATCCTGCGCCATCAGGAAATTAGGCAGCAGCAGCAGCACGCCGAACAGGATCTGCACGTACAGCGATTGCCAGTTCGGCAGCGCGATGGCCCAGCGTTTGGTCAACACGCCATACAGCGCGTAAGAGGCGGTGGCGAGCAGCATCATCAATTCCCCCTTGCCGATACCGTGCTGCAGCAGCACGCCGGGCTGGCCGCCGCTGACCAGCCAGATCAAACCACCGAAGGAGAGTATGCTGCCGAGCAGTACGCCGACGGTCGGTGCAATGCGCAGCAGCACGATGCTGATCAGGATGGTCAGCAGCGGGATCAGCGACACGATGATGCCCATAAACAGCGCGCTGACGCTGTGCGCCGCGTAATAGGCCAGGCTTTGATACAGCACCATGCCCAGCAGGCCGAGGATCATCAGCTTCCACCAGTTGGCGCGCACCTGCGCCCAGTTGCGCAGCACGCCCGGCAGCACGAACGGCGTCAGGGCAATCAGCGCCAGCAGCCAACGGTAGAGCGAAATGGCCGCCGGATCGATGGCGGTGGCGGAGAGTTTGCTGACGACGGCGTTAATCGACCAAATCAGCACGGCCAACAGCGGGAAGAGCATATTCATGATAATTATTCTCAATAACGTCCAACATGCTGGCTAGTCTACGCGTGTCCGGTTTATCATATATAGCGATATCCAGACAAAAATTGGCGTAAACAAGACAAATCACGGGACGAAACCATGCCAGAAATCCGCCATTTTCCCGAGTCGCTGATCCCGGCACCCAACCCGGTGCAGTTCCGCTGCGAGGAGTTCAATGCGCGCACCGAATTCCAGCCGCACAGCCACACCTGGGGCCAGTTGATGTGGGTTAAAGCCGGGGTGATGGTGCTGCGCATCGGCGGGCAGCGCTTTCTGGCGCCGCCGGAGTTCGTGCTGTGGGCGCCGGCGGGCATCGAACACTCCTGCTATAACCAGCGGCTGGCGCAGTGCCGCATGGTGGACATCACGCCGGCGTTGTGCGCCGGCATGCCGGCCGACCCTTGCCTGGTGAGCGTGACGCCAATCTTCCGCGCTATCGCCGAGGATTTCTATGCGCGCAAGCAGTACATTCCGCAGGCGGAGGAGGATTTGCGCCTGTGCCAGGTGCTGATCGACCAGCTGCGCCTGTCGCCGCGCCAGCAAACCTATCTGCCGTCGTCGGACGACAAGTTTTTGGCGCCGGTGCTGGAAGCGTTGGAACATTGCCCGGCGGACAACACCTCGCTGGCGGCGTGGGCGGCTCGGGTCTACACCACCGAGCGTACGCTGTCGCGCCGCTGCCAGCAGGATCTGGGCATGTCGTTCAGCGAATGGCGCCAGCGTCTGCGTTTCCTGCACGCCGTGTCGCTGCTCGAGCAGGGCAAGACGGTGCAGGACGTGGCGCTGGACGTCGGCTACAGCTCCGCGTCGGCCTTTATCGTCATGTTCCAGCAGATCGCCGGCACCACCCCTGAGCGCTTTCGCCGTGCATGATTCAGTGGCACACTATTTCGCAGACAAATAGCCGTAAACCGTCGGAGAACGCAGTGAAAATTCTGGTTGATGAAAATATGCCGTACGCGGCCGAGCTGTTCAGCCGCCTGGGCGACGTGCAGGCGGTGCCGGGCCGCCCGATCCCGCGCGAGGCGCTGGCGGATGCCGATGCGCTGATGGTGCGTTCGGTCACCAAGGTCAATGAAGCCTTGTTGGCCGGCAGCCGCATCGGCTTTGTCGGCACCGCCACCGCCGGCACCGATCACGTCGATGACGCCTGGCTGCAGCGGCAGGGCATCGGATTTTCCGCCGCGCCGGGCTGCAACGCCATCGCGGTGGTTGAGTATGTGTTCTCAGCCTTGATGCTGCTGGCCGAGCGCGACGGCTTCCACCTGCGGGATAAAACCGTCGGCATCGTCGGCGTGGGCAACGTCGGTTCGCGCCTGGACGCGCGCCTCAAGGCGCTGGGCGTGCGCACGCTGCTGTGCGATCCGCCGCGCGCCGAACGCGGCGACGCCGGAGAGTTTTGGCCGCTGGAGAAGCTGGTGGCCGAGGCCGACGTGCTGACCTTCCATACGCCGCTGAATAAATCCGGCCCATACCATTCGCTGCATCTGGCGGACGCCGAGCTGTTGGCGGCGCTGCCTGACAACCGCATTCTGATCAACGCCTGCCGCGGGCCGGTGGTGGACAACGCCGCGCTGCTGCAGGCGCTGGAAAAAGGCAAAAAGCTGAGCACGGTGCTGGACGTGTGGGAACCGGAGCCGGATCTCTCCTTGCCGCTGCTGGCGCGGGTGGATATCGGCACTGCGCACATCGCCGGGTATACGCTGGAAGGCAAGGCGCGCGGCACCACCCAAGTGTTCGAGGCGTTCAGCCGCCATTTGGGGCAGCCGCAGCAGGTGGCGCTGGCCTCGCTGCTGCCGGTGCCGGAGTTCAGCCAGATCCGCCTCAACGGGCCGCTGGATGAAGCGCGGTTAAAACGATTGATGCACTTGGTGTATGATGTGCGCCGCGATGATGCGCCGCTGCGCAAAGTCGCCGGGCAACCGGGCGAATTCGATCGCCTGCGTAAGCACTACCAGGAGCGCCGCGAGTGGTCTTCGCTGGCCGTGCAATGCGATGACAGCGCCAGCGCCGACCTGCTCGGCAAGCTGGGCTTCAGCGTGGCATAGCGCGTAAGGTTGTCTTAAGCCAACGCCGCTACAGTGAGCGGCAAAGATTATCGGGCGGTGGCTGCACTGCCCGTCTGCTTTTATGAATGAAATACTCTGGAGAAAACCCGATGTCTGACGGCTGGAATATCGCGCTGCTCGGCGCCACTGGCGCGGTAGGTGAAGCGTTGCTGGAATTGTTGCAGGATCGCCAGTTCCCGGTGGGTGAGCTCTATCCTCTGGCAAGCGAACGCAGCGCGGGCGCCAATGTGCGCTTCAACGGCAAGTCTCTTTTGGTGCAAAACGCCGAAGAGTTCGACTGGTCGCAGGCGCAACTGGCCTTCTTCGTCGCCGGCAGCGACGCTTCCGCGCGCTATGCCGAAGAAGCCGGCAACATGGGCTGCCTGGTGATCGACACCAGCGGCCTGTTCGCCATGGAGCCGGATGTGCCGCTGGTGGTGCCGGGCGTTAACCCGCAGGTGCTGGCGGATTACCGCAACCGCAATATCGTAGCGGTGGCCGATAGCATGGTCAGCCAGCTGCTGACGGCGATCAAGCCGCTGACCGAACAGGCGGGGCTGTCGCGTCTGCACGTCACCACGCTGATGTCGGTATCGTCGCGCGGCAAGGCGGCGGTGGACGACTTGGCCGGCCAGAGCGCACGCCTGCTGAACGGCATCCCGGCCGAGGAAGGCGTTTTCGGCAAGCAGCTGGCGTTCAACCTGTTGCCGCTGATTGCCGACGAGCAGGGCAGCGTGCGCGAAGAACGCCTGATCGTCGATCAGGTGCGCAAGGTGCTGCAGGATGAAGGGCTGCCGATTTCGGTGAGCTGCGTTCAGTCGCCGGTGTTTTACGGCCACGCGCAGGTGGTGCACCTGGAAGCGCTGCGCCCGCTGTCCGCCGAAGAGGCGCGCAGCGAGCTGGAAGAGGTCGAGGACATTCAGCTGAGCGAAGAGGACGATTACCCGACTCAGGTCACCGACGCCTCCGGCAGCGATGCGCTCAGCATCGGTTGTCTGCGTAACGATTACGGCATCCCCGAGCTGCTGCAGTTCTGGACGGTGGCGGACAACGTGCGCTTCGGCGGCGCGTTGATGGCTGTCGAAACCGCCGAGCGTCTGGTGCAGGAGCAGATGTACTGATGTCTGAGGTGGTCTCGCCCGCTCAGCCGACGCTGAAAATTGCGCTGGGCATCGAATATGACGGCAGCCGGTACTACGGCTGGCAGCGGCAGCAAGAAGTGGCCAGCGTGCAGCAACGCCTGGAGCAGGCGTTGAGCAAGGTGGCGGATGCGCCGATTAGCGTGCTGTGCGCCGGGCGCACCGACGCCGGAGTGCACGCCACCGGGCAGGTGGTGCATTTCGAAACCACCGCGCGCCGCAAGGACGCCGCCTGGACGATGGGGGTGAACACCCATCTGCCGCCGGACATCGCGGTGCGCTGGGTGAGCCCCGTCGCCGACGATTTCCATGCGCGCTTCAGCGCCACCGCGCGCCGCTACCGCTATATTATTTTCAACCATCGCTACCGGCCGGCGGTGCTGCAACAGGGGGTGACGCACTTTTATCACCCGCTGGACGCCGATCGCATGCACCGGGCGGCGCAGGCGCTGCTGGGCGAGAACGACTTCACTTCGTTTCGCGCGGTGCAGTGCCAGTCGCGCACCCCGTGGCGCTGCGTAAAACACGTTAAGGTTACGCGCTACGGCGAATATATTGTGGTAGATATCAAGGCGAATGCCTTTGTGCATCACATGGTTCGCAACATCGTCGGCAGCCTGATGGAGATCGGCTGCGGCAATCAGGATGAGAACTGGATGGCCGAATTGTTGGCGTTGAAGGATCGCAATCTGGCGGCGGCGACGGCGCGAGCCGAGGGGCTGTATCTGGTTGCCGTGGATTATCCCGACCACTTTGGTCTACCGCGGCCGCCGATGGGGCCGCTGTTTTTGCCCGACGATTAAACGCCGGCACGCCTGAACGCGTCGCTCCCTTGTGCTTCTGCCGGGTGATTGAAACACCCGGTATCAATGAGAGAATTTATGGACATCATCAAGTTTATTATTGATTTCATTCTGCATATTGATGTGCACCTGGCCGAACTGGTCGCACAATACGGCATGTGGGTCTACGCTATTCTGTTCCTGATCCTGTTTTGCGAAACCGGTCTGGTGGTGACGCCGTTCCTGCCGGGGGATTCTTTGCTGTTTGTCGCCGGCGCGCTGGCGGCGTTGCCGACCAACGATCTGAACGTGCACACCATGGTGGCGTTGATGGTGGTGGCGGCGATCCTCGGCGATGCGGTGAACTACACTATCGGGCGGTTGTTCGGCGAGAAGCTGTTCAGCAACCCGAACTCGAAAATTTTCCGCCGTAGCTACCTGGACAAGACGCACCAGTTCTATGAGAAGCACGGCGGAAAAACGATTATTCTGGCGCGATTTGTGCCGATCGTGCGTACTTTTGCGCCGTTCGTCGCCGGTATGGGGCATATGTCCTATCGCCACTTCGCCGCCTACAACGTGATTGGCGCACTGGTTTGGGTGCTGCTCTTCACTTATGCTGGCTACCTGTTCGGCGATCTGCCGGTGGTGCAGGAGAACCTGAAACTGTTGATCGTCGGGATCATCATCGTTTCGATTCTGCCGGGCGTGATTGAAATTTGGCGCCACAAGCGCGCGGCCGCCCGCCAGCAAAAACAGTAAAAACATCGCTTAACCTGTCGGTTCGACCAGTTTTTTGTCCACAGCGTCGGGCCGATATGGTTTAATGAGCGACATTATGGTCTGTTCCTGCGAACAACCCTGAAGCCGATGCCTCAGTCGCCGCGCTTGCCGCGCCGCGAACGGGCATTTTTTCATTGGGGTGTTTTCAGGGGGATTGTTAAAGCATGAACAGCGGACTGGCGTGTGCCAGGTTCAAACAGAAAGGTCATCGATGAGCTGGATTGAACGAATTCTTAACAAGAGCAATATCACACAAACCCGTAAGGCGAGCATTCCTGAAGGGGTCTGGACCAAATGCGACAGCTGCGGCCAGGTCCTCTACCGCGCCGAGCTGGAGCGTAATCTGGAAGTGTGTCCGAAGTGCGACCACCACATGCGCATGGGCGCGCGCGCGCGCCTGCATACCCTGCTGGACGAAGGCAGCGAAGTGGAGCTGGGCAGCGATCTGGAGCCGAAGGACGTTCTGAAATTCAAGGATTCCAAGCGCTATAAAGATCGTCTGGTCGCCGCACAGAAAGCGACCGGCGAGAAAGACGCGCTGGTGGTGATGAAGGGCACGCTGTACGGCATGCCGATCGTCGCGGCCTCCTTCGAATTCGCCTTCATCGGCGGCTCGATGTCTTCCGTGGTCGGCGCGCGTTTCGTGCGTGCGGTTGAGCAGGCGCTGGAGGACAACTGTCCGCTGGTGTGCTTCTCCGCCAGCGGCGGCGCGCGCATGCAGGAAGCGCTGATGTCGCTGATGCAGATGGCGAAAACCAGCGCGGCGTTGGCCAAGATGCAGGAGCGCGGCTTGCCGTACATCTCCGTGCTGACCGACCCGACTATGGGCGGCGTTTCCGCCAGCCTGGCGATGCTGGGCGACATCAACATCGCCGAGCCGAAAGCGCTGATCGGCTTTGCCGGCCCGCGCGTCATCGAGCAGACCGTGCGCGAGAAACTGCCACCGGGCTTCCAGCGCAGCGAGTTCCTGATCGAAAAAGGCGCGATCGACATGATCGTTCGCCGTCCGGAAATGCGCCAAACGTTGGCGAGCATTCTGTCCAAGCTGACCAACCAGCCGCAGCCGCATTTCGATGAGGCCGCGCCGGTCATTGAGCCGGAGCCGCAGGCCGACGCCTGAGGCAAAGACAGATCCCGCCCGGGTTCAGCCGCCACTTTGTGGCTAAGTGACGGCTGATGCCCGTTCCCTGCCGGCCGTGGCCTATCTCGCTGCGGTTTGCAGGCTGGCGGCAGTCACGAAGCGCATCGCCTTTACCGCGGTGAGGGTGGTGCCCTGATGGATTAATGAACCCAAGTTCAGTGATGGGACTCATGCAAAACCACCAAATTCCCCAAGCCACGTCGCCATTGAGCTCGTGGCTTTATTATCTGGAACGTCTGCACAGCCAGGCGATCGAACTCGGCCTTGAGCGCGTACAGCGCGTCGCGGCGCATCTGGATTTACTGACCCCCGCCCCCACGGTGTTCACCGTTGCCGGCACCAACGGCAAAGGCACCACCTGTCGCACCCTCGAAGCCATTCTGCTGGCCGCCGGCCTGCGCGTCGGCGTCTACAGTTCGCCGCATCTGGTGCGCTATACCGAACGCGTGCGCATTCAGGGGGAAGAGCTGAGCGAAGCGGAGCACAGCCGCTCGTTCGCCGCCATTGAGGCCGGCCGCGGCGAAACGTCGCTGACCTATTTCGAATTCGGCACCCTGTCGGCGCTGCAGCTGTTCAAACAGGCGCGGCTCGACGTGGTGATCCTGGAAGTGGGCCTGGGCGGGCGTCTCGACGCCACCAACATCGTCGATCCGAGCGTGGCGGTGATTACCAGCATCGCGCTCGATCACACCGACTGGCTGGGCAACGATCGCGAAAGCATCGGCCGCGAGAAGGCCGGCATTTTCCGCAGCGGCAAGCCGGCGGTGGTGGGCGAACCCGACATGCCGGACAGCATTCGTCAGGTTGCCGAAACGCTGGGCGCGCCGCTGTATCGCCGCGGCGAAGCCTGGAGCTTCAGCGAGCAGGGCGATCGCTGGCAGTGGCAGGGCGGCGACACGCTGCTGACCGATCTGCCGACGCCGAACGTGCCGCTGGCCAACGCCGCTACCGCGCTGGCGGCGCTGAACTGCTCCCCGCTGGAAATCGACGAACGCGCGATCTTCACCGGGCTGCAGCAGGCGACGCTGCCGGGGCGTTTCCAGATCGTGCGGCGGGAGCCGACGCTGATCCTCGACGTGGCGCACAACCCGCACGCCGCCGGCTATCTGGCCGGGCGTCTGGCCAAACTGCCGCGCGAAGGCGGCAAGGTGCGCGCGGTGGTGGGCATGCTGTCGGACAAGGATATCGCCGGCACGCTGGCCTGCCTGAGCGAGCAGGTGGATGAATGGTACTGCGCGCCGCTCGACGGGCCGCGCGGCGCCAGCGTCGAACAGCTGGCGCAACATCTGAAGGAACCGCGCCGCTTTAATGATGTCGAAACTGCCTGGCGGCAGGCTATGCAGGATGCTGATAAACAGGATATTGTGATCGTCTGTGGATCGTTCCACACCGTGGCGCAGGTGATGGCGGCGTTAGACGAGATGCGGGGAGTGTGAGTGGCGAGTAAATTTCAGAACCGACTGGTCGGAACCGTGATTCTGGTGGCGCTGGGGGTGATCATCCTGCCAGGGCTGCTGGACGGCAAAAAGAAGCATTACGAGGATGAATTTGCGGCCATTCCGTTGGTGCCGAAACCGGGCGATGTCGAAGAGAACGACGTGCTGCCGCCGGTGACGCAACCGCTGCCGGCGCAGCCGCCGGAAGGGGCGGGCGCGCTGGTCGAGCAGCAGGCGGCCAATGAAGCGGCGGCGCAACAGGCGGTGCGGCAGAGCGCTCAGCAGCCGACGCAGGTGGCGCCGCCGGTCGAGACGCGTCCTCAGCCGGTGCCGCAGCCCAAGCCGAAACCGGTGGAAACCAAACCGGTGGAAGTGAAACCGAAACCGGCACCGCAACCGAAGCCGGTTGAAGTGAAGCCGGTGCCGAAGCCGGAGCCGACGCCGAAACCTGAGCCGGCGCCGCAGCCGAAACCGGCGGAAGAAAAAGCGCCGGCAGGGCAAGCCTATGTCGTGCAGCTCGGGGCGCTGAAGAACGCCGCCAAGGCGAACGAGATTGTCGCCTCGCTGCGCCTCTCGGGCTACCGCGCCTTCACCGTGCCGTCAACGCCGGTGCAGGGGCAGATAACCCGTATCTACGTCGGCCCTGACGCCTCCAGGCAGAAGCTGCAGGCGGCGTTGCCGTCGCTGAACTCGATCAGCGGGCTGAGCGGGCAGGTGAAGCCGTACGGCCGTTAAACCCCGCAGGGGCGCAGCACGATGCGCCCCTGAATGAAGGAGTGGTGGAGAGAAAGCGAGAAAAACCGCGCCTTTTACAGGCGAAATCACCTATGTAGGCGCGGCGATTGAGAATTTTTTGATCGCCGCTTTTTATTTGTAACGTGGTAGGAAATCCCCTACGCAAACGTTTTCTTTTTCTGTTAGAATTCGCCGCGAATTGGATGCAGGGGCGATTCATCATTGGAATAGTTCATGGTCTGGATTGATTACGTCATTATAGCGGTAATTGGATTTTCGGCTCTGGTGAGCCTGATCCGAGGGTTTGTTCGCGAAGCATTGTCACTTGTGACATGGGGATGTGCGTTTTTTGTTGCCAGCCATTTCTACTCTTACCTTGCGGTCTATTTCACTCGTTTTGAAGATGAACTGGTGCGAAACGGCATCGCGATCGCGATTTTGTTCATCGCGACCTTGATCGTAGGGGCTATTGTTAACTATGTGATTAGCTCACTGGTAGAGAAAACCGGGTTGTCGGGCACCGACCGGGTGCTGGGCATCTGCTTCGGCGCGCTGCGCGGAGTATTGATCGTCGCGGCGATCCTGTTCTTCCTGGATACCTTTACCGGCTTTTCACAGAGTGCCGACTGGAAACAGTCGCAGCTCATTCCCCAGTTCAGTTACGTCATCAGGTGGTTCTTTGACTACCTGCAGAGCACGTCGAGTTTCTTGCCGACCCAATTGCCGGGGCGGTAGCGCTGATGAGGAAAAGACAACATGTGCGGTATTGTCGGTATCGCCGGTTTCATGCCGGTAAACCAGTCGATTTATGATGCGCTGACGGTGCTTCAGCACCGTGGCCAGGATGCCGCAGGCATCGTCACCATTGACGCCCACAACGGGTTCCGTTTGCGTAAAGCCAACGGCCTGGTGAAGGATGTGTTTGAGGCGCGCCATATGCAACGCTTGCAGGGCAACATGGGTATTGGCCATGTGCGTTACCCGACGGCCGGCAGCTCGAGCGCCTCTGAGGCCCAGCCTTTCTACGTCAACTCGCCGTTCGGCATTACGCTGGCCCACAACGGTAACCTGACCAACGCCCATGAGCTGCGCCAAAAGCTGTTCGAAAGCGGCCGCCGCCATGTCAACACCACCTCCGACTCGGAAATCCTGCTGAACGTGCTGGCCAGCGAGCTGGACCGTTTCCCGCACTACCCGCTGGAGGCCGACAACATCTTTACCGCGGTCGCCGCCATGCATCAGCAACTGCGCGGCGCTTACGCCTGCGTGGCGATGATCATCGGCCACGGTCTGCTGGCGTTCCGCGATCCGAACGGCATTCGCCCGCTGGTGATCGGCAAGCGCACGCTGGAGGATGGCCGCAGCGAGTACATGGTGGCTTCCGAAAGCGTGGCGCTGGATACCTTGGGCTTTGAGTTCCTGCGCGACGTGGCGCCGGGCGAAGCGGTGTATATCACCACCAAGGGCCAGCTGTTCACCCGCCAGTGCGCAGAGAACCCGAAAACCAACCCGTGCCTGTTCGAATACGTTTATTTCGCGCGCCCGGACTCCTTTATGGACAAGATCTCGGTCTACAGCGCCCGCGTGCGCATGGGCCAGAAGCTGGGCGAGAAGATTGCCCGCGAGTGGGAAGATCTGGATATCGACGTGGTGATCCCGATTCCGGAAACCTCCTGCGACATCGCGCTGGAGATCGCGCGCATTCTCGAGAAGCCCTACCGCCAGGGCTTTGTGAAGAACCGCTACGTCGGCCGCACCTTCATCATGCCGGGCCAGCAGGCGCGTCGTCAGTCGGTGCGCCGCAAGCTGAACGCCAATCGCGCCGAGTTCCGCGACAAGAACGTGCTGCTGGTGGATGACTCCATCGTGCGCGGCACCACGTCGGAACAGATCGTCGAGATGGCGCGCGAAGCGGGCGCCAAGCGGGTGTACCTGGCTTCCGCCGCGCCGGAAGTGCGTTTCCCGAACGTTTACGGCATCGACATGCCGAGCGCCAACGAACTGATCGCCCACGGGCGCGAAGTGGATGAAATTCGCCAAATCATCGGCGCCGATGGGCTGATCTTCCAGGACCTCGACGATCTGATCGAAGCGGTGCGCGAAGAGAACCCGGACATCACCCAGTTCGAATGCTCGGTGTTCAACGGCATCTACGTGACCAAAGACGTCGACCAAAGCTATCTGGAATACCTGGAGTCGCTGCGCAGCGACGACGCCAAGGCGCTGCGGGTGCAAACCGAAGCGGAAAATCTGGAACTGCATAACGAAGGCTAACCGCCTGTGTTGATCCATCAGGGTGCATCGCCGCGTCTGCGGCGGTGCGCCTTGCTCCTCTGACTTGCTTATCCCTCGCCATTGCGGCAAAGTCTGCCTGATCTTACTTTTTACGGCAGAGGCCATTTTCCATGAAACGACTCATCATCGGCATTTCCGGCGCCAGCGGCGCTATCTACGGCGTGCGCCTGTTGCAGGTTTTGCGCGACGTCGCAGAGGTGGAAACCCATCTGGTGATGAGCAACGCGGCAAGACAGACGCTGGCGCTGGAAACGCCGTACAGCCTGCGGGAAGTGCAGGCGCTGGCCGACGTGGTGCACGATGCGCGCGACATCGCCGCCGGCATCTCCTCCGGCTCCTTCAAAACCCTGGGCATGGCGATTTTGCCTTGCTCAGTCAAAACCCTGTCCGGCATCGTCAACAGTTACAGCGACGGGCTGCTGACTCGCGCCGCCGACGTGGTGCTCAAAGAGCGCCGCCGTTTGGTGCTGTGCGTGCGGGAAACGCCGCTGCATTTGGGTCACCTGCGGTTGATGACCCAGGCGGCGGAGATGGGGGCGGTGATCATGCCGCCGGTGCCGGCGTTTTATCACCAGCCGAAAAGCGTGGAAGACATCATCGATCAGACCGTCAATCGGGTGATCGATCAGTTTGATATCGAACTGCCGGCCGATCTGTTCACCCGTTGGCAGGGCGTCAGTTAACATTTTAATCCCCAAATTGGCACATTTGTGCAACACCGCACTGAATTAGGGCGGCGCATGCACCATAATGATCCTACTTCATCACGTTCACTGTTTCATGGCGCCGCCTTGTCGCGGCTGCCAGTGGCGCGGCCCCGAGCGGCCGATTTAATTTTGCGGTTATCGTCCCAGGAAACAGTATTGTGAAGGCCGGAGCCGTTCCCTCCGCCCGTAGCACCTAATGTGGCACGATTACTGCAAATTGATTTGGTGGGGAAAAGTAATGCCCGTAGTGGCATCAAAAAAATCAATTTGAGGGTAATTTATGAAAAAGCTGGTTAAGGTTCTTCCTTTAGTCTTGGCTTTGGCGGCCGCAAACAGCGCATTCGCCGCTATCCCATCGACATTGAAGATCGGCACCGATCCGACTTATGCGCCGTTTGAATCCAAAAACGCCAAAGGCGAGCTGGTCGGCTTCGATATCGATTTGGCCAAAGAGCTGTGCAAACGCATAAATACCCAATGTACCTTCGTGGAGAGCGACTTTGACGCGCTGATCCCATCACTCAAGGCGAAGAAAATCGACGCCATCATCTCTTCGCTGTCCATCACTGAAAAACGCCAGCAGGAAATCGCCTTTACCGACAAGCTGTATGCCGCCAACGCGCGTCTGATCGCGCCGAAGGGCTCCAAGCTGTTGCCTACCGTGGACGCCCTGAAAGGCAAGAGCGTGGGCGTGCTGCAGGGCACTACCCAGGAAGCCTACGCCAACGCCATGTGGCAACCGAAGGGCGTCACGGTGGTGCCTTACCAGAACCAGGATCTGGTCTACGCCGATCTGGCGTCCGGGCGCATCGACGCCGCCTTCCAGGATGAAGTGGCGGGCAGCGACGGCTTCCTGAAACAGCCGCCGGGCAAAGACTACGCGTTCGCCGGCGAATCGGTGAAGGATGACAAATTCTTCGGCGTCGGCACCGGCATGGGGCTGCGCAAAGCCGATACCGAGCTGAAAGCGGCGCTGGACAAAGCCTTCGCCGAAATGCGCAAAGATGGCACCTACGATAAATACGCGAAAAAGTACTTCGACTTTGACGTCTACGGCGGGTAATCCGCTAACCGTTCCATGCTGTGACTGCGGGGCCGGTGTGCCGGCCCCGATGGTTCGGATCCTAGACCACAGGGTGAAGTAGATGCTGCAAGGCTATTCCCAACTGATTTTCGAGGGGGCTCTGGTGACGCTGGAGTTGGCCCTCAGTTCCGTATTGTTGGCGGTGGTGATCGGGTTGATCGGCGCCGGCGGCAAACTCTCCCACAACCCCCTTATTTCCGGCCTGTTCGGCGCTTACACCACGCTGATCCGCGGCGTGCCCGATCTGGTGCTGATGCTGCTGATCTTTTACGGTCTGCAAATCGCGCTGAACAATATCACTACGCTGCTGGGCTTCTCGCAGATCGATATCGATCCGCTCGGCGCCGGCATCATTACCCTCGGTTTTATCTACGGTGCTTATTTTACCGAGACCTTCCGCGGCGCCTATCTGGCGGTGCCGAAAGGGCAGATCGAAGCGGCGACGGCCTACGGCTTCAGCGGCGCGCAGATCTTCCGGCGCATTCTGTTCCCGGCGATGATGCGTTTCGCCTTGCCGGGCATCGGCAACAACTGGCAGGTGATCCTGAAGGCGACGGCGCTGGTGTCGATCCTCGGCCTGAACGACGTGGTGAAAGCCACGCAGCTGGCGGGGAAAGGCACCTATCAGCCGTTCTTCTTCGCCATCGTGGCCGGCGTGGTGTACCTGATCTTCACGACCGTTTCCAACGGCGTGCTGCTGTGGCTTGAACGGCGTTACTCACTGGGCGTCAAGAGGGCCGAGCTATGATCGAGATTTTGCAACAGTATTGGCAGTCGCTGCTGTGGAGCGACGGCTACCGTTTCACCGGCGTGGCGGTAACGCTGTGGCTGCTGATCGCTTCGGTGGTGATGGGCGGGCTGCTGGCGATCCCGATGGCGGTGGCGCGTGTCTCTTCCATCCGCTGGGTGCGTTTCCCGGTGTGGCTCTATACCTACGTGTTTCGCGGCACGCCGCTGTACGTGCAGCTGCTGGTGTTCTACTCCGGCATGTACAGCCTTGAGATCGTGCGCGGCAGCGAGTTTCTCAATGCGTTTTTCCGCAGCGGGCTCAACTGCACCATCCTGGCGCTGACGCTCAACACCTGCGCCTATACCACCGAGATCTTCGCCGGGGCGATCCGCTCGGTGCCGCACGGTGAAATCGAGGCCGCCAACGCCTACGGTTTCTCGCGCTTCAAGATGTATCGCTGCATCATTTTGCCTTCGGCGCTGCGCACCGCGCTGCCGGCCTACAGCAACGAAGTGATCCTGATGCTGCACTCCACCGCGCTGGCGTTTACCGCCACCGTGCCGGATCTGCTGAAGATTGCGCGCGACATCAACGCCGCGACCTATCAGCCGTTTTACGCTTTCGGCATCGCGGCGGTGCTGTACCTGATCATCTCCTACGTGTTAATCAGCCTGTTCCGCAAGGCTGAAAAACGCTGGATGGCACACGTTAGTCACTGATAAATGACGGGAAGAAAAACCATGTCTGAGAATAAATTAGCCGTCACGGAACTGCACAAACGCTATGGCGACCACGAAGTGCTGAAGGGCGTCTCGCTGGCGGCCAACGCCGGGGATGTGATCAGCATCATCGGCTCCTCCGGCTCCGGCAAAAGCACCTTTCTGCGCTGTATCAACTTCCTCGAGAAGCCGAGCGAGGGCTCGATCAGCCTGAACAACGAAGACATCCGCATGGTGCGCGACAAAGACGGCCAGCTGAAGGTGTTCGACAAGAAGCAGCTGCAGCTGCTGCGCACTCGCCTGACCATGGTGTTCCAGCATTTCAACCTGTGGAGCCACATGACGGTGTTGGAGAACGTGATGGAGGCGCCGGTGCAGGTGCTGGGGCTGAGCAAGGCCGACGCGCACGAGCGCGCGGTGCGTTATCTGGATAAGGTGGGCATCGATGAGCGGGCGCGCGGCAAATACCCGGTGCACCTGTCGGGCGGCCAGCAGCAGCGCGTTTCTATCGCCCGCGCGTTGGCGATGGAGCCGGAAGTGCTGCTGTTTGACGAACCGACGTCGGCGCTGGATCCCGAGCTGGTGGGCGAGGTGCTGCGCATCATGCAGAAGCTGGCGGAGGAGGGGAAAACCATGGTGGTGGTGACGCACGAAATGGAGTTTGCGCGCCACGTTTCCAACCACGTGATCTTCCTGCATAAAGGGTTGATTGAAGAACAGGGGCCGCCGGCCGAGCTGTTCGGCAACCCCAAAAGCCCGCGCCTGCAACAGTTCCTGTCCGGCGCGTTGAAGTAACTTCAGATCAGCGGGCTTCGGCCCGCTGATTAATCACGTCATCCAGCGCCTGCTCCAGCTCCAGATAGCGGAAGTGGAAGCCGGCCTCCTCCAGCCGCTTCGGCACCGCCCGCTGGCCGCCGAGCACCAGCACCGCCGCTTCCCCCATCAACAAACGCATGACGAACGCCGGCACCCGCAGAAACGCCGGGCGATCGAGCACGTTGGCCAATTGGGCGGCGAACTGCTCGTTATGCACCGGGTAGGGGGCGACCATGTTGAACGGGCCGGTGAGCGTGGCGTGATCCAGCAGATAAATAATGCCGTTGACCATGTCGTCGAGATGGATCCACGGCAGGTATTGGCGGCCGTCGCCGATCGGGCCGCCCAGCCCGAAGCGGAACGGCGGCAGCATTTTGGCCAGCGCGCCGCCCTGCGGCGCCAGCACCACGCCGGTGCGCAGCAGGCAGACGCGGGTGGCGTCGCTCTGCACCTGCAGCGCCAGCGCTTCCCAGCGTTGGCACAGCTGGTGGGTGAATTCGTCGTGCGGCGGCTCCTCTTCGGTGACCACCGCCTGCCCCTGATCGCCGTAGTAGCCAACGGCGGAACCGGAAATCAGCACGCCGGGCGGCGTGCTGCCGGCCTTTATCAACTGCGCCAAGCGTTCGGTCAGATCCCAGCGGCTATGACACAGCCGCTGCTTCTGCTGTGCGCTCCAGCGCTTGTCGGCGATAGGTTCGCCCGCCAGATTGATCACCGCATCGAAGTCATCCAGCGACTGCCGGTCGTCCAGCGTGCGCCAATAGCTCGGCTGGTCGCCGAGCC
This sequence comes from Serratia sp. MF1(2023), assembly GCF_030954545.1. Lineage (NCBI taxonomy): Bacteria > Pseudomonadati > Pseudomonadota > Gammaproteobacteria > Enterobacterales > Yersiniaceae > Serratia > Serratia sp. MF1(2023). The sequence goes on along the minus strand of NZ_JAVHUX010000009.1, from coordinate 12,571 downwards.
GGGCCCGGGCCCGCCGTTCGTCTCGCGTCAGTACCGTAATATGGTGAGAAAGCGCCAGCAGCCTGGCCGTCAGGCTGCTGCCTATCAATCCCGTTGCGCCGGTGATCAGGATCCGCATGGTCGACCTCCCTGAGTTAGTCCCTGCGATAGCTCATGGTCATGGAGACAGAATCGGCGTAGCGCAGAGCCAGAAGTTTATCTATCTCCACTTCAGCATAGGTCACCCAGGCGTGTTCTTTTACGATATCGAGCACATCCTGCGTTAATTTTTCCAGCAACGCGAAACGGTTATCTTCCACATGGCGGATGATCGCTTTGGTGATGGTGCGGTAGTTGAGCGCATCGGCGATGTCTTCGCTGTTGCGCGCCTTGTCCGCCGGGTAGTGGATCACCACGTTGATCAGGATGTCCTGTCGGTTGTTGATTTCCTCTTCCTTGATACCGATGAACGTGCGCAGCCGCAGATTTTTAATGCGAATAACGGCGTCGGGTTGACTGAAAGACATCAGAGATTCTCCATAGGTCTGATTATTGGCGTTCAGAATACACGGAAAGTAGGGAAATGATAACGCAGGGACGATGTGACTCCCCGGTGGCGGGGAGTCGGGGAGGCACTTAGCCTTGTTCGGCCAGCTTATAGGCGCGCTCGGTCGCCGGGCGGTTGCTGATGCGTTCGAACCAGTTGCGCACCGCCGGGTAATCCGCCAGATCGATGCGCTGGCGCGGATGCGACACCACCCACGGGTAGGTGGCGATATCGGCGATGCTGTAGTTGTCGCCGCCCAGGTACGGGTGTTTTTGCAGTTCGGCTTCCAGCACGCCGTACAGCCGCTTGGTCTCCAGATGATAACGCTCGATGGCGTAGGGCACCGGCTGCGGCGCGTAGTGGTTGAAGTGATGATTCTGCCCGAGCATCGGCCCGAACCCGGCCACCTGCCAGAACAGCCACTGCAGGGTGGCGGCGCGTTCGCGCAGGCCCTTGCTCAGCAGTTTGCCGGTCTTCTCCGCCAGATATAGCAGGATTTCACCGGATTCGAACAGGCTGATCGGCTCGCCGCCATCCACCGGTTGCTGATCGACGATCGCCGGGATTTTGTTGTTGGGAGAAATGCTCAGAAAGTCCGGTTTGAACTGCTCGCCGGCGCTGATGTTTACGCGATGGATACGGTAGGGTAAGCCGACCTCTTCCAAAAACAAGGTGATCTTGTGACCATTGGGAGTAGGCGCGTAATACAGGTCAATCATGTTGCCTCCTGCGGTAAGGTGATCTGTAATTCATTACACGTTGCTGCGGTCTTCGCCGCGCACAAAGGCATATCAGAGATCCAACAATAGCAGCTAAGGATAGCAGGCTATGTGGGATTCGTCCGATGCTATCTGCGCGGTTGGATCACAATTCTCCATCGGGGCGGGCGGCGGTTTGCCGCACGGCGCCGGCGCGGTAAAATGGCGCTTATTTCCCTCTATAGGACAAGGTTATGAAGCTGATGTTCGCCTCGGATATCCACGGCTCGCTGCCGGCTACCGAACGCGTGCTGGAATTGTTCGCACAAAACGGCGCCGACTGGCTGATTCTTCTGGGTGATTTGCTGAATCACGGCCCGCGCAACGCGCTGCCGGCCGGGTATCAGCCCGCTCAGGTTGCCGAACGATTGAATCGCTATAGCGACAAGATCATCGCCGTTCGCGGCAATTGCGACAGCGAGGTCGATCAGATGCTGCTGACGTTTCCCATCGAGGCGCCCTGGCAACAGGTTTTACTGCAAAAAAGACGATTGTTTTTGACCCACGGTCACCTTTATCATCCCTCGGCACTGCCGCCGTTATCCCGCGGTGACGTCCTGGCCTACGGCCATACGCATCTGCCGCAGGCGGAGCGGCAGGGTGAGATCTATTGCTTCAATCCGGGCTCGGTCAGCATCCCCAAAGGGGGCTTTCCGGCCAGCTACGGCATGTTGGATCGGGGCACTTTGCGCGTGCTGACGCTCGACGACGGCAAGGTCGTCGCGGAGGTGGCGTTAACACGCTAAACGCACTAATTTATACACACACAATAAAAATCTTTGAAAAGCACTCATTGATTAACCAGCGCGCGGGATGCATCGCGCCAAAATAGAAGGTTTTAGAGGATGGCGGAACAGGGTCAGGCTGCAGATACCGAATGGGTTGATATCGTCGACGAGCAAAACGAGGTGATTGCGCAATCCAGTCGTCAACAGATGCGGGCGGAGCGGCTGCGTCATCGTGCTACCTATATTGTGGTGCATGATGGGATGGGAAAAATTCTGGTGCAGCGTCGCACCGAGATCAAAGACTTCTACCCGGGCTGGCTGGACGCGACGGCGGGCGGCGTGGTGCAAAGCGGTGAAAACGTGCTGGACTCGGCGCGCCGCGAGGCGGAAGAAGAGCTGGGCATCGCCGGCGTGCCTTTCGCCGAACACGGTCTGTTCTACTTCGAAGAAGAGCAGTGCCGGGTGTGGGGCGCGCTGTTCAGCTGCGTATCGCACGGCCCGTTCGCGCTGCAGGAAGAAGAAGTGGCCGAGGTGTGCTGGCTGACGCCGGAAGAGATCACCGCGCGCTGCGACGAGTTTACTCCGGATTCGCTGAAGGCGCTGTCGCTGTGGCTGACGCGCAACAACGAACAGGATTACGGCAAGCCGCTCGACAACCACTGAGACGCCAACGCGTAAGAAAGCCGGTCATCGACCGGCTTTTTTTATGGTGCGGATTCAGCAGCTGTCGCGGCGGCACAGCGTGGCGGGCAGGGAACCTGCCGGCTGCCAGGGCTGCTCATTCAGCCGCGCCAGCAGCGCCTGGCCGGCCTGAATGCCGATGTCGCGATGCGGAATGGTCATGGTGGTCAGCGGCGGCTGGCACACCCGGCTGAACTCGCTGTTGCCGAACCCCACCACCGCCAGATTGTCCGGCACCTTGATGCGCCGCCGCTGGCATTCATACAGCGCGCCGCCGGCCAGTTCGTCCGAGGCGCACACCAGCGCGTCCAGCTCCGGCCAGGCCAGCAAGAATTCCGGCAGCTGCTGCGCGCCGGTGCTGAAGCTGGCGGGCTGCGCGGCGTTGATCACCCGATGCGGCGACATATGGTTGCGCAGCAGCGCCTTGTGCCAGCCCTGCAGGTGCTGCTGGAAGATCCACTGTTCCTGGTTGGCGCACAGCAGCCCGATGTTCTGATAGCCGCTGGCGATCACCGTTTGCGTCAGCTGATACATCGCCGCCACGTAGTCGATGCCGATGCTCATGTCGATCGGATCGGCGCGTACGGCGCCGATCTCCACCACCGGAATGTTGGCGGCGATCAGCGCGTTGCGGGCGTTTTGCGAATGCTCGACGCTGAGCAGCACCGCCGCCGCCAGGTTGTAGGAAAGCAGGGTCTCCAGCAGCTTCTCTTCGCGCTCCAGATGGTGCTGCGATTCCGCCAGCATGATGTGATAACCGGCCGGCTGCAGCACTTTCTGCAGGCCGGCGAACATCTCGGCGCAGCCGGATTCGGACAGGCTGGGCACCACCATGGCGATGGTGTAGGACGAGGCCGACGCCAGCGAGCTGGCGGCCAGGTTGGGCAGATACCCCAGTTCGCTTACCGCGGCTTCAATCTTCTCGCGCAGTTTGTCTGAAACCTGCTCCGGCGTGCGCAGCGCGCGCGACACCGTCATGGTGCCGACGCCCGCCAGCTGCGCTACGTCAGCCAACGTCACCCTGCCCGTGCTGCGTCGTTTTTTACCGATCGACATGCCTAATCCCGACTGAAATGCGCGCGCGGCGCATAAAAATGGTGAGGGCGGGAAGCCGACGGCGCGGCTTCGACGATCCCCGTATGCGGCACATTCTACCCCGTTACCCGAAAGAGCGAGAAAAAATTGTGGTTAACGCCATGCCGCGGCGCGGCTTTTTGATAGCGCTATCACAGATCTGCATGATAGCGCTTTGGTAGCGCTATCTTTGTGATATCCATCACTGTGTGGCCGGGAGGGGTTGATTAAAGTTTTACCGTCGTCGGTGAATTAATCACCGGCCGAAACCATCAACCTTTAGGAGGGTAACGTGCTGAAAGAGTGGCTGACCGCCGATCATATACAGCTGTGCGAACGGGTGGAGGGCTGGCGCCAGGCGGTCACGCTGAGCGCGCAGCCGCTGCTGCAAGACGGCGTGATCACGCCGAATTACCTGACGGCGATCTTTGATCAGCAGGAGAAGCTCGGCCCTTACTTCGTCCTGGCACCGGGCATTGCCATGCCGCACGCCCGGCCCGAAGAGGGCGCCAACGCGTTGGGATTATCGCTGTTGAAGATCCATCAGGGGGTGAACTTTCATTCCGCAGATAACGATCCGGTTCAGGTGGTGGTGATGCTTTCGGCGCCCGACGGCGATAGCCACATCGAATTGATTTCGCAACTGGCGGAATTATTTTCAGACAATCAGGCCATGGCGGCGTTATTTCACGCCAAAGATAAACGGCAAATCGAGGATATTATCGCCCGCTATTAACGCTTAATCACCAGGAATACCATCAATGCTAACAACGCCGGGAATATGACCGGCGGCGCTACCCTACACGCTAAATTCAACAGGTGGATATTATGAAAATCATGGCGATCTGCGGTTCCGGTCTCGGCAGCAGTTTTATGGTGGAAATGAACATTAAAAAGGTGCTGAAAAAGATGGGCGTGGAGGCCGAGGTCGAACACTCCGATCTGTCGTCCGCCACCCCCGGCGCCGCCGACGTGTTCGTGATGGCGAAAGACATCGCCGACAGCGCCAGCGTACCGGCCGAGCAGCTGGTGGTGATCAGCAACATCATCGACATTAATGAGCTGGAAGCCAAGCTGCGCGCTTACTTCGAAGCCCACTCAATCATCTGAATAAAACGATTGGCGAGGTGGATATGTTTATCCAGGAAACGCTTAAGTTTGTGGTGGATATATTAAAGGTGCCTTCGGTGCTGGTCGGGCTTATTGCGCTGATCGGTTTGCTGGCGCAAAAGAAATCGTTTTCCGACGTGGTGAAAGGCACGGTAAAAACCATTCTCGGCTTTATCGTTTTAGGCGGCGGCGCCACGGTATTGGTCGGGTCGCTCAATCCGCTGGGCGGCATGTTCGAACATGCGTTCAATATTCAGGGCATCATTCCGAATAACGAAGCCATTGTCTCCATCGCGCTGGAGAAATACGGTGCTTCCACCGCGCTGATCATGGCGTTCGGCATGGTGGCGAATATCGTGGTGGCACGCTTCACCCGGCTGAAATACATCTTCCTGACCGGCCACCACACTTTCTACATGGCCTGCATGATCGGCATCATCCTGACGGTGGCGGGCTTCGAGGGCGTGCAGCTGGTGTTTACCGGCGCACTGACCCTGGGGTTGGTGATGGCGTTCTTCCCGGCGATCGCCCAGCGCTATATGCGCCGCATCACCGGCAACGACGATATTGCCTTCGGCCACTTCGGCACCCTGGGCTACGTGCTGTCCGGCTGGATCGGCTCGAAGGTGGGTAAAAACTCGCGCTCGACCGAAGAGATGAACCTGCCGAAAAACCTCAGCTTCCTGCGCGACAGCTCCATTTCGATCTCGATGACCATGATCGTCATCTACCTGATCCTGGCGATCTGCGCCGGGCGGGCCTATGTGGAAAGCGAGCTCAGCGGCGGCCAGAACTACCTGGTGTATTCGATCATTCAGGCCATCACCTTCGCCGCCGGGGTGTTCATCATCCTGCAGGGCGTGCGCTTGATTCTGGCGGAAATCGTGCCGGCGTTCACCGGCTTCTCGGAAAAGCTGGTGCCTAACGCGCGGCCGGCGCTGGATTGCCCGGTGGTCTATCCCTATGCCCCCAACGCGGTGCTGATCGGCTTTTTGTTCAGCTTCCTTGGCGGATTGGCCGGGCTGTTCCTGCTGGGGCAGCTGAAGATGGTGCTGATCCTGCCCGGCGTGGTGCCGCACTTCTTCACCGGCGCTACCGCCGGGGTGTTCGGCAACGCCACCGGCGGGCGGCGCGGCGCGATGCTGGGCGCCTTCGCCAACGGGCTGCTGATCACCTTCCTGCCGGTATTGCTGCTGCCGGTGCTGGGGGCGTTGGGCTTTGCCAACACCACCTTCTCCGACGCCGACTTCGGCGCGATCGGCATCCTGCTGGGCAATATGGCGCGCTTTATGTCGAAAGAGATGATCATGCTGGCGATCGTCGCCGTGTTCGCGCTGCTGGTGGCGCATAACTTCCTGGGCAAACGCAAAGGCGCGCCGGCCGCTGACCGCGTCGAGAAATAACGAGGGCAGACTGATGAACTACACAACGAGCGAAACGGAAATTGAAGAGCTGCATGCCTTGGCGCGGGCGATCCGCCTGGAAACGCTGAAAGCGCTGACCGGGCTGGGCTTCGGCCACTACGGCGGCTGCATGTCGGTGGTGGAGACGCTGGCGGTGCTGTATGGCAGCGTGATGCGCATCGATCCGGCGGATCCGGACTGGCCGGAGCGCGATGACTTTGTGCTGTCGAAAGGACACGCCGGCCCGGCGCTGTACAGCACGCTGGCGATCAAGGGCTACTTCCCGCTGGCGGAGCTGAAGACCCTCAACCAGAACGGCACGCGTCTGCCGAGCCATCCGGACCGGCTGCGCACGCGCGGCGTGGACGCCACCACCGGCTCGCTGGGGCAGGGCGTGTCGATCGCCGCCGGCATGGCGTTGTCCCATCGGCTGGCGGGGCGCCGCAATCGGGTGTTCAGCATCCTCGGTGACGGGGAACTGAACGAAGGGCAGTGCTGGGAGGCGTTCCAGTTTATCGCCCACCACAATCTGAACAACCTGACGCTGTTCATCGATTACAACAAGCAACAGCTGGACGGCGCGCTGGACGAGGTGATCCAACCGTTCGATCTGGCCGCCAAGTTCCGCGCCTTCGGCTTTGAGGTGCAGACCATCAAGGGCGACGACATCGCGGCGCTGCTGGCGGCGGTAGCGCCGGCGCGCGGCGGCGAACAGCGGCCGCTGGCGATCGTGCTCGACAGCATCAAAGGGCAGGGCGTGGCCTATCTGGAAAACCTGTCGAACTCTCACCACCTGCGCTTGACGCCGGACGTGCAGCAGGAAATCGAAAAAGCCATCGCCGAACTGGAGGCCGCCCATGTTTAACGTAGTGACGCAGTTGGAAAACGACGCCGTCGAAATGCGCAAAGTCTACGCCGGCGCGGTGCGGCGGCAGATTGAGGCGGGCGCGCCGATCATCGCGCTGGAGGCGGATCTGATGAGCTCGATGGCGATGGACGGCGTACACAAGGATCACCCGCAGCACGTGATCAACTGCGGCATCATGGAGGCCAATGTGATCGGCGTCGCCGCCGGGCTGTCGCTCACCGGCCGGGTGCCGTTCGTGCATACCTTTACCGCCTTCGCCAGCCGCCGCTGTTTCGATCAGCTGTTCATGTCGCTGGATTATCAGCGCAACAACGTCAAGGTGATCGCCTCCGACGCCGGGGTGAGCGCCTGCCACAACGGCGGCACCCACATGTCGTTCGAGGACATGGGCATCGTGCGCGGGCTGGCGCATTCGGTGGTGCTGGAAGTGACCGACGCCACCATGTTCGCCGACATTCTGCGCCAGCTGATGGATCTGCGTGGCTTCTACTGGGTGCGCACCATTCGCAAGCAGGCGACGCGCATCTATCAGGAGGGCTCGCGCTTTACCATCGGCAAAGGCAACCTGCTGCGCGACGGCGACGACATTACGCTGATCGCCAACGGCATCATGGTGGCGGAGGCGCTGAAGGCGGCGCAGAGGCTGGCGCAGCAGGGCGTCAGCGCGGCGGTGATCGATATGTTTACCCTCAAGCCTATCGACCGTGAACTGATCAAAACCTACGCGGCCAAGACCGGGCGCATCGTCACCTGTGAAAACCACAGCATTCATAACGGGCTGGGATCGGCGGTGGCGGAGGTGCTGGCGGAAGAGTGCCCGACGCCGATGCGGCGAGTGGGGGTGAAGGAGCGTTACGGCCAGGTGGGCACACAAGCGTTCTTGCAACAGGAGTATGGCCTGACCGCCGAGCATATTCTGGAGGCCGCCGGGCAGCTGCTGGCGCGTTAGAGAGGATAAAAAGAAAAACGCCGGTCAATGACCGGCGTTTTTTTTATCACCTACCCCGAAGGGTATCAGGCCTTGGCGGCAGCGTCAGCCTGGGAAGACTGGATCGCCGTCAGCGCGACGGTGTAGACGATATCGTCAACCAGTGCGCCGCGCGACAGGTCGTTCACCGGCTTGCGCATGCCTTGCAGCATCGGCCCGATGGAGACCAGGTCAGCGGAACGCTGTACCGCTTTGTAGGTGGTGTTGCCGGTGTTCAGATCCGGGAAGATGAACACGGTCGCCTGGCCGGCTACCGGTGAGTTCGGCGCCTTGGACTTGGCAACGTCGGCCATGATGGCGGCGTCGTACTGCAGCGGGCCGTCGATGATCAGGTCCGGGCGTTTTTCCTGTGCCAGACGGGTCGCTTCGCGCACTTTCTCGACGTCGCTGCCCGCGCCGGAGTTGCCGGTGGAGTAGGAGATCATCGCCACGCGCGGCTCGATGCCGAAGGCGGCGGCGGAATCCGCAGACTGGATGGCGATTTCAGAAAGCTGCTCGGCGGTCGGATCCGGGTTGATCGCGCAGTCGCCGTAGACCAGTACCTGGTCAGGCAGCAGCATGAAGAACACGGAGGACACCAGCGAGCTGCCCGGCGCGGTTTTGATCAGCTGCAACGGCGGGCGGATGGTGTTGGCGGTGGTGTGAACCGCGCCGGAGACCAGACCGTCGACTTCGCCTTGTTCCAGCATCAGGGTGCCGAGCACCACGTTGTCTTCCAGCTGCTCGCGCGCGACCACTTCGGTCATGCCCTTGCTCTTGCGCAGCTCAACCAGACGCGGCACGTAGTTTTCACGCACGGCGACCGGATCGACGATTTCAATGCCTTTGCCCAGCTCAACGCCTTGCGCTGCCGCGACGCGCTGGATCTCTTCCGGGTTGCCGAGCAGCACGCATTCCGCGATGCCGCGTTCGGCACAGATGGCCGCCGCTTTCACGGTGCGCGGCTCGTCGCCTTCCGGCAGTACGATGCGCTTGCCGGCTTTACGCGCCAGCTCGGTCAGCTCGTAACGGAACGCCGGTGGAGACAGACGGCGTGAACGCTCGGAGGTGGCGGTCAGCGAGTCGATCCATTCGGTGTTGATGTGGCTGGCCACGTAGTTCTGTACTTTCTCGATGCGCTGGTGGTCGTCCGCCGGCACTTCGAGGTTGAAGCTCTGCAGGCTCAGCGAGGTCTGCCAGGTGTTGGTATCGACCATGAACACCGGCAGGCCGGTCTGGAAGGCGCGTTCGCACAGCTTCTTGATCGGCTCGTCGATGGCGTAGCCGCCGGTCAGCAGGATGGCGCCGATTTCCACGCCGTTCATCGCCGCCAGGCAGGCGGAGACCAGCACGTCAGGACGGTCTGCGGAGGTCACCAGCAGGGAGCCTGGGCGGAAGTGTTCCAGCATGTGCGGGATGCTGCGCGCACAGAAGGTCACGGACTTCACGCGGCGGGTCATGATGTCGCCTTCGTTGACCACGCGGGCCTTCAGGTGGCGAGCCATGTCGATGGCGCGGGTGGCGATCAGATCGAAGCTCCACGGCACGCAGCCCAGAACCGGCAGCGGGCTGTTGGCGAACAGCTGCGCAGGATCGACGTGGGCGATGCTGGCTTTGGTGGAGTCGTCGAAGATTTCGGACAGGTCAGGACGGGTGCGGCCCTGATCGTCGACCGGTGCGTTCAGCTTGTTGATGATCACGCCGGTGATGTTTTTGTTCTTGCTGCCGCCGAAGCTGGTGCGCGCCAGTTCGATGCGCTCTTTCAGCTGCGCCGGGGAGTCGTTACCCAGCGCCAGCACGAAGACGATCTCGGCGTTCAGGGTTTTGGCGATCTCGTAGTTCAGCGCGTTGGCGAACTGATGCTTGCGGGTCGGCACCAGGCCTTCGATCAGCACCACTTCCGCGTCTTTGGTGTTCTCGTGGTAACGCGCCACGATCTCTTCCATCAGCACGTCTTGCTGGTTGGAGCTCAGCAGGCCCTCAACGTAGTCCATGCGCAGCGGTTCGGCCGCCGGGATGGTGGAGTTGCTGCGGATGATGGTGGTGGTCTGGTCGAGCGCGTTGTCGCCGGTGCGCGGTTGAGCGATAGGCTTGAACACGCTCAGACGAACGCCTTTTTGCTCCATGGAGCGGATGACACCCAGGCTGACGCTGGTCAGGCCGACGCTGGTGCCGGTGGGGATCAACATAATAGTACGTGACACAGAATAGTCCTCTTCACGATTAACATGAGGCTAAAACAACACCGTCAGCCTGGGCTGACGGTGTTTTGAGAGCATTACGCGGTCAGGCGGGATGCGTCCTGCGCGATGACCAACTCTTCGTTGGTCGGGATCACCAGCGCCAGGCGGCTGCCGTCTTTGGTGATGGCGCCGGATTTGCCGAAGCGAGCGGCCATGTTGCGGTCGTGGTCGATTTCGAAGCCCAGCAGGCCCAGTTTGTTCAGGGTCAGCTCACGCACCATGCCGGCGTTCTCGCCGATGCCGCCGGTGAAGATCAGCGCGTCCAGACGGCCTTCCATCAGCGCGCTGTATGCGCCGACGTATTTGGCCAGACGGTGGCAGAACACGTCCATGGCGCGTTTGGCGTCGGCTTTGCTGTCGTAGTTGTCTTCAACGTAACGGCAGTCGCTGGTGACTTCGGTCAGGCCCAGCAGGCCGGATTCTTTGGTCAGCATCTTGTTGATCTGGTCAACGCTCATGCCCAGAGAATCGTGCAGGTGGAAGATGATAGCCGGATCGATGTCACCGCTGCGGGTGCCCATCACCAGGCCTTCCAGCGGGGTCAGACCCATGGAGGTGTCAACGCACTGGCCGTTGCGCACTGCGGTAACGGAACCGCCGTTGCCCAGGTGGCAAGTGATCACGTTCACTTCTTCCACCGGCTTGTTCAGCATCTTCGCGGCTTCCTGAGTCACGTAGAAGTGGCTGGTGCCGTGCGCGCCGTAGCGGCGAACGCCGTGGTCGCGGTACAGGCTGTACGGCAGGGCGTACAGGTAAGATTCTTCCGGCATGGTCTGGTGGAACGCGGTGTCGAACACGGCAACGTTCTTGTCGGCCAGGTGAGGGAAGGATTTCAGCGCTTCCGCGATGCCGATCAGGTGAGCCGGGTTGTGCAGTGGTGCAAACGGCACGGAATCTTTGATACCCTGCAGAACTTCGTCGTTGATCACGGCGGAAGCGGTGAACTTCTCGCCGCCGTGCACGATGCGGTGGCCGATGGCGGTCAGCTGCGCGGAAAGCTCTGGTTTTTGTGCCAGAATAGTATTAACGATGAAGTTCAGCGCTTCGCTGTGTGCAGCGCCGGCCCCCAGGGCAGCTTCGTGTTTGGCGCCGTCCATTTTCCACTTGATGCGAGCTTCAGGCAGGTGGAAACACTCGGCCAAACCGGAGAGGAATTCGTCGCCGTTAACGGCATCGATGATGGCGAATTTCAGAGAAGAACTGCCGCAGTTAAGAACCAGTACTAGCTTACTCGACATGGAAGTACCTACTTAAATAGTCGTGTTGTTAAAAGAAAATCGAAAACACGTGGTGAATTAATCGTCAATCAGACAACAAGCGTAGCGCATAGTGCCGATGACATTTATGATTAACATCATGTGACGTGCACAAATCACAGGATGATGGAAAAACCGATGATTTCTCTGCGGTTTAAATAATCTTGATTTTTATAGGGCTAAAAGTTGACAAAGTTTGCGTCATCTTCTACCGGCCACAAGGCCGGCTTAGGATACCGATAGCCCGGTGTAAACACAAAATAAATTTAAAGCTTCAAATTTTTTAGTATGGTCTCTGGCAGCACGCTTTTAGTTTCTTTACGTGACGTTGAGGTACGCAATGACGAGCAAACCGTCCGGTTCCGTAAGCTGGTTTCAGGTCTTCCAGCGCGGGCAGCATTATATGAAAACCTGGCCGTCGGACAAACGTCTGGCACCGGTCTTTCCGGAGAACCGCGTTGCGCGTGCCACCCGTTTCGCTATCCGTTTCATGCCGCCGTTGGCGATTTTCACGCTGACCTGGCAGATCGCGCTCGGCGGCCAGCTCGGCCCGGCGATCGCCACCGCGCTGTTCGCCTGCAGCCTGCCGATGCAGGGGCTGTGGTGGCTGGGGCGCCGTTCGGTCACGCCGCTGCCGCCGACGCTGCTGCAATGGTTCCATGAGGTGCGCAACAAGCTGACGGAAGCCGGGCAGGCGGTGGCGCCGCTCGAAGGCACGCCGACCTATCAGACGTTGGCCGATCTGCTCAAGCGCGCTTTCAAGCAACTGGACAAAACTTTCCTCGACGATCTGTAAATGAAAAAGGCCGCGTTGTGCGTAATGCCGATCGTTTAAGGATCAATTGACCGATCCGGTAGTTGCTGTAAAAAGGGTCCATGGCATCATCATGGACCCTTAAAATGGAACTTTCCCAGGCTCTTGGCATTATCAATTTCACCACACCCGAGCGTGCTCGT